>DATKRX010000073.1:0-7241 GCA_035531915.1 Gaiellaceae bacterium | reverse complement strand
CAACCCGATCCCACCCGAGTTCATGTACTCGAGGCCGGTGAAATCGATCACCACCGCCTGTACATCGCCCTCGCTCGCCTGCGCGTAAGCCTCCATCAGCGCATCCTCGGATCCCGAGGTGAGGTCGCCGTGGATCTCGATCACGCTTCTCGCCGCATCGATCCGGCGAACCCGCATCGCCTCGTTCGTCATCCCCTCGTCTCCTGGTCGTCAAGGATCGTCATGAAGTCCGAGAGCCTCGTGATACGGAAGATCTCCCGGTAGTGCTCGGCGAGGCCGCCCGCCTGCAGCTCCTGTCCCTTCTTGCGCGCCTCGGCGAGGATCCCGACGATCAGCGCGATTCCGGTCGAGTTGATGTACTCGACGTCTGCGAAGTCGAGCAGCACCTTCGGCTCTCCGGCCACCTCGGCGTAGGCCTCTTCGAGCCCGCTCTCGGCGGCGGCGCTGATCTGCCCGCTCAGATCGAGGACGGCGAGGCCGCCGTCGCGCCGGACGGCGGCCTGGAACTCAGTCG
Organism: Gaiellaceae bacterium; assembly: GCA_035531915.1. GTDB lineage: Bacteria > Actinomycetota > Thermoleophilia > Gaiellales > Gaiellaceae > PALSA-600. The sequence continues at coordinate 6,727 of DATKRX010000073.1, read as the reverse complement.
TGTTCATTGGTGCCTTCCTCGAGCTGCATGATCAGCTCGATCGTGTGGTCGTCCCCGTCGCTCTCGACGCGGACGTCGTCGACCATTGCCCGGATCAGGAAGAGCCCCCAGCCTCTCGGCTTCTGGAGCCCCTCGAGCTTTGCCTCGAGGTTGGGCTGCTCAGCCTCTGCCACCGGGCGCGCGCCGCCGCGATCGGTGATCCGGACCGAGAGCGCGTCACTGCCGGCGCGGACCGCGACGCCGACGAGGAGATCCACGTTCGACTCGTTGCCATGCTCGATCGCGTTCATCGCGGCCTCGGCGACGGCTGTCTTCAGCTTCTCGAGCCGGGCGGGCTCGAGTCGGAGCGGTGCGACAGCCACGGCGACCCGCTCGGACGCCATCCGCTCGTTCCCCGGCACGCTCGGGATCGAGAACGTCTCGTCGACCGCCGGAAGCTCCGGCTTGATCTCGCCGGCTCCGTCGCGGCGGATCGCGACGAGCGTGATGTCGTCCTCCTGCTCCCAACCCTCGGGCGTGAAACGCTCGAGCTCGGCGAGCACGCGGCCGATCACGTCGGCCCCGCCGCGGCGCGCGCCGACGACGTCCATGAGGCGCGGGAAGCCAAACATCTCGCGCTCTGCGCCGTGCGCCTCGGCGACGCCGTCGGAGTGGAGCAGCATCGTCTGACCCGCCTCGAGCACGCCCTCGGTCTCCTCGTACTCGCTCCCGGGCAGGAGGCCGAGCGGCATTCCGGTCGCGCGGAGTTCGATCGTCCCGGAGGCGGTGCGGATATACGGAAGGTTGTGGCCCGCGTTCGCGAAGCGGAACAGGCCGCTGCCGACATCGAGGACGCCGTAGAGGCAGGTGACGAACATCTTTGGCGGCATATCCGGGCACATCAGGTCGTTGACCCGGCTCAGCACCTCGCCCGGCGAGATGATCCGCTGCGCCGAGGCCCGCAGCACGCTCCTCGTCGCCGCCATCACCATCGCGGCCGGGACGCCCTTGTCGGTGACGTCGCCGATCACGATCCCGAGCTGGTTGTCCGGAAGCTCGAGGAAGTCGTAGAAGTCGCCACCGACCTCGCGGGCCGGCCGATAGTACGCGGTCACCTCCCAGCCGGGAAGGTCGGGGAGCTGCTTGGGCAGGAAGTTCTGCTGGATCAGGGTCGCGACCCGCAGCTCCTGCTCGATCCGTTCCCGCGACCGCGCCTCGGCCTCCTGGCGGCGCACGAGCTGCGCGACCTGGAGCGCGGGGGCCGCCTGCGAGGCGAGCGAGTCGAGCAGCTTCCGGTCATCGGAGGAGTAGTCCTGGCCCGAGAGGCGCGGCCCGAGGTTGAGCACCCCGACGAGTTCGCCCTGGCTGACGAGCGGCGCCGCGAGCTGCACCCCTGCTTCCTTGAGACGCTCGAGCGCCGGTGAGTCGACCTCGAGGCTGTCGATCACGACTGGGCCGGTGGCGCCCTGGAAGTACGCCACGATCGGGTCGTTGGGAGAGATTTCGAGCTCGAGGGTCACGGCCGGCGGCGGTGCGACGGCCGGGCGAGAGGTCCCCTGCTCGGATGCCTGCTCCTCGGCCGAACGGCGCCTGATCCGTGTGAGCAAACCCATGACAGTGATCTTGTACTTCATGGACCGTCTCGAAAACGTTACGGGACCCCGCGCTGCCCGAGATCCGTTGCGTCTACGATCCGCCCCGTGGAGCTGCGGCTGTCGTTCCTCGGTGCGCCCATCACCCTGGTCGATGGGGCGCCGCTCGCCGTCGACACCCGCAAGGCGGTGGCGCTCGTCGCCTACCTGGCGATCGAGGGCGGCACGCACAACCGGGACTCGCTGGCGGGACTGCTGTGGCCCAACTACAACAACGAACGCGCGCGCGCGGCGCTCCGGCGCACCCTTTCCACGTTGCGCGCCGCACTCGGCGGACGTTGGCTCGCCGTCGTCCGCGACTCGGTCTCGCTCGACCGCGAGGGCGTGCTGCTCGACGTCGACGAGTTCCAGCGGCTCTCCAGCGAGACCCGGCTCGAGTCGCTCGAGCAGGCGGCCGGGCTGCACCGCGGGCTCTTTCTGGCCGGCTTCGGCCTCCGCGACAGCCCGGCGTTCGACACCTGGCAGTCGTTCCGGGCAGGGTCGTACTCGCGCGAGCTCTCGGGGCTGCTCGACCGGGTCGCCGACGAGCGGGCAGCGCACGGAGACTGGACGGGAGCGATCGAGCACGGGCGGCGGCGGCTAGCACTGGATCCGCTGCACGAGCCCGCCCACCGTCGGCTGATCCAGCTCTACTCCGGAAACGGCGAGCGAAACGCGGCGGTCGAGCAGTACCGCGACTGCGTGCGGGTCCTCCATCGCGAGCTCGGCGTCACGCCGATCGAGGCGACGACCGCGCTCTACCGGTCGGTTCGCGAGGGGCGCGCAGAGGCGGCGGCGGTGGCCGCGCCCGTCCCCGCTGAGCCCGCTCTGCACGAGCCCGCTGGTCACGCGCTCGTCGGCCGCAAGCAGGAATGGCAGGCGTTGCTCGATGCCTACCGCTCGGTCGAGCCCGACGGTCAGCTCGTCTCGATCGAGGGTGAGGCCGGGATCGGGAAGACCCGCCTCGGCGAGGAGCTGCTCTCCTGGACACGCGCGCAGGGGGCGGTCGCGGTGGGTGTGCGCTGCTTCGAGCACGAGGCGGGGCTCGCGTTCGGCACCGCGATCGGGCTCGTCCGCGCGACACTTCACGAGGGCAACGCGGACGCGGTCGAGCGGGCGGCGGCCGCGGAAGCTGCAAGGCTCGTGCCGGAGCTCGGGACCCCCCCGACGCCGTCTCTCGACGACCCCGGCGCGCAGGCGCGGTTCTTCGACGGCATCGCCCAGTTCGTGCTCTCGGCGACCGCCGGGGGTAAGCCCGCCGTCGTGCTCGTCGACGACGTCCACTGGGCCGACCCGCCGTCGCTCGACGCGCTCGCCTACCTGGCGCGGCGCCTGCGCGGAAACCCTGTACTCCTCGTCCTCACCTGGCAGCCCGAGGAGACGCCGCCCGCCCATCCCGCGCGGCGCATGCTCGCAGACGCCTCGCGCCAGGGACTCGGCCGGCGGGTCGCCCCGTCGCGGCTCGAGCTCGACCACGTGGGCGAGCTGGCGTCTATGGCCGGGGCTCCCGAGGAGCTCGTCGCACGGCTCTACGAGGAGACGCGCGGGCTGCCGTTCTTCGTCGTCGAGTACCTGGACGCTCGCGCCGACACGCGGGAGGACTGGCCGGTGCCGCCCGGCGTGCGCGAGGTGCTCGAGGCGCGGATCGCTGCGAGCAGCGAGTTGGCTGCCCAGGTGCTCGCAGCCGCGGCGGTAATCGCGCGACCGTTCGACCTCGACACCGTCCGAGACGTGAGCGGGCGCGGCGATGACGAGACGGTCGCCGCGCTCGAGGAGCTCGCGAGCCGCGGCATCCTCGGCGAGCTCGACGGCACCTATGAGTTCAGGCACGAACAGGCGCGGAAGGTCGCTTACGAGAGGTGTAGCCGCGGCCGGCGACGACGGCTCCACCGGCGGGCGGCGGAGACTCTCGCCGCCCGGCCGGACGGCTCGGCGCTGCCCGGAGCGATTGCGCAGCATCTGCTGCTCGCGGGGCGCGAGGGCGAAGCGGCAGAGTGGTTTCGGCTCGCCGGCGAGCGAGCCCGCGACCTCTACGCGAACGTCGAGGCCCTCGCCCATCTCCGGGAGTCGCTCGCGCTCGGCCATCCCGACGCGGCGGCCCTGCACCAGCAAATCGGCGATCTACGGACTCTCGCAGGCGACTACGCCGGTGCGCTCTCGAGCTATGAGGCGGCAGCCGCGCTCGGCGAGGAGGAGCTGCTCGGGGCCGTCGAGCACCGCATCGGGCTGGTGCACCACCGCCGCGGCGAATGGGCACTCGCCGACAGCTCCTTCGAGCGGGCACTCGAAGCGTCGCCAGACGGTGGTGCGGAGCGCGCGCGGATCCTCGCCGACCGCAGCCTGACCGCCCACCGGAGCGGCCGCGACGACGAGGCGCAGGCCCTAGCCGAGCAGGCGCTCGCGCTCGCCGGCGCCGCAGGCGACGGGCGGGCGCTCGCGCAGGCACACAACATCCTCGGCATCCTCGCCTCGGGTCGCGGCGAGCGCAGGGAAGCGCGGCGTCAGCTCGAGCAAAGCCTCGCGCTCTCCGCCGAGCAGGAGGATCTCGCAGCGCGCGCAGCCGCACTCAACAACCTGGCGCTCGCATATCGAGCCGACGGCGAGCTCGAGCGCGCGCTCGAGCTGACCGAGGAGGCACTGGCCCTCTGCGCCGCCGTCGGCGACCGCCATCGCGAGGCGGCCCTGACCAACAACAGCGCCGACCTACTCCACGCCGCCGGCCGCCGCGAAGAGGCGCTCGAGCGCCTCAAGACGGCGGTCGCGATCTTTGCCGAGGTCGGCGAGGAGGGTGTGATGGAGCCCGAGATCTGGAAGCTCGTCGAATGGTGAGCGCACCGTGACCCTCGAACCGCCCGGGAGCGGCTTGCGCGTGAGCCCCGCGGCCATTACTTACCGCGCTCGCCACGCAGCCAAACCGAGAGGTGCGCCGGTTCGAGCGCGCGCGCCGCGGTCTCGAGCAGGCCCGCCGTGACCGCCTCCAGGTCAACGGCGTCCCGGAGCCGGGTGCTGAACGCGGCCACCAGGGCATCCGCGTCGTAGCGGGCGCGGTTGAAGCGCCGATCGACGACCCGCTGGAGCCGGCCGCGCAACGGGTTCACGAGCGCAGCCGCCACGAGCGTCGAGGCCGCGACACCGACCGGCGAGGAGAAGGGCAGCACGCGCGTTGTGAGCAGGACGAGGCCCGTGAACACCCCGACGAGCAGCGCGGTGAGGAGCGTGTAGGAGAGCGTTCGGCTGATCAGCCGGTCGATCTCATACAACCGGTACTTGAGGATCCCGATCCCGATCCCGAGTGGCAGCCCGAGCACCCCGACCACCGCGACCCGACCGAAGAGACCGAGCGCACCGCCGCTGTTCGAAAACAGCACGGTCGCGACGCCGCCGATCACTGCTGCGATCCCTCCGCAGAGGAGCCACTTGAGCTGCTGGCGCCGCTCGCCGCTCGAGTGCCGGTAGGCGGGGACGCGGCTCGCGAGCCAGGCGAGCCCAACCAAGGCGAGCACGATGAAGAAGGTCGACTGGACAGAGGACCACCAGGCAAAGCCGCCGCGCGCATGGTCGATCGCCACCAGGTCGCCGCTCGGCTCGATCTGGATGCGGTGCCCGAGGATCGTGGTCGCAGCGATCGCGAACGCTCCGGCGAGCCAGGCTGTGCCGAGCGCGACCAGGAGCCCGATCGGCCAGCGCCAGCGGCCCGACGGGAGCTTTCCATCCGGGAACAGGACGATCGAGAGCGCAAAGAGGAAGATCGCCGGTGCCCAAGTCGGCTGCAAGAGCACCGCGAGCGGCCCGAGCGGCAGGCTCCCGTGTCGCTGCCGATAGTCGAACACCGAGTAGAGAGAGGCGTCTGCGCTCAAGGCGAGAAAACCCGCCGCGGCAAGCATGCTCCAGCCGATCGGGTTACGGGGTTGGTGACGGGCGACCACGGTGCCGACGACGACGAACGCGATCACGAGTATCAACGAGCTGCCGCCCCCGAGCTGGTGGGCGAGCAGAGCCAGAGGCACCGAGGCTGCAAACAGCGCCATGACCGCCGTGCCCAGCGCTGTTGCCATCCCCGCTCCGGGCGAACGAAGCTTCCCCAGGCGAGTGAGGGCGACCCGTGAGGTTGGCGCATCCATGACCGGACTGTAGAGCGACGGCCGTCCCGAGATCGTTACGGCGCAGCGACGGCGGGTTCGTGTCAGTTTCGCAGGACGGTGACCGCGAGCAGGCCGAGCAAGGTGACGAGCACGGCCGCGGGTACCAAGAAGACGGCGAACCAGAGAACTGAGGCGAAGGTCCACGCAAAGCGGCCGGTCGTGAGGGTGGTCGCGACCCGCAGGCCGACGAGGGCTGCGATCACCGGTGCGAGGATGTACCACGTGCTCGTCCACTCAACGCCCGCGACAACCGTCAAGACGGCGAGCACGAACAGGATGACCAAGAGCTCGAGCATCTCGGCCCGCGACAGCTGCCGGGGCTCGCCCGGCCGCAGGATCGCCAGGGCGCGCGAGGCACGATGCCCCGAGACCACCGGCGCACCGAGTGCGTCGCGCAGCCCGGCCGCCCCGTCTGTGTCGGCGCCGACCATGAGCCGCAGCACGCAGTAGGTCGCATCGGCCGAGCCGCCTTCGAGCCGAAGCGGTACCGGCGACCCGTCGATGAGCGCCGCCTCGATCGAGTCAGCGAGCTGCTCGGCGTGTAGCCGCCAATCCTCGTCGCGGCCGATCAGCGCTGCGGGGCGCGCCGCGGTGGCGAAGTCGGAGTTCGAGAGGACGCGGAGGTTGTCCGCCAGGATCGTCGCCTGCGGCTCCGAGACTACATATGACTTTCCGGCAACCTCGAAGGCGACGTCCACCGCCCGATTTTAGGTGAGAACTGACAACGGCGGGCGGCTTCCGGCGGAACCATGCCTCGAAATGGTGTATTTGCCCGACAGGGCGCGGCCGAGGTGGAGTCGTCCAGGCGCTGCGGTGAAACCGGGAGAGGAGCACGTGGCTTAGGGCCCAGGCCCGAGGCACGGAGCAATGAGGGTCTTCCTTGTCGACCCGCATTCGATCTACCGTCGCGGGCTCGTCACCTGCCTCGAGGCGAAGGCCTCGTCAGCGCAGTGGAGGGTCGCGAGCTCCTTGAGT
>DATKRX010000072.1:0-16758 GCA_035531915.1 Gaiellaceae bacterium | reverse complement strand
CCATGACGTTTGGAGCGGCGGTGTTCGAATACGGGTCCTACGAGACGACGATGAGCCATGCGTACTCGTTCTGCGTTTCGCTCTCATCGTGTGGTTGACGCTCCGAGTTTGGGAACGGCCGCGGATTCTCAGTGCGGCCGCGCTTGGGGCGGCGCTCGGCCTCCTCGCCCTGGTTCGCGCCACGAATCTGATGCTGCTCGTCTTCTGCTTGCTAGTCGGTGTCGAGCGGCGCAACGATCTGCTCAGGCGTGTGCGCTCGCTGCTGGGTCATCTGGATCTGGTCTCGGTTGGCGCCGGCGTCTTCCTGCTCGTGCTCATCCCGCAGGCGGCGTACTGGTACCGGATCACACGCGCGCTGCTGGTCGACCCCTACAGAGAGCAAGGGCAGTACCTCGACCTTTTCCACCCACACCTAGAGGGCGTGCTCTTCAGCGTGAGTAAGGGCCTGTTCTTCTGGACACCGCTGCTGATCCTCGTGGTCGCCGGTCTCCCGCTCCTCCTGCGCACCGCACGCCCGGTGTTCGTTTCAGCGGTTGTGTACTTCGCGGTCGCAGTCTGGGTGGTCGCGAGCTGGTCGATCTGGTCGTACGGCTATTCGTTCGGGATGCGGGCGCTCATCGACGAGCTGCCGGTGTTCGCGCTCGGCCTCGCAGCGCTGATCGAAACGGTCCGGGTGTGATCGCGCGCCGGCTGCTGATCGCGGCGATCGCGCTAACGACCCTGATCGCGGTTCAGGGGATGTACGCCGACTGGCACTACCTGATCCCGGGGGACGGGACGACGCTCCACCAGCGCCTGGAGTCGTTCGAACATTGGCCGGGATAACGCGTCTCGTTATATGGCGCATCGCTGGCGCGCGCTGCCCTCCAAAACGATGTACAGCTCGCTTGGCGTCCGGTTCGGAGCTGCCCAGAAAACCTTCGAGGACGGGAAGATCCGTCGCGCAGCTCGCCTCTTGCGCGAGGAGCTCCGCCCGACTACGGCACGAAGCAGCGAGACGTTCTCGCAAAGATCGGTCGGTGAGCCCGAAGAGCTGAACTGCGCGCGCCGGCACGCGACACGGGCGCGCTCCGAGGTGAGCCCAACCCCTCGAGTGGCCGAGCGTCCCGGCCGATCTGGCGCGTCCCGGGGTGTGGGAGCCTTGTACTGTCGCGCCGATGACGGCGGTGCGATCAGCGGCGGGTTCGGTTCTGCGCGAACGCCGGACGATCGGAGCGCTGCTCGCCGCAGCGGTCTTCCTCGGGTCGTGGGTGGTGCTCGATCACGGGTACTACGCGCACGGGCGGATCTCGGACGTCGGCGTGTACCAGGGCTACGGTCTTGAGATGCGGCTCGGCCAAGTGCCGTACCGCGACTTCGGGGTCGAGTACCCGCCAGGGGCGTTGCCGGTGCTCCTCGCGCCGACCTACGCCGGGCAGCCCACCGACCCCGTCGACTACGCGAGATGGTTCGCGCGGCTGATGGCTGTCTGCGGGCTCGCGTGCCTAGGGTTCGTGGTGCTCGCTCGGGCGACTGCGCCCGCGGTTGCGTTCGTCGCGATTTCACCGCTTGTCGTGGGTCAGCTCATGCTTACCCGGTTCGACCTCTGGCCGATGGTGTTCGTGACCGGCGCGATCGTCGCGTTCCTCCGTGACCGGCACCGGCTCGGATGGGTGGCACTCGGGTGGGCCTTCGCGGTGAAACTCTTCCCGCTCGTGCTCGTCCCGCTTGCGGTGGCCTGGACCTTTCGGCGGCGCGGCCGAGGCGAGCTCGTACGCGGGGTGGCGCTCTGGCTCGCCGCCGCGGCGTCGGTCTTCATTCCGTTCGCGATCCTCGGGCCGCACGGTCTGTGGGAGAGCGTCTGGGGCCAGCTTGGCAGGCCGCTTCAGATCGAGAGCCTCCCGGCCTCGTTTCTGACCACGTTCGGACACCCGTCGCTGACGGTCGCGCTCAACTCCGTCTCCGTCGGGGGCTATCACGGGCTTCGCGTGCTCACGACCTCCGCGCAGGTCGCGACGCTCGCGGCCCTCTGGGTCGCGTTCGCTCGCGGGCCGGCCGAGGAGAGTCGCTTCGTCCGATACGCCGCCGCGTCGGTGTGCGCTTTCGTCGTTTTCGGAAAGGTGCTTTCGCCGCAGTACCTGATCTGGCTCGTGCCGCTCATCCCGCTCGTGCACGGCAGGCGCGGCGTCGCGGCGACAGGGCTTCTCGCCGTCGCCGCAATCGATACCCAGTTCTGGTTCGAGTCGCACCGCTACGGCCTCTACGAGACCGAGTTCCGCTACGCGTGGCTCGTGCTCGCCCGGAACCTCACCCTGGCCGCGATCCTCGCGACGCTCGTGGTTCCCGCTGTTCGAGTGAGTGGACGACCCGTGGCGCCCCCGGGTGCGCCGGGGACGCCTCGTCGCTCACGCGGCTAGGCCGCGCGCGAAAGTCGCTCTTCGTGGCGCGCGCGCTGGATGATCAGGTCGCGGTCGCCGAAGCGAATCGAGGCCCGAACGCTCCGCTGTTCATCCCAGAGCTGCGCAATCTGCTCGTCGAGCTTCTTGTGCTCCTGTGCCAGCTCGGCGTTGTGACCGTCCGACAGCTGGTGCAGCACACCTGCACGCCGGTCGGTGAGCCGGTCGATCTCCTGTTTGATTTCGGTGAGGGTACGCATGTCGTCGTTAACGCTCCTTGCCATTCCGAGATTCCCAGCATCTCGATCGCTGAAACCTCTCGACGGCATTCGGTTCCTTGGTCAACTCGGATCATAGCACACTTGATAAGAAGACACTAAGGTTTTATTCTGGTGGTTGTAACAATCTTGGTCGCGCGACGGATTCGCTGTCATCGCCTCGAGCGTCCCTTCGGGACCTTTTCGCGCTCGGTCGGTCTGCCGCGGGGCGCGGTCGAGGCACGCGATCGGGGCGTTGTACAAGGACGGCATGCTCGAGATCCATGCTTCCGAAGCCTGAGCAGGTCAGGCCGAAGAAGATCGAGATCGGAGTCGAAGGCACCTCGCCGACACGATCGAAGGCGCGAGCGCAGCCGCGTAAGGAGGAGGACGCCATTTCCACCCGTGACGGGGCGGCCACCGGCCTCCCGCTCGTTCAGCGCGCCAGGCTCTCGCGGATGCGGTCGACGACCGAGCCCATGTGCAGCGTCGCACCGGTGACGTCCCGCAACAGCTCCTCGGCGCTCGGCCCTTGGCCGAGCGCCCACAACTCGCGCAGCAGGTCGCCGGCCTCGCGGCGGGCGAACCAGTCATTGCCGAACTCGCTGCGGAGGAAATCGCGCAACTGGGCCTCGAACGCCCACGAGCGGAGGTACCCGGTCACGTAGAATGACCCGTCGATGTCGTCCAAATAGCTCTCCGGGTTGGCGGGGAGCTTGAGCGCGTAGGTGAGCAGCTCGGCGTAGCGCGGCCGCATCGTCACGGGGTCGGCGGCCTGGAAGAACTCGATCTCATAGAGGAGCTTCGCGCTGTAGCGCCGGACGAAATAGAGCATCGAGGCACCGCCGGCGCTTGCGATCTCACCCACCTTGGGAACGTCGAGCCGCCGGTTCAGCCACGCGGGCTCGTCGACGAGGTGCTCAAGGAGCGCCGCCCAACCCTCGGTGACCGCCATGTCGCCGAGCCGCCTCGCCTCCATCGGTAAGTCGGCCGAGGTGTTTGCGTAATGCTCGGTGTGGCCCGCCTCGTGGAAGAGCGCCCGCCAGTCGTCGTGGCCCCCGATCGGCTGGATCACGAGCATCACCTTGCCGGGCACCTCGATCGGCGAGCAGAAAGCGCGAGGGCTCTTGCCCGGCCGCGAGTCGAGATCGAGATGGACGTTCCGCTGCGAGCGGAGGTCGATGCCCAGGTCGGTGAGCGTCGCCTCGAGTGCGGGAAGCATGCGATCCGCGGGGTAGGCGATGTCGAGCTCGGGAGCGCGGAAAAGGCGCGATACGTCGGCCGGCCGCGCCTCGCTGAGGCTGATCCCGAGCCGCTCGCGGAAGAGCCTGTCCCCGGCCTGCTCCCACATGGCCTCGGTCTCGTCGAGCACGTCTCGACACTGCGCGGCAAGCTCGTCGAGCTCGAAGCCGAAGCCCTTGTACAGCTCGTAGAAGTTCGGCGAGCCGAGCTTGACGACGGCATCGCGGTCGATCCGCGCCGCCTCGAGGTACACCGGGTTCAGCTCACGGTCGAGCAACTCGAGCCGGGCGCGCTCGAGCCGCTCGCGCCGGTCGCGGTCGGGCTCGTTCGACATCGCGGGTCGAAGCATCCGGTAGGGGATGGGCTCGCCGTTGACGTCGACCTCCAGATCGGACTCGACCTGCGCCAGCTTCTCGGCGTGCTCGCGGGTTAGGGCGCTCAGGTAGCCCTCGCAGGCGAAGCGCGCCAGCTCGGTCGGCGCACGCTCGAATCGGAGCGCCGTGTCGAGCCGCGTCAGTTTCTCGTGGCGCTCGTAGATCGGCTCGAGCTCGAGCGATTCCTTGTGGCCGGCGAGGTGGAGGTAGTACTCCTCGTCGAGCGCGGCGATGAAGCGGTCGGCCTCGTCGCGGAAGGCGTCGAGTTCGCGGCTGGTCAGCGTGTCTTCGGCCATGGCCCGTCTAGCATAGGCGGCCGTGCACGAGATCAACCTGACCAGCGAGCGTCGCACCCAGCTGATCGACATCACCGAGCAGGTGCGGGAGGCGATCGACGGCGCTGCCGGCTCGGCCGTTCTCGTCTACGTGCCGCACACGACGGCAGCGATCACGATCAACGAGAAGATCGACCCCGTGCTCGTCGAGGATCTAGAGCACGGGTTCGAGAAGCTCGTTGGCGACGACTGGGGCTGGCGCCATGACGACAGCGACGGGCCGAACGGCCCCTCGCACGGCCGCGCCTCGGTCGCCGGTGCTCAGGTGCTGATCCCGCTGCGGGACGGGGCGCCTGCGCTCGGTCGCTACCAGGCGATCTTCCTCTGTGAGTTCGACGGGCCGAAGGCGCGCTCGGTCTACATCACCGTCCTCCAATAGAGCTCGCCGCACATCCGTCTCGGGCCGCAGAGGGTGCGGCTCGAGCTGCGCAACCGACCGAGGACGGGTCGGTCGAGTTCGCGCTCGATCGGAGCGCCCGCCGTGCAACGAACTCGAGCCAGTTGCGCCACGGCGTTCGTGCCAAGCGTTCCGCGCCCGGGCGCAGCGGACGGGTCGGCGGGCCCGGCAGGCAGCCCTTCGCCTAGGCTCCAGGCATGGCCGCGCCGGTGCAGCGGGACCAGGAGCTCGAGCTCCGGGTCGACTCGCTCGCCTTCGGCGGGAACGGCGTCGCGCGGCTCGACGGCTTCGTGGTCTTCGTTCGCGCCGGCCTCCCCGGCGACACGGTCCGCGCACGGGTGACCAAGGTGCAGCGCCGCCACGCGGAGGCGATCGTGACCGAGGTGATCGAGGCCGGCCCCCAACGCGTCGACGCGCCGTGCGCGCACTACCCGACCTGCGGCGGCTGCCGTTTCCAGGATCTCGCCTACGAAGCCCAGCTCGCCGCCAAGCAGGCATGGGTCGAGGACTCGCTCCGCCGCATTGCCGGCATCGCCGAGCCGTCGCTCGAGCCGATCGTGGCCGCCGAGGAGCTGTTCGGCTACCGCAACAAGATGGAGTACTCGTTCACGCCCGGCCCCGACGGCCCGGAGCTCGGCCTCCATCGCGCCGGGCGCTGGGACGAGGTGCTCGGGATCGAGCGTTGCTGGCTGACGACCGAGCTCGGCAACCGGATCCGGAACACGATGCGCGACTGGGCACGTGAGGAGCACCTCCCGGCCTACGACCAGGCCAAGGGGGAGGGCTACCTCCGTCACCTGATCATCCGGGAGGGGCGCAACACCGGTCAGACGCTCGTTCAGCTCGTCACCCACGAGCGCGAGCGGTTCGACCGCGAGCGGCTGATCGAGGTGCTGAACGCCTTCCCCGAGGTTCGCTCGATCCAGTGGACGGTGAACGACACCCCGTCCGAGGTCACGAACCTGCCGACCGAGCTCCTCTGGGGCGTTGACGCGATCGAGGAAGAGCTCGGCGGCCTCCGTTTCCGGATCCGACCGAACGCGTTCCTGCAGACGAACACGAGGATGGCCGAGCGGCTCTACGAGCTCGTGCGCGAGGAGGCTGCCCTCTCCGGCGGCGAGACGGTGTACGACCTCTACTGCGGCATCGGCACAATCGCCCTCGCGCTCGCCGGGGGAGCGCTGACGGTCTGGGGGATCGAGATCTCCGAGGAGTCGGTTGCCTGCGCGATCGAGAACGCCGAGCTGAACTCGATCGGAAACGCAGCCTTCTTCGCCGGGAACGTGGGCCAGGTGCTGCGCGAGCTACGCGATCGCACCGGCGATCCCGACCTCGTCGTCGTCGACCCGCCGCGGGCGGGCCTTGCCGGCAAGGCGCTGAAGAGGCTCGGCGAGCTCGCGGCGCCGCGCCTCGTCTATGTCTCGTGCAACCCGACCACCCTCGCGGGCGACTCGAGGCGGCTGATCGAGGAGTACGGCTACCGGCTCGTCCGAACGAGGCCGCTCGACATGTTTCCGCATACCCCGCACGTCGAGTCAGTGTCGGTGCTCGAGCGCGCCTGAGCCCTGCGCTCTCACTCCTCCGGCGGCCGGTCGATCGCCAGGTCCGGGTTGTGTCTCGATTCGAGCTCGAGTCGAAGCCGCTTCCAGATCAGGTCGGCGTTGGGGAGCAGGAAACCGAGCGAGATCGCCGGCAACGCCGGCAGGCCACCGTTGCTCCAGTAGGTCGTTGCGGCGATCGTGAGCCCGAGTCCGGCGCACATCGAAATCCACGTCCAGAAAGGGCGGAGCCCGAAACGGTCACTCGCCCCGAGGAAGACGGCGAAGAACAGGACGTCCGGCAGCCCGATCCTTGCCGGCGGGGTATGGGGCACGACGAAGGCGATTGAGAGCTTCGTGAAGACCGCGGGGTGCTTGTCGGTGACGAATCTGGTCGGGCCGCGCCAGACCGAGACGGCATCGACGAACGGAACCACGAGCGCCACTGCCACGACGAGATAGAGACCTTCGAACAACTGCAGGAACACCCAGCCGAGCGCGGTCAGCGCACCGAACTTCGCGAAGTTGGAAGCGATGTCGAAATGGAGCGCACCGAGCGCGATCGCGGCGGCAACGAGCACGACCACAATCGCCACAACCGTCAACACCGGCGCTTTGCGGAGCGGCAGCGCGGCCAGAGCGAGCCCGAAGACTGCCGGCATCACGACGACGCCGATCAGCAGGACATTCTGCCCCAGCGAGAGCCGGTGCAGGTGCGGCGCCACCTCGAACCACGCCCACAGCGCGGCAAAGAGGATCAGTAAGGCGGCAGCGCGGCCCACCAGGGGCCGACTGGCTTGAACGCGTTCCAAAACCGTGTCTTCGCCGCCTGGTCGTCGAGTGAGATGTCGATATCCGGGACGACCAGTGCTTCGATCGTCGGGGTGAACTGCTGGAGTTCGCCCAGCGTAGCCGTGAGCGGACGCGAGAGCGGGAACTCCGCGCTCACGAGGAACTCGAGCGCGTCTTCGCCCATCACGACCACGAGCTTCGGCTGCACGATCCGCAGCTCGCGCCGGAGCCACGCCCGGCACGTCTCCTCATCGGCGCCGGCGAACTTCAGGCAGTTCGTGCCGAACACCTCGACGGGGTCGACGCTCAGTCGCTCGAGCGACTTCTTCAGAGCGTGGCCGGCGCGGCCGTGAAATGCCACGCCCTCCTGGAGCTCGGCCGCCTGCGCGCCGTACTTGAGCAGGAAGATCGTCCCGAGCGGATGACCGGTTGGCTGCCCAACGGGCGCTCCGCCCGCTGCTTCAGCGACCTCGTGCTCCAGGCGAAGGATCTCCCTGATCGCCTTGTCGAGGTACCGCTTGTAGATCTCGTCTGTCGTCACGGCGGCGGGCACGGAGCACAGCTCCTTTCTCGCCTAGCGGACCTTTTCCTTGACCTGCGCCATCCACTTCAGGCTCTGGAGGTAGGCCAGGGACTTCGGCCGCCGGAGTATTTCCGCGCTGCGAAGCGAGATCAGGAACTCCTCCGGGTCGCGGAAGGAGCGCATCCGCAGCGCGCCGGTACCGACACCCTGCAGCACATGCGCGTCCGAGCCGGCGCCCATCGTGAGGTCGTATTTACGCGCGAACCGGACGGCCTCGTCGTTCTGCGCGTCGAACAGGAGGCGTGCGTTGTAGACCTCGAGCACGTCGATATCGGCCAGGTGCCGGTGGATCGTCGCGGGGACCGGGATCGTGTGCATGCGGTCGAAGGGGTGGGGGAGATAGACGAGCCCGTTCTGCTCCCGGATCGCGGCGATCGTGTCGGCGAACGACATCCCGCGTGGGATCTCCCGCTCGAGGAACAGGCCGATCACCTCGCCCTGGGTGTCGGTCTTGATCTCCTCGCCGGGGATCACGACGAGGTCGCGGTCGCGGGCCTCGTCGAGTGTCTCGAGCGCCCCGCCAAAGACGTTGTGGTCGGTGATCGCGATTGCTCCGAGCCCTTCTGCCTCCGCGTGGTCGACGAGCTCGGCCGGATCGACGGCACAGTCGAACGACCATGACGTGTGCATGTGCAGGTCGGCGAGGATCCACGGCCGGTCGGCGAGCGGGTCGCCTGCGCGG
This sequence comes from Gaiellaceae bacterium, assembly GCA_035531915.1. Lineage (GTDB taxonomy): Bacteria > Actinomycetota > Thermoleophilia > Gaiellales > Gaiellaceae > PALSA-600. The sequence goes on along the minus strand of DATKRX010000072.1, from coordinate 8,183 downwards.
CGGCGGGAGCGACTTCGCCGGCGCTTCGTCAAGCGGACGTAGAGCTCGTCGAGCTGCGCCGCGACGTCTGCGAACGACTGCGTCTCAGCCTGCGCCCAGGCCTGCTCTCCCTCTGCTTGCCGGAACACGTCGTCTTGGGCGAGGCGCGCCGCGGCGGCGGCAGCGAGCTCGGGCTGCAGGTCGACCCCGGGCGGGGCCGCGATCGCGCAGCCGGCGGCCTGTGCCTCGAGCAGCACCCGCGGCAGCCCGTCAACTCCGGGGACAAAGATCGCGGTGTCCGCGAGCAGCGACGCCCGGGCGGCGCCGTCGCGGGCCGTCCGGACGGAGACGCGCCCGGCAAGGTCGCGCGGAATCACGGGTCGGCCGACGAGTGGCGTTGTCCGGAGCAGCACGGCCTCCCATTCGGGCAGCTCGCGCAGTGCGTGGAGGACGCCACGCGCCCCCGGACGCTCGTTCGGCCGCAGCTCGACGGTGATCCGGTTGCGCTTCGCCGTCGGCTCGAAGAGCTCGAGCGAGACGCCGGGTGAGACGAGCTCGTAGTCGCCGGGGAAGCGCTCCTGGGCTGCGTCCCTGATCCGCTCGGAGAGCGCCAGCAAGGCGTCGAGTCGGCCGAGCAGCTTCTCGCGCTGCGAGCGGGCGGGCGGGTAGCCGAGCCGGTCGGTCGAGCAGAAGGTCGCAACGGTCAGCGCATCGGTGTCACGCAGGGCGAGGTAGGAGAGCGAGGGCAGCCCCGGCTCGAAGCCGTGCACGACATCGAAGCGGCCGCGGGCGAGGGCGAGCCGCAGGTTCGCCCGGACGCCGACCGGGACGCCCATCTGTGATCGGCGCGAGATCGGGACGGCCGGGCCGACCGCGACCACCTCCCTCGCGGGCGCATGACCCTGGATCACGCGGCGGCCGGCGAGCAGGTCGGCGGCCCGTGTCGAGGGCGCGAGCACGGTGACCGAGTGGCCGAGGTCGCGGAGCCCCTCGGCGACGCCGGCGACGTGCTCGTTCACGTCGTGCGGTTGCGACCACGCAAACGGCGTCACGAGGCAGATGCGCACAGGCTCAGCGTAGTACACTCGCCGCGGGGTTCCGGCACGTTCCCGACGAGCTCTTCCGCGCCTGGCTCGTCACCGCCGGCCCGATTCAACTGCCGCCGCAACTCGGGGCTAGCGATGAGATGTTGTAAAGGAGAACTCCTCCGATCTCCTGGCCGGTCGCGATCGGGGCAAGAACCGGCGCCCAGATGCCGCTCTCGCTCGCGTCGACGATGACACTCTCGACCTGCCTCTCCCGGATGTACTCGGCGATCGCCTTCGTCTCGTCCGGGCCCCCCGGTGAGGGCAGCGTCCCCTCGGCGACCTGTGCGATCGCGGCCGGATGCATCACGGCCGCGGGTGGCTGGGCGACGATTCGCCCGCCGGCGAGCCGGAAGCGAAAGCCGCTCGCGACCTGCCAAAGATCGGCATCGCCGCGGTCGGAGATCGGCAGCGGCAGGACGATCTCGCCCGGGTCGAGGCAGGTGCGGTAGGCGCTGTCTGTGAAGAACGGCGGGACCTGGTATCGCGTCGACCATTCGCTCCCGGAAAGGTCGGGGAGCAGGGCGACCATCGCGAGCAGCGGCAGCACCCACCGCAGCAGGCTTCGGGCGGGACGCGACGCCGTCCAGATCGCGACTATCGCGGCCAGCGAGAGTGCTGCGTAGTCGGTGAACCGCGCCGGGAGGACGTTGTCGAAGACCGGTACGTGGACGAGAGCGAGCCAGGGGAGGGGTGTGATCCCCTGCCCGTCGACTCGCAGCTCGGAGCCGAGCGAGAGGAACACGGCCACGAGCAGGGACGCGACCAGGAAGCGCGCCGCGGCCGTGCGGCGCCGCGGCCACGAGTAGAGCGCGGCGATCACGAGCGCCGGGAATGCGAGGAAGGCGCCGTTCTCGCCGCTGTTCCCGCGAAGGTGGACCCAGCCTGTCCACCCTCGCGCGGCGAGAGTGACGCTGGTCGGGACGACGATGTTGACGAGGTCCGCGACGTAGGCCTGGGGGGAGTTGATCGTCTGCCGAAAGTCGCTGAACACGTAGTAGAGGAAGGGGGCGGTCAGCAGCGCGGCGAAGGCGTAGGCGCCGACCAGCGGTCGAAGAAGTGAGCGAATCCCGCCACGTGTGGTCGGGACGAGCACGCAGGAGAGGGCAAGGGCGACTCCGAGCGCGAGCGTCATCGTCACGGCGACCTCGGTCGAGATGAGCAACTGGAACGCGAGCAGCACGCCCAGGCGCAGGAGCACTCCCCGGCCGCCGACCCTCCCGTGCACGCCGTCGAGGACGACGAGCGCGGCGAGCGGGACGAGGAAGACGGCCGTCAGCTGCAGGTGCCCGGCAGACTGCTGCGCGATCATGTAGCTCGAGAAGCCGAACAGGTACCCGCCGGCGAACGAGGGCCAGGCGGCTCCTGTGAGCCGACGGCAGAGGAGGAATGCCGTCCACGCGGTGAGCGCAGGCATCAGGACTGCCGCGACGTCGTAGGCCGCGACCGGCCCGACTGCGAGCGTCAAGGGCGCGAACGCGAGCGCCAGGCCCGGCAGCGAGGTCGACCAGGTCAGGTTGAAGCCGCTCGGTGCCCAGAAGTCGGGTGTCACGAACGGGTTCTGCCCGTTGAGGATGGCGTGGGGCCACCACGCGAAAGCCCAGATGGAGATCTGCGGATCGTCGTGCGGGCCGAGGTACTGCCACCCGGGATCGACGAGGAGCCGCAGCCCGAAGAAGAGGAACGAGACGAGGCAATACGCCCCCAGGGCGCCGAGGACGAGGCGTCTCGCTCGCCTACGCCCGTTCATGCGAACGGCCAGATGCTTGAATCGCCCGGTGAGCACCTCGCTCCGCGCCGTCCGAGCCCGAGCGAATGCGCATCGCCCCTCATGGTCGCGCCGGTACCTGTTCGGCGTCGCGCTCGCGGTCGTCGTCTATCTGTGGTCGTGGGCGTTTCTCTCGCACTCGTTCTACGCGCATCGCGGCTCATCTGACGTCGGCTTCTATCAGGGCTACGCCCAGAAGATCCAGGACGGGAAGGTGCCCTATCGTGACTTTCCGGTCGAGTATCCGCCGGGGGCGCTGGCCGTGTTCGTCGCCCCGACGCTCGTCGCGAACCCGTCGCGGCCTCACGACTATGCGCGCTGGTTCGGGCGGACGATGGGGGTGCTCGGGCTTTGCTCGCTCCTGCTCGTGGCTGGGATAGGCCGCTCGGCGAGCGCGACGGCGTACATCTCGGTCTCGCCGCTCCTGATCGGATCGCTCGCCTCGACCCGCTTCGATCTCTGGCCCGCCGCGCTCACGCTCGCTGCGCTCGCCGCGTTGCTCGGCGAGCGCCACCGGTTGGGTTGGGCGGCTCTCGGGGCTTCGATCGCGGCCAAGCTCTATCCGGTCGTGTTGATCCCGGTGGCCGTCGTCTGGACGCTTCGTCGGAGGGGCCAGCGCGAGCTTGCCCGAGCGGCTGGAGTCGGCGCGCTCGTCCTCGGCGCGGCGTTCGTGCCGTTCGCGATTCTCGCGCCGAACGGCCTCTGGGAGAGCGGCTGGGGCCAGCTCTCGCGCCCGCTCGAGATCGAGAGCCTCGCCGCGTCGTACCTGAAGACGTTCGGGCATCCCCACGTGATCGGCGTCCACGGTGCGCTGGCTCTATCCGGACACGGTGCGATCGCGGTCGCATCCGTCGTCGCCGGCCTCGTTGTGCTGCTCGCCATCTGGATCGATTTCGGCCGGCACGAGCCCACGCAGGAGCGGCTCGTGCGCTCCTGCGCCGCTTGCGTCTGCGCGTTCATCGCCTTCGGGAAGGTGCTCTCGCCGCAGTACCTGATCTGGCTCGTCCCGCTCGTCCCGCTCGTCCGTGGCCGGCGAGGCCTGGCCGCGACCGCGCTCCTGACCGCCGCGTTTCTCTGCACCGACGTCGTCTGGTACGGGACGCATCGCTTCGACGACTACGCATTCGGGTCTCACTGGGCCTGGCTCGTGCTGACGCGCAACCTGATCCTGGTTTTGCTCGTCGCCGTACTCGGCCTCGCTCGAGGCGCCCCGAGACGATCCGGCGCGTCGGGCGGCCCAAAGGCCGCGATCCCAGCCGCGACGGCCACGATCGCGTCGAGCGGCCAGAAATGAAGCACGCTGAGAAGGCTCTCGGGCGCCCGCAAGGCGAGCTCCGACGACATACCGTGCGGGCAGGAGGAGCGAGCACTCGCCTGCAGCAAGCCCCAAGCGTCTTGCTGCAAGCGAGCGGCGCGCTCGGTCAGGCGGGAACTGCGCGCTTCGTCGTCGTGGCCGGGACGTCCTTGCGGCGGTTGCGCTCGATGAACTGCTCGGACTGCTCGTAGGCGTCGTCGTCGACGATCTGCTTGGGCGGCGACTTCATCAGGTAGGCGCTCGGGCCCTCGAGCGCGCCTGCGATCCCGTTGTTGAGCGCGAGCTTCGCGAGGCGCACAGCGTCGATCACGATGCCGGCCGAGTTGGGAGAGTCCCACACCTCGAGCTTCAGTTCGACGTTCAGCGGGACGTCGCCGAAGGACGAGCCCTCCATGCGGATGTAGGCCCACTTGCGATCGGTCAGCCACGGCACGTAGTCCGACGGGCCGACGTGCACGTTCCCTGGGCCGAGGTCGTAGTCGAGCATCGAGGTGACGGCGTTGGTCTTCGAGATCTTCTTCGACTCGAGCCGCTCGCGCTCGAGCATGTTGAGGAAGTCCGAGTTGCCGCCGACGTTCAGCTGCATCGTCTTGTCGAGGTGTACGCCGCGTTCGCGGAAGAGCGAGGTGAGCTCCCGGTGGGTGATCGTGGCGCCGACCTGGGACTTGATGTCGTCGCCGATGATCGGCACGCCTGCCTGTTCGAAGCGGCGCTGCCAGTAGGGCTCGCGCGCGATGAAGACCGGCATGCAGTTGACCATTGCGCAGCCCGCGGCGAGCACCTGCTCGGCGTACCACTTGGTCGCGGTCTCCGAGCCGACGGGGAGGTAGTTGACGACCACGTCGACGTTGCGCTCCCTGAGGATCCCGACCACGTCGTCGGTCTCGCCGGGCGCCTTCTCGACGACCTGGGACAGATACTTGCCGATGCCGTCGTGGGTCATGCCGCGCGAGACCGTCACGCCCGTCGTCGGGACGTCCGCGAACTTGATCGTGTCGTTGGGGTGAGCCCAGATCGCCTCGGCGAGGTCGACGCCGACCTTGCCCTTGACGACATCGAAGGCCGCGACGAACTCGATGTCGCTGATGTGGTAGCCGCCGAGATCGACGTGCATCAACCCCGGGACGAACTTGTCCTCGGCCGCGTCCTTGTAGTACTCGACGCCCTGGAGCAGCGAGTTGGCGCAGTTGCCGACACCGACGATCGCGACGCGCACTTTGCCGTCGGGGCGACTCGCCCCGTTCGAGTTGCTCTTCCGCTTAACTGCTGGCATCGCTTCCTTTCGCTGCGGGTCGAGTCCTTCTGTGAGGGTCTCGACGATGAGGTCATGGGTGGTTCTCCTGCGCTCGCCTGCCCGCCGTACAAGCCGTTCCTTCAACTCGCGCGGCATTCGGAGAAGCACGTCGCCGCCCGGGCGGGGCGGCGCACCGCGACGGCCGCTCGGCTCGAACGTGACGCCGAACCGGGAGGCGAGGATCGCGACCGCGACGTCGTTCAGGCTCGCCTGCCGCCGTGCTACCTCGTCGGCTAGCCGCCGCTTGAGGTCGACGGGCATGCGCACGAGTACGTCGCTGCGATGCTCAGCCATCCAATCCCAATTGATAGCAGATGAGTGCTATCTAGGCTTCAGGGGTGTCTCTGGATCGCCACCCGAAAGCAATTGCTTGCGCACCGAGAGCACGCGCTGGAGCACGGTTATCCAGGCGGTCACGGTCAGGAGCACGATCGCCCACGGCAATACGCCCCAGGGTGCGAAGACGAGCCCGGCCGTGATCACGACGACCCGCTCGGCGCGAGAGCCGATCCCCACGTCGCCCTTCAACCCGAGCGCCTCGGCCCGCGCGCGGGTGTAGGAGACGAGAAACGAGCCGGCGACCGCGCCCACGGCGACGATCACGAATGCGTCGCGGTTCTCGCTGGCAAAGATGTAGGCGATCGCCGCGAGCATGAACCCCTCGCTCACGCGGTCCGTGGTCGAGTCGAGGAACGCTCCGAACGGCGTCGATTTCCCGCCTGCCCGGGCGAGTGCGCCGTCGAGGATGTCCAGCACCGACCCGGCGACAAAGAGCGCGGCACCGACCCAGTAGAGAAGGAGCTGGTGATGCTTCTCGAACAGGACGACGACGGAGGCCGCCGCGCAGAGAAGGACGCCGCTCGTGGTGAGCGCGTTCGGCGTCACCCGCGTGCGCGCGAGCCCGCCGATCGAACGAGCGGCGAGGGAGCGGGCGCCGGACGTGTAACCGTGCTTGATCGCGGCCGCCTTGCTCACGGGCAATGACCGTAGCAGCGCTCGCTGACCGGACGCGCGCTCAGATCGTCTGGATCGTCTCGCGGCGCCGGAACAGGGCGTTGATCGCTCGGTGCTTGTACACCGTTCCCATCGCGATCATCGCGACGAGCATTCCGGCGATGCAGTCGAGCCAGAAGTGGTTGCCGGTCGCCATCACCGCGAACCAGACCCAAGCCGGCCAGGCGATCCAGAATGCCTTCGCCCACCAGTGCCGGACGAGGCCCGCGAGCACGATGCCGACGATCAGCGAATCGCACGCATGCAGGCTCGGCATCGCGGCGTAAGGATTCGCGGCAAGTTGGATCAGCCCGTCGGTGTGGTTGTTCACGAACCCGAGCCCGAGGAGCCGTGGCGGCGCCATCGGCATGAAGACATAGCCGACGAGCCCGATCACGTTCGCGAGCAGGATCGAGTTCCGGAAGTTGAGGAACCTGTCGTGGTGGCGGATGTAGACCCAGAGGATCGCCAGGCCGACGACCGTGAACTCGGAGTTCCAGTAGGTCCAGGAGACGAGCCGCGCCAGCCAGTGGCGCTGGTCGACGAAGTGCTCGAAGGTCAGCTCGTACAGACGGTGCGTGATCCGCATCTCGAGGCCGACCACCCGGAGCCCGTTCGAGAACGCCTTCGCGGGGTTGCGCTCGGTCGCCGCACGCGCAAGCTGGTAGGCCAGGGCGAAGCCGAGCCAGATGGCCATCTGGCGCCCCAGGTCTCCCCATCCACGCGGCAAGTAGCGCCGCCCAGCTGCAACCACCGACGACACAGCGTCGCATCTTACAAGTCGCGTCGAACGGTAGGGATGTGGATTTCTCGCTCGCGATCAGGTCGCGGTCAAGAGCCACGAAGTCGCGGGTGGCGGTGGCCGTTTCCGGGCGAGCAGGAAGCACACGGAGGTTCCGGTCGCGGCTCCTCCAGCCGCGGTCGGGAGGGTGAACGAGCCTCGGCGACACGGCGCCGCCTCGAGCTGCTCGTGTAGAGCCGCTCAGGCGCTAGCCGCCGATGTAACTCATCTCGACGCGTGGGGCGTCGTCGGGCGGCAGCTCGGAACGGAGTTCGGAGTAGCGGTCGCCGCGGATGTTCCAGATTTCGGCGAGCCTGGCGCTCAGCTCCTCGTCCGAGGCGCCCGAGCGGACGAGCGCGCGGAGGTCGTGGCCGCGATGTGCGAACAGGCAGGTGTAGAGCTTCCCCTCGGCCGAGATACGCGAGCGGGTGCAGTCGCCGCAGAAGGGCTGGGTGACTGACGCGATGATCCCGATCTCGCCCCGGCCGTCTTTGTAGCGCCATCGTTTCGCCACCTCGCCGCGGTAGTTCGCGAAGGCCGGCTCGATCGGGAACTCCGCTCCGATCAGCTTGACGATCTCGCTGGCAGAGACGACCTCGTCCATCCGCCAGTGGTTGGTCGCGCCGACATCCATGAACTCGATGAAGCGGAGCGTGTCGCCCGTCTCCCGGAAATAGCGTGCCATCGGGACGATCTGGTTCTCGTTCACGCTCCGCTTGACGACGCAGTTGACCTTGACGGGCAGCCCGACTGCCCGAGCCGCCTCGATCCCGTCCAGCACTCGCTGGACGGGGAAGTCGACGTCGTTCATCGCGCGGAAGGTCGGGTCGTCCATCGCGTCGAGGCTGACGGTGATGCGATCGAGCCCGGCATCCTTGAGCGCCTGTGCCTTCCGTGGCAGCAAGGATGCGTTGGTCGTGAGCGTCAGTTCGGCGTCGAGAACCGAGAGCACCGCGATCAACTGCTCG
>DATKRX010000071.1:0-14336 GCA_035531915.1 Gaiellaceae bacterium | reverse complement strand
GCTCGCCGCCGGAACGCCCGGGTTCACCGGCGCCGATCTCGCGAACCTCGTCAACGAGGCAGCGCTGCTCGCGGCGCGCCACGGCAAGAAGGTGATCGGGCAGGACGATCTCGAGGAAGGGATCATGCGCGTGATCGCCGGGCCCGAAAAGAAGGCGCGGCTCCTGTCCGAGAAGGAGCAGCGGATCACGGCCTACCACGAGATGGGCCACGCGCTGGTCGGGCACTTCCTCGAGAGCACCAACCCGATCCACAAGATCACGATCGTCTCGCGCGGCCAGGCGCTCGGCCTGACGATCTCACTTCCGACCGAGGATCGCTACATGCAGACCAAGCAGGCGCTGCAGGAGGAGATCGCGATGACGCTCGGTGGGCGCGCCGCGGAGGAGCTCGTGTTCAACGAGGTCACGACCGGCGCGGCGAACGACATCGAGCGGATCACGCATACCGCGAAGCAGATGGTGATGCGGTACGGGATGAGCGAGAAGCTCGGTCCCCGCGTGCTCGGGCGTGACACCACCATGCCGTTCCTCGGCCGCGAGATGGGGCACGAGCCCGACTACTCCGATGAGCTCGCCCGCGAGATCGACGACGAGGTGCGGCGGATCATCGAGGACGGCCACGAGCTCGCTCTGAAGGTGCTGCGCGAGCACATGGACGACCTGCACCGGATCGCGCAGATCCTGATCGAGCACGAGACGATCGACAAGGACCAGTTCGAGCGACTGCTCGCAGGTGACGAGGAGGACGCTGTCTTCCCGGCTGAGGAGATCGTCGAGCCGGAGCCGGAGCCGAAGGCGCGCACGCGGACGCAGCCGACGAAGCCGCGACCCTTCCCGCTGCCCGGTACGGCGATGCAGCCGCCCGAGCCCGAAGGCGCGTAGCCGCACGAACGGCAGAATCCGGCGGTGAGCACTCGGCCGCCGATCGAGGAGCGCTTCTCCCGCCCATCGGTGATGGGTGTCGTCAACGTCACGCCCGACTCGTTCTCGGACGGGGGCGTGCATCTCTATCCCGAGGCGGCCTCGACCGCGGCGCTCGCGATGCTCGACGAGGGCGCGGCGATCGTGGACGTCGGCGCGGAGTCGACGCGGCCCGGCTCAGGAGGCGTCCCGCTCGACGAGGAGCTGCGGCGGGTCGTTCCCGTGCTCGAGTCGCTCGTGGGGTCGCCCGTCTCGATCGACACGGCGAAGGCCGACGTGGCGCGGCGGGCGCTCGAGCTCGGGGCGGAGCTGGTCAACGACGTGACTGCGCTCCGCGGCGATCCGGAGTTGGCCGGGGTCGTGGCGGCCGCCGGCTCCTACGTCTGCCTGATGCACATGCAGGGCGAGCCACGGACGATGCAGGCCGCGCCACGCTACGACGACGTCGTCTCCGAGGTGAAGGCGTTCCTCGAGTCGCGGCTCGCGTTCGCGGTCGCAGCGGGGATCCTCGAGAAGCACGTGTCTCTCGACCCCGGGATCGGGTTCGGGAAGTCCGTGGCGCACAACTTCGCGCTCGTACGGCGGTTGCCCGAGTTGGTCGCAATCGGACGCCCGGTGGTGATCGGCTTCTCGCGCAAGAGCTCGCTCGGCCGGATCCTCGGCGATCCGACCGCGTCGGTCGGATCGGCGGCAGCCTCGGTGGGTGTGGCGGTGTCCGCCTACGAGCGCGGCGCGTGGATCATTCGCGCGCATGACGTGCGAGACCACGTCGAAGCGTTGCGGGTCGCGCGCGCCGTTCTGGAGGCGCCGTGAGGGTCGAGCTCGTCGGCCTCGAGCTGTACGGCTACCACGGCGTGCACGAGCACGAGCGCGCGCAGGGGCAGCGGTTCCTCTACGACGTCGAGATCGAGGTCGGCGCGCGTGGTAGCGACGATCGGATCGAGAATGCCGTCGACTACAGCAAGGTCGCGGCCTGCGTGCGCGAGGTCGCCGCCGACCCGCACCGGCTGCTCGAAGCCCTTGCGACCGCGATCGCCGAGACGCTGATGGAGCGTTTCCGGCCCGAGAACGTGAAGGTGCGGGTGCGCAAGCCCGAAGTGCGACCGGCAGGGATCGACCTCGAGTTCGCGGCGGTCACGGTCGAGCTGCCGTGACGCTCGCCTATGTCGGGCTCGGGGCGAATCTCGGCGAGCGGGAGGCTGCGATCAGACGGGCGGCCGCGTTGATCGGCGCGTTGCGGCTGTCGAAAATCCGCGAGACCGAGCCGTGGGGGATGACCGACCAGCCGCGCTTCCTAAACGCAGTCGCCGAGCTAGACGCCGAGCTTGCGCCGCGTGCGCTGCTCGAGCGCCTCGCCGAAGTGGAGCGAGAGCTCGGACGGGTACGCGACGGCGAACGCTGGGGGCCGCGGACGATCGACCTCGACCTGCTCGTCTACGGCTCGGAAACGATCGACGAGGGCGGCCTCACCGTGCCACACCCGCGCCTGCACGCGCGGCTGTTCGTGCTCGAGCCGCTCGCGGAGCTCGTGCCCGACCTGGTCGTGCCTGGACGGGGCGAGGTGGCTTCCCTCCTGGCGAGGCTACAATCGCTTTCGTGAGTCACCTAGACGAACTGGATGACTATGAGGCGGAGCTCGAGCTGCGCCTCAAGAAGGAGTACATCGCCGTCTACTCGCTCTTTCGCTACTGCGTGCTGACGCAGGACGGCAATTATCTCTGCAACAAGCTCGACATGCAATACGTGCCCCAGGCCTCCTACCCGTTCTTCCAGCTGAAGATGGAGGACGTGTGGGTCTGGGACAAAAGCCGGCCGACGCGGATGATCCCGCGGGTCGAGGTGTGGACGTCGGGCGACGTGACGGTCGAGGAACTCCGCGGGGAGGACGAGCCCGCCTTCACCGCCGAGGCGCTCGCGAAACGAATGAGCGAGCAGCAGCCGCGCGACGAAGACAGCTAGCGCGCCCGCGGGCAGGCCGACCATGCTGCTCGCGATCGACGTCGGCAACACGCAGACCGTCTTCGGCCTGTTTCGCGGCGACCGTCTCGCCGAGCAATTCCGGGTCGGGACGAACCCCGCTCATACCGCGGACGAGCTTGCCGTTCTGCTGCGGTCGCTGATCGACCTCGAGGGGCTCGACGGGATCGCTCTCTGCTCGTCGGTGCCCCAGCTCGCGCGGGAGTACGAAGGCTTTGCCGAGCGGTGGGCGGGCGTCGAGTTACTCGTGCTCGGCCCCGGCGTCTCGACAGGGGTGCCGATCCGCTACGACGACCCGCGCGAGGTGGGGCCAGACCGGATCGCGAACGCGGTCGCTGCCCGCGAGCGTCACGGCGCGCCGTCGGTCGTCGTCGACTTCGGGACGTCGACGAACTTCGACGTGGTGTCGGCCGCGGGCGAGTTCGCCGGCGGGGTGCTAGCGCCCGGCGTCGAGATCTCGATGGAGGCGCTGTTCGCACGGGCGGCGAGGTTGCCGAAGGTGCCTTTCGTCGCCCCGGCGCGCGTGATCTCGCAGACGACTGTCTCGGCACTGCAGTCGGGGCTCGTCTACGGCTTCGCCGGGCAGGTGGACGCGATCGTCGACCGCATCCGCACCGAACTCGGTGAAGAAGACGCGCCGGTGGTCGCGACCGGCGGGCTGGCCGAGCTGATCGCGCCGCATTCGCGGACGATCACGACGGTCGACCCCGAGCTGACCCTGCAGGGGCTTCGGCTCGTCTGGGAGCGCAACCGCCAACCGCAGGGCTCCTGACCGGGCGCTCCCGGAACGCTAACCGCCCCCGTAGAGCGAGATCGGCAGCGAGCCGAGCAGCACCTCGTCGACCGGGCCGAGGCCGGCCTCGATCTGCTCGAGCACCTCGGCGGCGCCGGGCGCGGCGGCGAGCAGACGCAACTCGACCTCTCCGATCGTCGGGAGCACCACCAGCTCCTGCTTGAACGGCTTCGGGAAGCGGCCGCGGCCGAGGTACCACGCATAGAATTTCTTCAGGAAGCCGGTGGCGCGCTGCTCCCCGAGCTCGCGCACCGTTTCGCGGATGAAGAGAAGCAGTTCTGCGACGACCTCCTCGCGGGAAGGGTCGCCGTCGTCGCCCATGATCTGGGCGAGCGCCCAGGGATTCCCCTGGGCGGCGCGGCCGACCATCACCGCTTCGGCGCCGGTCGTCGCGAGGACGGCTTGGGCGCGGGCGCGCGAGGTGACGTCACCCGAGGCGATCACGGGGACATCGACGAGCGCGACCAGCTCGGCTGTGAGGGAATGGTCGGCGAGTCCCGTGTACATCTGTTTCGCCGAGCGCGGGTGCAGCGTCAGCGAGGCGGCGCCCGCCTCGACGAGGCGTGGGCCGACGACGAGGCAGTCGCGCGACCCGTTCGCGGTACCGCGGCGCATCTTCACCGAGACCGGCAGCGCTGTCGCTGCTGCGACCGATTCGACGATCCGGGCCGCCTGGTCCGGGTTGTCGAGGAGCGAGGCGCCGGCGCCGGTCTTCGTCACCTTCCGGACCGGGCAGCCGAAGTTGATGTCGACGATGTCCGCGCCGGCCGCCTCGACCATCCGCGCGGCCTCGGCCATCGCCGCCGGGTCGGAGCCGAAGATCTGGATCGCGAGCGGGTGCTCGTCCGAGGCGACGCGCAGATAGCCGAGCGTCCGTTCGTTCTTGTGCTGGATCCCGGCGACCGAGACCATCTCCGAGCAGACAAGCCCGGCGCCATAGCGGCGCCCCTGGCGGCGAAATGCCTGCACGCTGACCCCGGCCATCGGCGCGAGCACGAGGCGGCCGGGGATCTCGACCCCGCCGAGATCCCAGTGCGCGTGAAGGTCGAGCTGCGCTGAGCCTGTACCGACCATGCGTCGATGGTAGCGGTGGGCTTGCGGGCCCCCCGGTTGCCTCGCTACTATGGCCGCCCGCTTCACGCGCTCCCTCCGCGCGTTCGAAGCGTCCAGGAGGTCGCTTTGAAAGAAATCATTCTCACTGCACAGGGCTACGAGAAGCTCCGGCAGGAGATCGAACATCTGCAGACCGAGAAGCGCCGCGAGGTGGCTGAACGGATCCGCGTTGCCCGCGAGTTCGGCGATATTGCCGAGAACGCCGAGTACGACGACGCCAAGAACGAGCAAGCGATGCTCGAGCACCGGATTGCCCAGCTCGAGGAGCGGCTGCTGTCGGCGCGCGTGATCACGAAGAAAGAGGTCTCGAAGGACAGCGTTTCGGTCGGCTCGACCGTGCGCCTGCGAGACATCGACGCCAACAAGACCGTCGAGTACCACATCGTCGGGTCGGCCGAGGCCAACCCGACCGAGAACAAGCTCTCCAACGAATCGCCGGTCGGCAAGGCGATCATGGGCTGCAAGAAGGGCGATACCGTCGAGGTCGTCGCTCCGCGCGGGGCACTCAAGTTCAAGATCCTCGAGATCAAGGCCGCCTGACGGTCGAGCCCGCGTCCGGAACTCCCAGAACTCCAGGCTCGAGTGGTGTTTCCCCTCTCAGCGAGCGGGCGCGGGTCGAACCCGCGCCCGCCGCCTGTGTCGGGCATCGCGGCTCGCGTTAGGGTCGGACGATGGAGATCGTGCGGCTGGCGGACGAGCGGGTGGAGGATGCGAGCGCAATGCTCGCTCGGGCGTTCATGGACGATCCGGCGTGGGCGTGGGTGGTGCCGAGCTCGAAGCGGCGAGCTGCGCTCCTCCCCTGGCTCTTCCGGGTCAACTTCGAGGTGACCGAGGCCCAGGCATGGACGACCGAGGGCGGAGTGGTCGGCTGCGCGCGTTGGCTCCCTCCAGGGCGGCCGCAGATCCACGTCGGGCCGATGCTGAGAGCGCTCGTCGCAACGCCGCTGCGCGCCCGCGAGGCAACTTCCCGCTTCTTCGCCTACGGAAGGGCGGTCGAGGCGATGCGCGCCTCGGCGGTGCCTGAGCCGCACTGGTACCTCGCGGGGATCGGGGTCGACCCGGCCCGGCGACGCATCGGCATCGGCACCGCATTGATGCAGCCGGGGCTCGACGCATCCGAGCGAGACCACGTCCCGTGCGCGCTGCTCACAAACAACGAAGCGAACCTCTCCTTCTACGCGACCCGCGGCTTCGAGGTCGTTCGCGAGGGGCGAACTCCCGAGGAGGGGCCGCGAGCGTGGGTGATGCGCCGCAAGCCGTCCGTCTAGGCTCTCCGCGTGACCGGAACACCCAAGCGCTTTCCCAACACAGACGAGATCGCCGTTGTTCGCGCCGAGGCCGAGCGCCTCGAGACGGGGAGTGAGAGCCCCGATCAGCGCCGCCTCGCCGGCCGCGTCCTCGCGCGGCGCGAGATGGGCAAGCTGACCTTTCTCGACCTCGTCGACCGTTCCGGCCGGATCCAGCTCCTCTGCCCTGCCGACCGCACGGGCGAGATCGATGTCCACCTCGGAGACATCGTCGGGGTCACCGGCCACCCCACCAAGTCTCGTCGCGGCGAGCCGTCGCTTCTCGTCGATAGCCTCGAAACGCTGGCGAAGATCCGCGCGCCGCTTCCCGACACCTTCCACGGCCTGACCGACGTCGAGCAGCGTTACCGGCGCCGCTACGTCGACCTGCTGATGAACGAGGGAACCCGCACCGACTTCATCGCCCGGTCGAGAATTGTGGCGGCTGTGCGTCGCGCTCTCGACTCCGATGGGTTCGTCGAGGTCGAGACGCCGGTTCTTCAGCCTCGCTACGGCGGCGCATTCGGTCGGCCGTTTATCACCCACCACAACCAACTCGACCAGGATCTCTTCCTCCGGATCGCGACCGAGCTCTATCTCAAGCGGCTGATAGTCGGCGGGCTGGAGCGGGTGTACGAGATCGGCCGTGTCTTTCGCAACGAGGGGGTGGACTACAAGCACAACCCCGAGTTCACGATGCTCGAGTGGTACGAGGCCTTCGCCGACTACCGGGACACGATGGAGCGCTTCGAGCAGTTGATCGAGGCGGTCGCGCTCGAGGTGCTCGGGACGACGAGGGTCAGCTACCGCGACCACGAGATCGACCTCAAGGCACCGTGGACGCGCATGAAGCTCGTTGACGCTCTCCGGGAACACGGCGTGTGGTCGACCGACGAGCGCGAGCTGCGCGGGATCCTCGAGCAGCGCGGGATCGACACGGCGCAGGACAAGACATGGTCGCAACTCGTCGACCACGCGTTGACCAACTACGTCGAGCCGCGGCTGATCGAGCCGACCTTCCTCTACGACTACCCCGTCGCGCTCTCGCCGTTCGCGCGCCTCGTCGACGGAAGCGACGAGCTCGTCGAGCGGTTCGAGGGGTATATCGGTGGCACGGAGATCTGCAACGCCTTCAGCGAGCTGAACGACCCCGAGGAGCAGGCGGCGCGCTTCGCGATGCAGGCGGCGGAGGGTGTCGGGGGCAACGTCGAGGCCGAGCCCGGCGACCCCGACTACGTCGAGGCGCTTTCCTACGGCATGCCGCCCACCGGCGGCCTCGGGATGGGGATCGACCGGCTCGCGATGGTCCTGCTGGGCCGCGACTCGATCCGCGACGTGATCCTCTTCCCGGCCCTGCGCGAGCTTCCCCGCTGACCTTCAGAAAACACCGGTTGTGGCCGATAACGACGCGGTAGCCAGGATTCGGGCTGCCACGGAGGGAAGGCCGACCGCACGACCGTAGCCCTGGCTACCATGACCTGCTCGGGAGGAGCAACCGAACGGCGCCGCCGACGGCGGCAGAGAGGTCGAGGTGTTCGAGAGATTCACGGAGCGAGCCCGCCAAGTCGTCGTTCTCGCACAGGACGAGGCAAGGGCACTGAAGCACAACTACATCGGGACCGAGCACATCCTGCTCGGGCTGCTGCGTGAAGAGGAAGGTCTCGCCGCACGCGTGCTGGAGTCGCTCGACATCACCGTGGAAGAGGTGCGCGCGCAGGTCGCCCGCATCGTCGGCCAGGGTGACGAGGTCACGAGCGGTCAGATCCCGTTCACGCCCCGTGCGAAGAAAGTGCTCGAGCTCGCACTGCGCGAGGCTCTCTCGCTGGGCCACAACTACATCGGCACCGAGCACATCCTGCTCGGTCTCGTGCGCGAGAACGAAGGGGTTGCCGCCCGCATCCTGCTTGATTTCGACGCCGACGCCGAGAAGATTCGTAATGAGATCATCCGCATGCTCTCCGGCCCCGGCCGGCGCGGACAAGCTCAAGGCGGGCCCCCAGGCGAGAAGTCGAAGAGCTCCAAGCTGCTCGACCAGTTCGGTCGCAATCTCACGAAGCTGGCAGCGGAGGGGAAGCTCGACCCGGTGGTTGGAAGGCAGACCGAGATCGAGCGCGTGATGCAGATCCTCTCGCGCCGTACGAAGAACAACCCGGTCCTGATCGGCGAGCCCGGCGTCGGCAAGACGGCGGTCGTCGAGGGCTTGGCAGCCCGCATCAGCGCCAACCAGGTGCCAGACATCCTCAAGAACAAGCAGATCTACACGCTCGATCTGGCGGCGCTCGTCGCGGGATCGAAGTACCGCGGTGAGTTCGAGGAGCGCCTGAAGAAGGTGATGAAGGAGATCACCCAGCGCGGGGACATCATCCTGTTCATCGACGAGCTCCACAACCTCGTCGGTGCGGGCGCTGCCGAGGGGGCGATCGACGCTGCCTCGATCCTGAAGCCGGCGCTCGCGCGCGGCGAGTTGCAGACGATCGGCGCGACGACGCTCGACGAGTACCGCAAGTACCTCGAGCGCGATGCAGCGCTCGAGCGGCGCTTCCAGCAGATCCGGGTCGAGGAGCCCTCGACCGACGACACGGTGCAGATCCTGCGCGGGCTACGCGATCGGTACGAGGCCCACCACCGGTGCAAGATCACCGACGACGCCCTGGTAGCCGCCGCGACGCTCGCCGACCGCTACATCCAGGACCGGCAGCTTCCCGACAAGGCGATCGACCTGATCGACGAGGCTGCGTCACGGATGCGGATCAAGACGATGACAGCGCCGCCGCGCTACCGCGAGCTCGAGGAAGAGATCGACGAGGTCCGCAGGGACAAGGAAGAGTCGATCGAGAATCAGGAGTTCGAGAAGGCAGCCTCGCTGCGCGACAAGGAGCGCAAGCTCACGCAGAAGAAGCGCGAGCTTGAAGAGGAGTGGCGCAACCAGGAGCCCTCCGCGCAGCCGCAGATCGGGGAGGACGAGATCGCCGATATCGTCTCGATGTGGACGGGGATCCCGGTCTTCAAGCTGACCGAGGCAGAGTCACAGAAGCTGATCCGAATGGAGGAGGAGCTCCACAAGCGGGTGATCGGCCAGGACGCCGCGATCATCGCCGTCTCGAAGGCGATCCGCCGGGCGCGTGCCGGGATCAAGGATCCGAAGCGGCCGACCGGCTCGTTCATCTTCCTCGGCCCCTCGGGCGTCGGGAAGACCGAGCTCGCCCGCACGCTCGCCGAGTTCCTGTTCGGCGACGACGAGGCCATGATCCAGATCGATATGTCCGAGTACATGGAGAAGCACGCCGTGTCCCGCCTCGTCGGCTCGCCTCCGGGCTACATCGGCTACGACGAGGGCGGCCAGCTCACCGAGGCGGTGCGGCGCAAGCCGTACTCGGTGGTGCTCTTTGACGAGATCGAGAAGGCCCACCCGGACGTCTTCAACATCCTGCTGCAGATCCTTGAGGACGGGAAGCTGACCGACTCGCAGGGCCGCAAGGTCGACTTCCGGAACGTGATCGTGATCATGACCTCGAACATCGGCTCGACCTCGATCTCGAAGAACCAGGCGCTCGGCTTCAACCTCTCAGACGAGCAGGGCCTTTCCTACGACGACATGAAGAGCCGCGTGATGGGCGATCTGAAGAAGTCGTTCCGCCCGGAGCTGCTGAACAGGATCGACGAGATCATCGTCTTCCCGAAGCTGGCGCGGGATGAGATCCTCCAGATCGTCGACCTGATGCTCAACCGCCTGCGCGTGCAGATGGCCGAGCACGAGGTGACGATCGATCTGTCGCTCGAGGCGAAGGAGATGCTCGTTGAGAAGGGCTACGACCCGGCGATGGGAGCGCGGCCGCTGCGGCGCGCAATCCAGCGCCTGATCGAGGATCCGCTCGCCGACTTCGTTCTCGGCCGCAGCCTCGAGCCCGGCTCGACGATCGTCGTCAAGCGCAAGAACGAGGAAGAGGTCGACATCGAGGTGATCCCTCCGGTGAGTGCGCCCGAGCCGGCGAAGGTGGGCGCGACTGCATCGACCGAGCCGACTGCAGACGAGCCGGCCGGCGAGTCGTCCGACTAGGTCTGCTCTTCGCCGTTACCGTCTGCCGGTCGCGGCCGACCTCGCGGGGTTGCCGGGACGAGGCTTCGAAGCCGGCGGTTTCCTCGCGGAGACGGTCGCCGGGTCGCGGCCGGCACCTCTCTGTGGCTCAGGTGCCGGTCGGCGTCTCTGCCCAGCTCTTCCCGGCCCCGCAGAGCCATTCGAGCGCGCGGTGGCGCTCGTAGGCGATCGAGAGCAGCTCTGCTCGCTGTCCGGAGGAGAGTTCCCGGTAGCCGCTGCCGAACGCCGCGAAGTCGCCGCGCAGCGGGGACGGCAGAAGCCCGCGCTCGTACCCCCGCATCGCGGCGACCGCGACCAGCTGCTCGAGGGAGGCCCATTGCTCCGGCAGCTCCAGCCCCGGCTCGCCGGCGGCGAGCGTGTCTGTGCGGGCCCGCCAGTGCCAGAGCCGAGCCGAGTCGCGTGCGTGCTCGATCTCGGCCTTGGCGCGGAGCGTCCCGTGCGCGGTAGGCGTCGCGACGAGCCACCCGGGATCGAAGTGTTTGTCGAACGGCTCGAGCTCGACGAGGCCGAGCGCCCAGAAAAGCATTCCGAGCCCTTCCGCCTGCCAGATCGCGTCGATCACCGCCGGATCGGTCTCGCCGCCCGGCAGCATCCCGAGCGCGATCTTGAGCGGCTCGGAGATCGCGCGGATGCGTTCGATCACCTCTCGCCGGCTCCGGAGCTTCACGCGGGCCATTCGCTCAGGCTAAACGAATGCGAGGTTAGGCTCTCGGCCGAGCTCCTCGAACAGCGTCAGCTGTAGGCCCGCAGGGGCTTCGAGACGCGCGTTGAGCGAGTGCCAGGGCGTACGGCGTCGGGCTCGGCGAGGATCTGCACTGGGGCCTCCGAGACGGACGCCATCGCCGTGTGAACGTCGTCGACCTCGAAGGCGACGCGAACGTGTCCGGCGACCCTGCTCCCGACCTCGACCGCGTCGACGAACTCGGCGTGGGCGGGATCGGCGAGCTCGAGGGTCGCCCGGCCGCCGTCGAGGATCGTCACGAGGCCCTCGGGTGACGAGAACGCTGCCCACTCGGGTAGACCGAGAACGTCGCGGTAGAAGCGGATCGCCTCGTCGTAGTCGGCGGCGGTCACGACCAGTGACGCGGTCGAGCTCGAGACGGTCCGAGACGAACTCGAGCCGCGATCCGCCGCGCGGTCGAGCCGACCCATGTCTCGCCCTCGATCAGGTCGTGAAGGCGAGGGTCGGCTCCGACTCTCTCGCCGAGGCAGAAGGCGAGCTGGCTCCTCTCGTGGCATCGGTACCCGGGCCAGGTCATCCGGTGTGTCGGAAGCACTACCCGAACCACACGCAGATCGGAAAAGAGCCGAGCCCCTGACCGGCGACTCGGTCGAAGAGATCGCACTCTGCTGCGCGTGCTTTAGCTCTGAAGCGCTGTTTCTATCTCTGCCAGTGTCTTGGCGTCTAGATCGATGCCTGAAGCTGCGGCGTTGTCTGCCACCTGCTCGGGGCGGGAGGCGCCGATGATCGCCGAGGCGACGTTCGGCTCGCGGAGGACCCACGCGAGGGCGAGTTGCGCCATCGTGATCCCGACGCGGTCCGCGGTCGGACGCAGGCGCTGGACGCGTTCGAACACCGTGTCGTCGTAGCGGTCCATGAAGCTGTTCATCTCGCGGCTCGCCATCCGCGAGTCGGATGGCGGCGCGCTCCCGGGCGAGTACTTGCCGGTCAGCACGCCTTGCGCGAGCGGCGACCAGACGATCTGGGAGATCCCGTTCGCCGCGCAGAGGGGGATCACCTCACGCTCTGGCTCACGCCAAAGCATCGAGTACTGCGGCTGGGAGGAGACGAACTTCTCGACGCGCGGTACGAGATCGAGCGCTGCCCGGATCTGGCTGGCGTTCCACTCCGAGAAGCCGATGTGTCGCGCCTTCCCCGACCGGACGATTTCGGTCAGCGCCTCCATGGTCTCCTCGAGCGGGGTCGACCGGTCGTAGCGGTGACACTGATAGAGGTCGACGTAGTCGGTGCGGAGCCGGGTGAGGGATAGGTCGATCTGCTTCAGCACCTGCTTGCGCGAGAGGCCGCGGTCGAGATGGGACATCGGGAAGAAGAGCTTCGTCGCAAGGACGTACGAATCGCGCGGCCGGCCGGCGAGCACCTCGCCCAAGAACTCCTCAGCGGCACCGCGGCCATAGACATTCGCGGTGTCGATGAAGTTGATCCCAGCGTCGAATGCCGCATCGACACAGGCGATTGCCCGGTCGGAGGAGATCCCGGCACCGAACGTCAGCCAGGAGCCGAGCGAGATTTCGGAGACTTCGATCCCGCTGTCGCCGAGAGGACGGTAGCGCACCGGCCCATTCTGGTTGTTCGGGCCCGATCTGCGCCGCCGAACCTTCTGTCCGCAGCCTCGCCAGTTGGGTACCTCCCCATGCTCGAGCGGAACGCCCGTTCGATCGGGTACCATTCCGCCATCTGCGGCTGAGGGCTCGAACCGAGCCTGCGCTGCCGAGTGAACGTCCCGCCGCACGGCTCGTCTGCCAGTGCGGCCCCCTCGACGAGTCCACAGCCAAGAACAGACTCGCGCCGTGTCCCCGATCAGGAGGCTTGATCCTGCGGTATCGCGCAGCCATAGCAATTGCACTCTCCGCGGCGTTCGCGCCGCCCCCCGCCTCGGCGGCGACAACCTCGCCTCCACGCTGGTGGGTCAAAGAGGCGATGTGTATTCACGATTACGAGTCGGTTAACTGGCACAGCATCACCGATTGGCTCGGTCGGCCCTCCTGGGATCACGGCGGTATGCAGATCGATGTGCGCACCTGGGAACACTTCGCGCGGCGGCCCTTACCGAGCGACCCGGCCCAGGCCACACCACGCGAACAGCTGATGGTCGCCTATCGGATCTGGCGCGCGAATGGGCGGCGGTTCGGCGGCCGGCAGTGGCCTCTCTCCTCTGCGAGGTGTGGGCTCGAGTAGCTGCGGATCAACTGCCTCGAGCGGGTGAGGGCTCCGTCGGGATCGACACGTACACTTGTTCGTATGGCAAAGGCGGCCGCTCTTCATCACTCCTGCAGCGAATGCGGCACCGTGTCGGGACGGTGGCTCGGACGTTGCCCGGGGTGTGGCGCCTTCGGGACGATGATCGAGGAGGCGGCGCCCGTCCGCGGTGCAGGGATTGTGGCCGCCCGACCGCTGCTTCGGCTCGTCGAGGTCGAAGCCGAGGAGACCGACCGGATCCCGACCGGGATCGGCGAGCTCGACCGCATCCTCGGCGGTGGACTCGTGCCCGCCTCGCTCGTGCTCGTCGGCGGCGAGCCCGGCGTCGGCAAGTCGACGCTGCTCCTCTCCGCGCTCGGCGCGATCTCCCAAGGCCGCCGCGCGCTGCTCGTCACGGGCGAGGAGTCGATCGCACAGGTGAAGCTGCGCGCGTCCCGTCTCGGGGGTTGCGACGCGGTCGAGATCCTGGCTGAGACCGATCTCGACGCCGTGTGTGCCACGCTCGAGCGCGAGCGGCCCGGTGTGTGCGTGATCGACTCCGTGCAGACGCTGTACTCCTCGGAGATCGGCTCCGGGCCGGGTTCGGTCGCGCAGGTGCGCGAGGCCGCCTCGCGGATCCTGCGCGTCGCGAAGGCCGCGGGCGTTGCGACCTTCCTCGTCGGACACGTGACCAAGGAGGGCTCGGTCGCCGGCCCGCGGGTGCTCGAGCACCTCGTTGACTGCGTGCTCCAGTTCGAGGGCGACCGCTACCACGCCCATCGCATCCTGCGAGCGACCAAGAATCGGTTCGGCTCGACCAACGAGCTCGCGGTGTTCGAAATGACCGCGACCGGCCTGGTCGGCGTGCCCAACCCATCCGCGCTCTTTGGAAGGACAGTGCCGGGCGAGATCGGCGCCGCCCTCACATGCGCGCTCGAAGGTACGCGACCGCTCCTGATCGAGATCCAATCGCTCGTCGCACCCAGCGACCTCGCGATGCCGCGGCGGGTAGGAACCGGAGTCGATCCCAAGAGGCTCGCGATGATCGTCGCCGTGCTCGCTCGCCACGCCGGCCTCCGTCTCGGGAGCGCCGATGTCTTCGTCAACGTCGCGGGCGGGATCCGCATCGACGAGCCCGGAGCCGACCTCGGGATCGCGCTCGCGATCGCCTCGGCTACGCGGGGCGTGCCGGTTCGCGAGGGGCTCGCCGCCTTCGGGGAGATCGGGCT
>DATKRX010000070.1:0-24872 GCA_035531915.1 Gaiellaceae bacterium | reverse complement strand
CTGATCGCGAAGGCATGCACGCGGCCGCCCGAGACCGAGTCAGGTCGGCGGCGGGAGCGCTGGACCTACCGGGAACTGGGCTGGGAGGTAGGGATGTCGGAGTCCCAAGCACACGTGATCCTGTCGCGGGCCGAGATCAAGCCGCACCGGACCGGCTACTGGATCATGAGCGATTTCTCCAGGCCCGAGTTCGAGGAGCGCTGCGGTGAGGTCTGCGGGCTGTATGTGAACCCGCCCGCGAACGTTCTGGTCGTGTCGCTTGATGAGAAGACCAGCATCCAGGCCAAGGCGCCGACCAAGCCCGACCAGCCGCCAAGGCCCGGCAAGCCGGCCCGCCGCGAACACGAGTACGAACGGAACGGCACCCAGCGCCTGTTCGCGGCGCTGAAGGTCGACCACGGCGACGTGATCGCGATGCCCGCGAAGACCCGCAACCGCTACGACCTGATCCGCTTCCTCGACCACCTCGACACCGAGATCCCCATCGTCGAGGGCCAACAGATCGTCGCGATCACCGACAACCTCTCCACCCGCGGCACCCAAGAGGTGAAGGACTGGCTCGCCGCGCACCCCCGCTGGAGCTTCCAGTTCACCCCGGTACACGCTTCGTGGCTGAACCAGATCGAGATCGTCTTCTCGATCTTGGTCCGCAAGCTGCTCAAGCACGGCACCTTCACCAGCGAGCAGGACCTCGCCGAGCAGATGCTCGCGTTCGTCGAGACCTACAACCAGACCGCCAAGCCATTCGCCTGGACATACACCGGCAAAACCCTCAACGCATGAATAAATGGACTTCCAGGAATCACCACTAGGTCCACGCGCTCTCTGCGACAGACACCGACCACCTCGTAGTTACAGTGGAAGCGTTGCATGAGCCACAGCGTAAGCCAGAGCGAGGCGGCGAGTTGGCTTTGCCTCCCGGGTAGCTCAGCCCGTGCGTATCGCCGCGCCGCTAGGCCCGTCGAGCGCTGGGATCCCGCGAAGAGGCTTCGGGTCGCCCGGGAGCGCGCCCGGCTTCGGCAGTTCAGCGTTTGGGTTCTCGACGGGCGCCTGGTGGAGGACACGGGCCTGCTCGGCGAGCATCTTGTTGCGGCCGAACCACTGCATCAGCGAGTGGTCGCCCTGGCCTCGTAGGTTCCGGGTGAGCTCGTTCCGGAGTTCGGGGCGCTGCGTCTCGGAGATGTGGGACGTGCGGTTCGGCTTCAACGAGGCGTGCCGAGGTCGTCCGCGCAGGCCCGGATCCTGCGGTAGGCGCACTCGAGGCCGAAGACCACCTCACCGCGAGCCCTGCGCTGAAGCCCGGGTCAACGATCGTCGGAGGCAACGCATTCGTGCTCCCGCCGATGCCGCTCCCGCCAGGCGAGCAGTTCGAGTGGCGAATGACGCTCGACGGTCACTCGAAGGACGAGTGGCGTGTCACGTTCTCCACCCACGACCAGCCGAAGCTGCAGCAGCAGGCCGGCTAGCTTTTTCCGCCGCGGATCAGTCGCAATGCCGGCCTCGTGCCGGCCTGCGGCGCCTGCGGGTCGTTGGCCGCGGGAATGACCACGGTCGGCGGCTCGGAGAAGCCGCTCCAGGAGGTGATCTTGATCGCGAGCATGCTTGGCTCTCCTTTTCGCCACTGAGCAGGTGAAAACCTTCGTGATCCTCGAGGACTACGATGGTCTCCGGATGCCCATCGCAGCCGAGTACAGCGTCCGTCCGTTCGCCGATTCCGAGCATCCCCTCGACGCCGACCAGATCAGCGCGATCCTCGACGCGCTTCTCGACGACCCGCGCGCGATCGGCCCTGCGTGAGCTAAGCACGCTCGCGCAGGCGTCGTCACACGAACGGGGGATGGGCCCAGTCGCCGATTCGATCCACCTTTCCGGGGGATAACCTCGCGTCGAGAAACGGCGATGGTGTGGTGATGGTCATGACCGTCGTAAGCGTCGAGGCCGTATCCGCTGGTCAACTCACGGGCTTCGGGAGCCGGGAGCAGCTGCTCGCCGACCTTGCGGAGGCAGTGGAGCCCGATTCGGCACCGACGGCGCTTGCGATCTTCGCTCTCGATGGGCTCCGCGAGTTCGTGGATCGCGTGGGCCGGATGGAAGGCGAGGCGCTACTCGCTGGGCTGGCCAGCCGGCTTGAGCAGGCGGTGAGCTCGGACGGATCATGCTACCGGCCAAGGGAGGACGAGTTCGCGCTTCTCTGCGACGCGAGCGACCCTTTGCTGGAGTTGCTCCTCGGCCGTGCAGCCGCTGCCCTGTGCGAGCACGGGCGGGCCGTCCCGGTGACTGCCGCCCTCGGGTCGGTGGTGGTTCCCGGCGAGGCCTCCGACCCGATCGCCGCGCTGCGGCTCGCTAACACGCGCCTGACGGCTGCCCAACTGGGTCGACAGCCGCGGGAGCGACGCCGGGATTTCCGGCCCGGCACACAACGCGACCGTCCGAGCAGCACAGCGGAAAACGACGTTGCCTCCGCCGAGCCGCTCAGGGCAATCCACGGCGAGCTCGTCGAAGCATCTGCGAACGCCCTTCGGATGCGGCGCCTCGACCAGCTTCTCGACATTGCAGGCACCTTGACCACGCTCGCCGACGCCGTCAGGGTCGACGACCGCGAGGCGGGGACACTTCAGGGACGGCCGCGTGACTCCGCGCGGTTACCGCTGCTCTTGAAGGAACTCGCTCTCAAGCTCGCCGCGCTCAACGCGCTCAAGGGGCCCGTGATCGCGGAGGCGACGAAGCTCGTCCAGGAGCCGAACCCTCTCGCATCCAACGTCAACGCGAAGGTGCTCACAGCCTTGGACGAGATCGCCGCTGCCGTCGCGGGCTGCCTGACCGAGTCGTACCGAAGCTCCACCTCGGAAATCACGAGCGCCGTTTGACTACGCCGATCACCTTCCATGCCTGATCGCGGGTGGTTGCTCCTCCAAGTGAACGAGCGGGCCTAGTAGGCAAGGAGGCCCCTGGGCCCACTCGGCGCGCTAGGCCCAGCCGGCTGACGAGCCTAGCCCAGTGCTGCTTGCGAGTGTGCCTGCCGGGCGCCTGGAAAGACCCTCGGTTTTCCGGGCATGAGGGGGCTGCCCGAGAGCGGGAGGCGAAAGCCTACTGGGACTCCTTGACGCCTCAGCAGGAGGCCTGGGTGCTTCAGAGGATGGGCTTTGCGGCGATGGGGCAAGGCAAACCCATCCGAGTCCCTTCCGCGGATGACCGCTAATGAGCCCTTTGAGCCCTTGGCCGTGGGTGACCGGGCGGCGGAAATCGCCCTTGTCCTGACAAACGCTGATCTTGCATTCGCCAAAGACATCCTTGACGCGCTCCGCTGCTTTGAGGCAGGCGATCGCGATAGCCGATCCCGAACAATCGCCTTGATCACTGCGCTGGACGACCAACTGGGAGCAGCAGCGGATAGGTAGAACCGCGGGTCTATCCACTGAGCTACGGGGGCTGACCGCGACGATAGCTCCGCGGCTCGGGTCGGAGGCCTCGCATTGTTCGAGCGCCCGCCCTTTGGGAACAGACGAGATAGAGCGCAACCCGAGAAGTAGCCGGAGTGAGAAGTGCGGTACCCGAAGCGGCGTAGCCGGCCGGTCGGAGTGCTTGAGCGCATCCCGCGACCGAGAAGGCTTGTGCGCAGGTCGGCGCGCCGACCTGCGCATCGATCATTTCGGAGTCGGTGACCGCGCCGCCGCGATGCGCCGGACGAGCGGAGCGGTAAAGGGCGGACGAATTTGCGCCGATGGCGTTAGCGTCGTGCCTTCTTTCGCCGCGCTCGTAGACACCGTGATCGCCCTCGGCTTGGCGTGGTTTGCCCTTTCGGCCTGGGTGGTTATCGGACGCGCGCGAGCTGACCGGCTCCGGCGCGCGAGCGCCCGGCTCCGGCGCGAGAGCGCCCGCGAGTTGGCGAGGTTCGCTGCGGGGACGGGCGCGTTCGGAGGTTGGCCGCGGCGACGTCTGCGGCGGGTGGCTGGCGGCGAGCTCGCCCCGGCCTCCGTGCGAGCTACTCGTGAGCTTGTCGGCGTCGAACCCGGCCGGCTCGAGCGCCGCGCGACCCGTCGGAGCGAGCGGGGGCTGCTGGCACTTCGGATCCTCGCACGAGGCGATTCCCCCGAAGCGTTCGCCTTAATTCGCCAGGCGCGCCTCGGCGGTCGCGAGCGCGTGATCGCGGGACTCGTCGCGATCGTCTCCGAACTCGACTCGCTCGAGGCCGACGAGTTCCTCCTCAGCGTGCTCGTTGCCGGAGATCACCCCCGCTCGCGGACAGCGACCGAGCTCACCCACCGCGTGCCGCGGCTCCGCGACAAGTTGCTCGCGCTCGCCGCTCATCCCGACGGTGCGATCCGCTACTGGGCGTTGATGTTGCTCGCGAACGCCGCGACGGAAGCTGCCGTCGTTGCCGCAGCAGTCGAGGGCTGCTGCGATCTCGAGGCAGCCGTTCGCGGTGCAGCTGCGCGCGTGCTCGGGGCGGCCGGGTCGCTCGAGCCGCTCTTCGCGCTCCGCGGGCTGCTCGGCGACGAGGTGTTCTTCGTACGCGCGCACGCGGTCCGGGCTGTAGGCGAGCTCGAGGCCGGCTCGATTGCCCACGAGGCCGCTGCCTTGCTCGCCGATCCGAACTGGTGGGTCCGCGCCGCTGCGAAGGAGGCCCTGCTCGCCCTCGGCGAAGATGGTCTTGAGGCGGCCGCCGCGACGCTCCACTCGGAGGACCGCTTCGCGCGCGAAGCGGCGGCCGACTTGGTGCTGCGCCTGCGAAGCGCCGCGCCCACCCCGTACGAGGCGCCGTTCGAGCTGCTCGCTGGGGTGGCGGGATGAACGCGCTGCGCACAGCTGTTCACTGGACGGTGGTCGTGTGCCTCCTCTACTTGCTCGCGGTCTACGCGACGTACATGATGATGCTCGTCTTCTCGACCGCTGAAGAGCGACGTCGCCGGAAGGGACGGAGGTTCGAGAGCTTCACCAGCGTGCGGGACTCGTCGCTGACGATTCCCGTCAGTGTGATCGCGCCCGTCTACAACGAGGAGCCGATCGTGGTCGCTGCGACTCGTTCGTTTCTCGCCGTCGACTACCCGACGCTCGAGATAATCGTGGTCAACGACGGGTCGACGGACGGAACGCTCACTGCGCTCGAGCAGGAGTTCGGACTCGAACAGGTCAGCCAGGCCTTCCGCCGCCAGTTCGCCTCGGCCCCGATCCGCGCTATCTATCGCAGCAGCACCCACCCGCAGCTGATCGTCATCGACAAAGAAAACGGCGGCAAGGCGGACTCGCTCAACTGCGGGCTCAACCTTGCGCGTTACCGATATGTCTGCGGGGTCGACGGCGACACGATTCTCGCGCCGCAGTCGCTCCTGAAGGGAATGCGGCTCGCGCTCGCCGACCCGCAGCGCGTCGTGGGCGTCACCGGTCACATCGCCATCAGCGGCATGCCCGAAGCCGCGCTCGACAGGGCCGGTAGACCGCACCGGCTCGATCCCCGCCCGCTGCTTGCTTTCCAGCATCTCGACTACCTGCGCTCGTTCTTCAACCACCGCCTCGGCTGGACGCGGCTGAACACGATGCTGTGCGCGGTCGGCGCGTTCCAGATCTGGAGACGCGACGTGCTCGAAGAGCTCGGTGGCTTCTCGACGACGTTCACCTGCGAGGACATCGAGCTGACCTTCAGGGTGCACGAACGGTTCCGCCGCGAAGGCCGCCCCTACGAGATCGTGTCGCTCCCGGACACGGTCGGCGTCACAGAAGGGCCTGATCGACTACACACCCTCGTCGCACAACGAGAGCGCTGGCAGCGCGTGATCCTCGAAACCGTGTTCCACTACCGCCGCATGCTCCTCCGGCCCCGCTACGGAACCGTCGGTTTCGTCGGCATGCCGTTCTTCGTTCTCTCCGAAGTGCTCGCGCCGGCATTTGAACTGCTCGCCCTCGCCGCTATCGGCGCAGGGCTCGCGCTGGGCGCTTTTGCTCTCGGCCAGACGCTGCTGGTGCTCAGCGGGCTCGCGCTCGCGAATGGCATCTTCACCTCAGCAGCCGTCCTGCTCGAGGATCGGACCTCACGCGCCTATCCACCTCGCGACCTCATGCGACTGATCTTGCTCGGCCCGCTCGACCTCTTCATCTACCGCCCCCTGATCTTCTGGGCACGCGCGAAAGGAACATGGCGCTTCCTGCGCGGCGACAAGGGCTGGCACAAGTTCGAGCGCAACACGCGGCCAACTGGAGCAAGCTGAGCGCTTGCGACGGCGGCTCGACCGCGGGCAGCTCCAGCCCGAGGGCGACCGCTCACCACCTCAGTCTGTCCACGGGTAGGGAAGCTCCTCCCGGCGGGAGCGGGAACGGTTCCGGGTGGCCAAGGTATTCCCCTCCCGCGAGCAGGCCGATCCTGCGCGAGCGCCTCGGCGCCGGAAGCGCGAGGCGGGATGGCTCGTCGCCGGCGGCGGTTCGATTCGCCTGTTGGCAATTGGCGCGGATCGTGGCGCGATCACCCTGTTTCGGATCGAGCGCTGTGCGACTCCTCCGGGCGACGGTTTGCGGGATCGCCGCTTCGCCGGGACGATGTGGGGGTGAGCGATGCCAAAGCGAAGCACTCCGATCGCGGGCAGCGCGTGCGCTTCCGCGGGACGGTCGCCTTCCTGCTCCTGCTCGCGTGCCTCGTGACGCCGTTCGCGATCGGCTCCTACTGGCTTCGCAACGAGGTGCTGAACACGAGCCAGTACGTGGCGACCGTCACGCCGCTCAGCTCGAACAAGGCGATCGACGCCGCGGTGGCGAGCGAGATCACCAGCGAGCTCTTCAAGCACGTGAACGTCGCGGCCGAGGCGCAGCAGGTGCTGCCCACGCGAGCCCAGTTCCTCTCGTTGCCGCTCACGACGGCGTTACGGCAATACACGCAGGACGGGGTCGAGAGGTTCCTGCAGACGAGTGAGTTCCGGCGGCTCTGGCAGTTCGCGAACACCCAGGCCCACCAGACGCTCGTCGACGCGCTCGAGGGCAAGGCGAGCCCGCTCCTCTCGGCCGGCGGGAGCGTCGACATCAACCTTGCGAACGCGGTCGTGGCGGCTCGGCAGGCGCTCGCGGTCGCGGGGCTCCACATCTTCGACAAGGTGAGACCGTCGCTCCTTCAGCGGCGGTTCGTGATCGCAAAGCCGAGCTCGCTCGCGCAGATCCGGCGCGGCGTCGCTCTCCTGCGGGCGCTCGCGATCGCGCTGCCGCTGCTCGCCTTCGCTCTGGTCGCGCTCGCGCTTGCCCTCTCACGGGAGCGGAAGCGGACGCTCTTCTGGGCCGGTGCGGCGCTCACGGCGGCCGGGGCGCTCGGGTTCGCCGCGATCGTCGTCCTGCGCACCTACTACCTCGACAGGGTGGTCGGGCCGAACGTGCCGCACGATGCGGCCGCCGCGTTCTACGACACCCTGCTCGCGAGCCTGAGGCTCGACCTGAAGATCGCCTGCTACGTGGGGCTCGCCGTCGCGGGCGCCGCCGTGCTCGCCGGCACCTCGCCCGCCGCGACCCGCATCCGCCGCAGCGCTCTCCGGATGGCAGGGATGCTCGCCGACGAGGCGGTGGGCGAGAGCCTCACCGCGAAATGGGTCGCCGCGAACCGGCCGATCCTGCGCACGGCCACCGTCATCCTCGGCCTGCTCGTCCTGCTCACCGCGGCGCATCCGAACGTGCGGCTGCTCGTCAAGCTCGCGATCGGCGTGCTCTTGGGGCTCGGGGTGATCGAGGTGCTCGCCCGCCCGGCTGTGCCAAAACGCCGGCACGCGAGCTGACTCGTTAATCACTAGGTGATCGCTCGAGCGCTACCGTGGGTGCGATGAGCGCGCATCCCGACGCGAAGCCGTACGGCCGCCGGGCGTTCGTCCTGCTCCTCGCGGGCGGCGCCTCGTCGTTTCTTTGGGCCTCGAAGGTGAGCAACCTCTTCTCGCCGGTCACCTCCTCGATCTCGCAGCTGCTCGGGAACCTGTTCCCGGTCGGCGGCTGGCGCATCTACACGATCTCCGGGTCGATGCCGATCTTCGACCCGAACGGCTACACGCTCGAGATCGGCGGGCTCGTTCGCAAGCCGCGCAGCTTCACCTACGACGAGCTGCTCGCCCTGCCGCGCTCCCACCAGGTCTCGACCTTCCACTGCGTCACCGGCTGGACGGTGCAGAAGGTCCACTGGTCGGGCGTCCGCTTCCAGTACCTGCTCGACCTCGTCGAGCCGCTCCCGACGGCGAAGGCACTGCGCTTCGACTCGCTCGAGGTGCCCTACAACGACTCGCTCACGACCGAGCAGGTGAAGCTGCACGACGTGATGCTCGCGCTCGAGATGGACGGGCAGCCGCTCAGCCGGCCGCACGGCTCCCCTGCCCGCGTCGTGATCCCCGAGATGTACGGCTACAAGGGCGTCAAGTGGCTCTCCAAGATCGAGCTCGTCGCGAGCCAGCCGACCGGCTACTGGGAAGGCCTCGGCTACGACCAGGACGCCTGGGTCGGCCACTCGAATGGCTACGGTCTCTAGCGTCCGCCTCGTCCGCTGGGGGCGCACCGAACGCGCGCTGCACTGGATCCACGCGACCGCATTCTGCGTCCTCCTCGGCTCCGGTCTCTGCCTGTACCTGCCGAGCCTCGCCGAGATCGTCAACCGCAGGCCGCTGCTCAAGTCGATCCATCTCTACACCGCGCTCGCCTGGGTCGTCGCGCTCGTGCTCGTCGTCTCACTCGGCGATCGGCGCGCGGTCCGGCGCACGCTGCACGAGGTCGACTCCTTCGACGCCGACGATCGCGCCTGGCTGCGCGGGCGCGGCGCGCCGCAGGGGCGGCTGAACGCCGGCCAGAAGCTGAACGTCGTCGTCACCGCCGCCTTCGCGATCCTGTTCGCGGTCAGCGGCTTCTTTCTCTGGTACGGCGAGCGCGACACCCGCTTCCGGCTCGCGAACGCGCTGCTCGTGCACGACTACCTGATGTACGCCTCGCTGATCCTCTTCATCGGGCATCTGTGGTTCGCGCTGATCCTTCCCAAGACGCGGCACTCCTTGAACGGGATCACGCGGGGGTGGGTGCGGGAGGAGTGGGCGGCCGAGCGGCACCCGAAGTGGGTCGAGGCGCTACACGCCTCGCCGGGCGTGGAGCAGGAACTCGACTGAGCCGCGCGTTCCCGTCACGGGCGAGGCGCACGTTCCCCTGATCTCCCAGCCGGCAGCCTCGAGGCCGGTCGCGGCGCGCTCGACGGCCTCGGCAAGCGCGGCTCGGTCGGTCGGCGGCTCGGGCAATGACAGCTCGAACATCGGCTTCACGAGCGCGACCAGGTCGGCGCCGGAGGTAAGGGTGACGCGGCCGTCGAGTTGCGGGATCGCCCGCGCGAGCGAGATATAGGAGAGGTCGGCGGTGACGAGGTCGATCGGGTCGGGGACGAGGGCGGTGCTCAACTCGCCCAGGTTCGTCCGCTCGAGGTTGACGACGGCCCGGTGCTGGCGGAGCGAGCCGAGCAGCTGCCCGTGGCCGGCGTCGACCGCGTAGACACGGGCCGCGCCGGCGCGCAGCAGCACCCGGGTGAAGCCTCCCGCCGCGGCCCCGAGGTCGAGCGCGACCCGCCCGTCGACCTCCACCGCGAACGCCTCGAGCGCGCCGGTGAGCTTCGCCTCGCCCCGCAGGGGTTCCTCGCCTTCCGGGCGGAGCGTGATCGCTGCGTCGCCGCGGAAGAGCGACGCCGGGTTGGTCGCGACGCCGCCGTCGACGAGGACGCGGCCGTTCCCGATCGCTTCGGCCGTGTCGATGCCGGGATGCGCGTCGGCGAGCAGGTCGGCGAGGGCCCGCAGGCGCGGGCGGCCGTTGCGCGTCACGGCGCCGATTCTACGTTGGGGCGTTTCCCCGGGCCGCTGCGTGGCGGTCGCTGTCTGAGACCACGACCCGGGCGAGCGGCAGCTCGCCGAACTGCTCGCGCAACGGCGCGAAGGAGAATCGCCGGGCTACCTCAGGCCTCGACCGGCTGCCAGCGGAAGCCCCGGATCGCGCCGCCGAGCCCGATCGCGCCCCAGAGCACGACGACGCCGATCGCGCCCCCTTCGGACCAGATGTGGTGGCCGCTCAGCATCACGTCTCGCGTGAGCTGCGTGTAGTGGGTGAGCGGGAGGAGATCGGAGATCACGCGCAGGAAGGCCGGGTAGCCCTTGGGCGTGAAGAACGTCCCCGAGATGATCGCCATCGGCAGGTAGACCGCGTTGATCACGGCCGACGAGCCCTCGGAGGAGCGCACGAGGCCGGTGATGCCGAGCCCCATCGCGGCGAAGCAGAGCGCGCCGAGCGCGAGCACGAAGAGCAGCGAGAAGAGGCGGCCCGGGACCGCGACCGAGAAGAGCGCGCGCCCGATCGCGACGATCAGTGCCGCCTCGATCAGGAAGACGATGAAGGTCGAGGCGAGCACCGCCAGCAGGTAGGCGATCGCGGGCAGAGGCGTCGAGCGGATCCGCTTCAGGATCCCCGACTCGCGCCGCACGACCAACGTGATCCCGAGGCCCGCGAAGCATGTCGCCGCGACGCCGTAGCCGATCATCCCGGCCTCGAGGAAGGACGCCGCGCGGATGTTGTGCTCCTGCTTGATGCGGTCGTTGCCGTAGACGGCGCCGAAGATCAGGAAAAAGATCACGGGCAGGAAGAACGTGAAGAACGCCGCCTCGCGATTGCGCCAGAAGAGCAGCTGCTCCGTGCGGAGCTCGTGCAGGAAGAGCTTCATGACGCGCCTAGCCTACGCGCGCGCCCGAGCGGCTCACCGCTCGACCTCACCGCTCCCGCTGGTGACCGCGCCGCCACCGACCGCGATCGTGCCGCCGCCCTGCGGGATCTGGCAGAGGCGGGGTCGGCAGGACGGTTGGCGTCGCGAGCGCCGGGTCGAGAAACCGCCCGATCGGGGTTGTCTCCGCCGTCGGTTCGTCAGCGGCCGGTGGAGCGTCGACAGCAGGCAGGTGTGGAGAGATCTTGCGAGTGGAAGAGGGGAATGGATCGGTCGGGACGAACACGGTGATGATGGACGAGAATCTGAGGGCGGTGCGCGAGGAGATCGAGGCGGGAAGTGTCTCGCCGCACTCGCTGGTACTCCTCTTCAACGCGGCTTCCAATGCCGAGCATGCTGGAGACGTCGCGACTCTCGAGGAGACGCTCGCGCTGGCGCGCGCGATCGCCGAAATTGCGGAAGAGAGCTTGCAGGCCGAGGCGAAGCGGCTAGCGACGATCTGCGAGCAAAGCCTGGCCGGCGTGCGGGAACGACTGGAGGCGAGCGGGACGAGCAAGCCTCCCGATCAGATGATTGCCTGCCCCGAGTGCGGCAACGAGGTTCCCCCGGATGCCCTTCGCTGTCGGCGCTGCGGCCACCGATTCATCTAGAAGGACCCAGGTTGCAGCGAGCGTGATCGCCCGGCCAGGCTGTTGGCCGGCGCTCGCCGGCGGGTGTCGGCCCCGCCCCGCCCCGTCTCGGATCAGAGGGTCAGAGAGTGCGTCAGCTCGCTCGGACGATCGTGCCGACGTGCTCGTCGCGCAGCGCCCGGGTCAGGTTGCCGGAGATGAGGCCGTTGACGACCTGTACGGCGTTGATGTGCCGGGCGGTCTTGAGCACCTCGAGGAACGTCCGGTCGACGGGCAGCGTCGCCGGGCCGCCGTCGAGGAGAGCGCCGGCTGTCGTCTCGGGGATGAGGTCGGCCGGCCCCTGGTTCGGGTCGGCGGTGTAGACGCCGTCAACGTCCTCTACGATGACGAGGCGGCGGGCGCCGAGGGCGTCGGCGATCAGGAGCGCCCCGGTGTCGCCCCGGTGCATCGGGACGCGCCCGGCGGCCGGCGGAAACTCGTGGGCGTTTTAGGGCGGGTAGGCGGCGCTGACGACAGCCTGCGTGGCCGCGAGGTGGATGGCCAGCTGGCCCCCCACCACGCCGTGGTCGACGTAGGAGACGCCATCGTTGGCCAGCAGGTTGGCCAGGATGCTCCCGTTCTGGCCCGACTCAGTGGCGGCCAAGCCCTGAAGGTTGCCGACAGGCAGGCCGAGGTCGAGCCCGACGCTGAAGATGTGACGGGCGCGGATGCCGGCGCCGGTGAGGATGAGCAGCTTGTGCTCGGGCAGGACCCGGCGCAGCTCCTCGACCAGGGGCAGGATGGCCTCGGCGCCCCGGTCGATGATCGAGCGCCCGCCGACCTTGACGACGCTCAGCCAGGGCAGCAGCCGGATCGGCTCCCGGTCAGCGGCCGGCCGGGTCAGGTCGGCGTCGAGGAGGGTCTGGCGGGCGAGCAGCGACTCCACGTGCTTCGCCCCCTTCGTGGCGGTGGTCATCGTCTGAGTCCTCCTCAGTCGGCGGTGATGATCGTGCCGACGTGCTCGCCGGCAAGGGCGCGGGTGATGTTCCCAGCAACCAGCCCGTTGATGATCTGCACGGACCGGACGTGCCGGGACGACTTCATCAGGTCGAAGACGGGGAACTCGATGATCGAGTCCTGCAGGCCCCGGGCCTTCAGCTCGTCGACCGTGATCTGGGGGATGAACTCAGTGTCGGAGTTCGTCTTGGGGTTGGCGCTATACAGCCCGTTCTCGTCCTTGACGTAGATCATGGCCTTGCACCCGAAGTTCTCGGCCACCAGCGCGGTAGACAGACGAACGATCAGTCGCTCGTCAGCTCCAGATAGATGTCCTCGAGCGTCGGCCGGCGTACCTCGAGGCCCTCGAGCTCCTCGCCGCGTTCGACCGCCTCGGCGGTCAGCTCGTACAGCCGCCGCGTCGGTTCGGTGGTCTGCTCGACGACGACTTCCCCGGCGCGGCGGAAGCGGATTTCGGTCTCGGAGCTGCCGCCGGTCAGTTCGGCGGGAGTTCCCTCGCGGATGATCCGGCCCTCGCGGAGCACCGCAACGCGGTCGGCGAGCTGCTCGGCCTCGTCGAGGTAGTGCGTCGTGAGCAGGACGGTCGTGCCGAGTGAGCGCAGGTTGCGGATCGTCTCCCAGGCGGCGCGCCGCGCGCCGGGGTCGAAGCCCGTGGTCGGCTCGTCGAGGAAGATCAGCTCCGGGTTGCCGACGAGCGCGAGCCCGAGGTCGAGGCGCCGCTTCTGGCCGCCGGAGAGCGTCCGGCAGCGCGCGCCCGCCTTCTCGGCAAGGCCGACGATCTCGATCACCTCGCCGGCGTCGCGAGGCTCGGCGTAGTAGCCGCCGAACACTTCGAGGCTCTCGCGCACCGTCAGGTTCGGGTAGAGCGAGGACGACTGCAGCACGACGCCGACCCGCTCTCGCCACCCCCGCCCCGCAGACTCGGGATCGACGCCGAGCACCTCCGCCTCGCCGCCGTCCCGCTTTCGGTAGCCCTCGAGGATCTCGATCGTGGTCGTCTTCCCGGCACCGTTCGGCCCGAGCAGTCCGAACACCTCGCCGGCGCCGATCTCGAAGTCGATCCCGCGCAGCGCCTCGTGCGAGCCGTAGCGCTTGGTGAGCCCGGCGACCCGAACGGCCGCGCTCATTCCGGGCCCTCGGCGCCCGGGCCGCTGCCGGGTCTTCTCACCGAAGCCTGACTTGTGGGGCTCACAGCTCGAACTCCGCGAAGCCCGCGGTCGGGAAGGACACTTCCCGACCGGTCAGCTCGAGGACGATCTCGCTGCAGTCCGGCTGGTGGCCGACCGCGACGATCGTCTCGCCGAGGCCGGCAACCGCGGCGCGCAGGCTCTCGCCGGTGGCGCCCGGCGCGAGCCGCTCGTCGACTCTCGCCTCGACCCCCGCCGCGGCGGCCAGCGCGTCCGCCGTCTCGCGCGCCCGCAGGAGCGGGCTCGAGACGACCGCCTGGGGGGCTCGCTCGGCCAGCAGGGTGCCGAGCATCCGCGCCGCCTGGCGCCCCGAGGAGGTCAGCGGTCGCAACTCGTCGGGTTGGCCGGAGGCGGCCTGGGCGTGGCGGACGAGGATCACGAGCACGCCGCAAGCCTAGACGGCTCCGCCCGCACCGCCCCCGGCAGATCGCTCGACCCACCTCGGCCCTGCTTGCGGCCACGCCCCCAACCGGCACGACGGTGCGACCGACGGCCCATCGCGCCTCGCCTGGCTACAGTCGCTGGGTGCGCCAGCTCCGCTACGTCGTCGCCGACGTCTTCACCGACGAGCCGCTCACCGGCAACCAGCTCGCGGTCTTCACCGACGCGCGCGACCTCGACCCGCTCACGATGCAGGCGCTCGCGAAGGAGATGAACTTCGCCGAGACGGTGTTCGTGCTCCCTCCGCAGGCCGAGGACGCCGACGTCCGGATCCGCATCTTCACGCCCTCCAACGAGCTGCCGTTCGCCGGCCACCCGACCCTCGGCGCGGCGTTCGTTCTCGGCGGGCCGTTGCAGAAGATCGTGATCCGGCTCGAGACGGGCGTCGGTGTGATCCCCGTCGAGCTCGAGCGCGAAGGCGCCAAGATCCGCTTCGGCTGGATGGAGCAGCCGGTCCCCGCCTGGGAGCGCTTCGCGGAGGCCGCGGAGCTGATGGCGCTGCTCGGGATCGAGCGCTCCGGCCTCCCGGTCGAGCTCTATCACCTCGGCCCGACGCACGTATACATCGAGCTCGCCTCGCCCGCCGAGGTGGTCGCGCTCGACCCCAACTTCGCCGCGCTCAAGCGGCTGACCAAGGCGGGCGTGAATTGCTTCGCCCGCGAGGACGGCCGCTGGAAATCGCGCGTGTTCGTCCCGGGCCACGGCGTCGACGAGGACGCGGCCACCGGGTCGGGCGCCGGTCCGTTTGCGATCCACCTCGCCCGCCACGGGCGGATCGCGTTCGGCGAGGAGATCGAGATCAGCCAGGGGGCCGAGATCGGGCGGCCCTCGAAGCTCTTCGCGCGCGTCGACGGATCGGCCGAACAGATCGAGCGCGTGATGGTCGGCGGCTCGACCGTGATCGTCGCGCGTGGCGAGTTCAGGATTCCCTGAGCGCGAGCGCCTCGATCTCGGGCAACTCCACCCCGAGCGCCGTCCAGAAGACGCCGCCGTCGAGCGACAGATACAGCCGGTTGCGCGCCGCGTAGGCGAGCACGTCCGGGTTCCAGTCGCCGACCGCGACCGCCGTCCCCGCCGGCAGGCCTCGCCCCGACTCGCGCCAGGTCGTGCCCGCGTCGTGGGAGACGAGCATCGGCGGCCGGGCATCGACGACGGCGACGACGGTCGACCCGCCCTCGGCGGCCGAAACGACGCGCGGCAGATTCAGGCTCGGTGCGGTGGCCGGCGCGAACGCCTCCGCGGGAGCGACCTCCTCGCTTTCGAGGTCGACCGAGAACGTCCCCGAGACCGTGGCGACGAGAGCGATCATCCGGCCAGCATCGCCGCGACGGCGCTCGTCGCCTTCCGTCCGGCAGCCGCCGGAGAGAACCCGGTCGAGCGAGCCGCCAGGTATCCGACGCAGAACGCGTCGCCGGCCCCGGTCGGGTCGCCCTCGAGCGGAAAGGCGGAAATGCGCTCGGCGCGCCCGCCGGAGTAGACGGTCGCCCCGCGCGAGCCCTCGGTGACAAGCAGCTCGCGCACCCCGAGCGCGGCCGGGTCGCCGAGCACGGCGGCCTCCTCCTCGGAGAGCTTCAGCACCCAGACGTGCCGGAGCAGCTCGGGGTCGAAGTCCGCGTCGAGCTCGAGCACACCGGTCCGTGCGGGCCGCACGAGCCCCTGACCGTCGAGCGAGAGGCGCCGCCCGCGCGCCAACGCGGCCAACGTCTCGGCGGGGAAATCGCTGCGCACAAGCGGCGCCACGTGCGCCCAGCGCACCTCGTCGGGCAGCGTCGGCAGGTCCGCAGGAAGCCAGCTGTCGCCGAGCGAGCGCACGGTCATCTGCCGCCGGTCGCCCTCGTAGCTCAGCTCGAAGCTCGCGGTGGCGAGGCCCGGCACGTAGCGGACGACCGACCCGAGTGCCGCCACCGGCTGCAGAAGCTCGGCGCGGTCGTCCTCGGCGCAGCGCGCGTACAACACCGCCTGGACGTCGAGGTGCCTCAGCGCTCGCGCGGCGTGGTAGGGCGCGCCGCCGGCGCGTGCAGGCTCGCCCGGCAGGAAGTCGCGGGCCAGGTTCCCGAGCAGCGCGATCACGTGCCCGCGAGCACCGGCCGGCCGGCGAGCAGTCGCGCGGCCCCCGCCAGCACGAAGGCCGCCCCGAAGCTCGGGATCGACGCCCCACCAAACGGCAGCGCGTGCGGATGGGTGTGTGCGACGAGTCGCGTCCACCAGCCGGGGCCGTCCGGGTAGAGCCACTGGTAGAGGCAGAAGCCGGCGAGCCACGCGAGAAGCGGCGCCGCCCGCAGGTCGGGGGCGCCGAAGATCTCCTCGCGCCCGTAGTGGCGCCCCGCGAGCAGCCAGTCCGCGAGCAGCACCCCGAAGAGCGGCACGAAGAACGACCCGAGCAGGAACAGGAACGGCTGGTAGTTCTGGAGGTCGATCAGCAGCGCGCCGATCGTCGCCGTTGCCGCCGTCCCCGCGACGAGCAGCCGCTGCGAAGCCTTCGGGAGCAGGTTCTGGATCGAGACCGCGCCCGAGTACACGTTCGCGAACGCCTCGTCGCTCTCGTCGACCGTGAGCGCGAGGAGCGCGAGCAGGCTGGCCACGCCGCCCGCCGCGATCGCCGCCAGCAGGCCGGGCGCATCGCTGATCGAGCGCGACAGCGCGATCACGGCCCCGAGCGCGAACAGCGGCACGGTCGGGACGAAATAGCCGAGCCCGGCGCCCCAGAAGCCGGCCGAGCGGCTGCGCGAGAAGCGCGTGTAGTCGGCGACGAGCGGCGTCCAGGAGATGATGCTCGCGAGCACGAGGTCGAACCCGGGCCAGAATGCGTGGGCGCCCGGCCGCTGCCAGAGCCGCTCGACGTGCTGCCCGTGCAGCGACCACCACGAGAGATAGAGGAGTGAGGCGACCACGGTCCACACCGCGAACTTGCGGACGTAGCGGCGGACGAACCCGAC
Source organism: Gaiellaceae bacterium (assembly GCA_035531915.1). Lineage (GTDB taxonomy): Bacteria > Actinomycetota > Thermoleophilia > Gaiellales > Gaiellaceae > PALSA-600. Next base: position 7,999 of record DATKRX010000070.1, on the reverse strand, counting down.
CGGGCCGAGCAGCGCGAGCGCGGTCGCGACCAGGCCGAAGAGGATCTTCCAGAACGCCGTCCCGCCGAAGCCGAACACCTGGCGGGAGAGCGCGCTCGCCCCGGTCGCGATCACGATCAGCTCGAAGACCGACCAGCCGAGGCACTGCGCGATGTTCAGGCCCGTCGGCAGATAGGAGCCGCGGCGGCCGAGGGGCGCCCTCAGTAGCACCATCGTCGGCACGCCTGCGTCCGCACCGATCAGCCCGCCGAGCCCGAGCAGGACGCTGCCGACGACGGCGGCGGCGACCGTCGCGCCGAGCGCCTCGGGCAGCGACAGCGCCAGCCCGAACTGCGACACGGGAAGCACGAGGAACGCGCCCGCGACGATCACGAGCATCGACACGGAAAGGTTCGTCCAGAGCAGGAACCCGTCGAACGCCCCGAGCAGCCGAAGCCTCGGGGGCACAGGCTCGATTCCCCACTGCGGTGTGTCCTCCACGTGCTCTCCCTTCGCCGGAATGACCCGGATCAGGTTCGACGGGTCTGATCTCAGCCGCCTTGGCGGCACCCCGGTTTGAGGCAGCGTACCCGTGGACGAAGTACTTCCGAACACGCTATCTTGTTCTCAGTTTGACCCTGCGCCTGAGACTTACGGTCTTGCTTCCGATCGTTGCGGTGCTCGCTTCTGTGCCGGTCGCCTACTCGCTTGGCGCGGGCGCTACGACGACTCAGGCGAGCGGGGCGAGCCAGCTCGCGCAAGGCAAGCAGCTCTACCGGAAGTTCTGCGGCCAGTGCCATGCGCTCAGCGCGGCCCTTTCGGCCGGGTTCGGCAGCGACAGCGGCCTCGGCATCAACGGCGGCCCGAGCTTCAACGATCTCCGGGTGCCCTACACGCTCTCCTACGTCGCCGTCACCGAGCAGTTCGGCGGCCACGAGCTCGTGGTCACCCGCATGACCTACCCCCAGCTCCAGCTGGTCTGCTCGTTCGTCCAGGCCGCGACGAAGGGCAACCCGTATCTGGCGCGCATCTCCGACGGCTGACCGCGCGCCGGCGGTCTCGCCCTCTCCTCAGGGCGCAGCCCGGAGTTTCCTGACGACGTAGCGGAGGATGCCGCCGTGCTGGAGGTACTCGCGCTCCCTGGGCGTGTCCAGGCGCAGGGTCGCCGTGAACGTCTTCTCGTCGGCTCTGACCTCTACCTCCCGGGCCTCTCCGTTCTGGAGGCCCGTGATCGCGAACTGTTCGGCGCCGGTCAGGCCCAGCGACCCGGCGGTCTCGCCCTCCCGGTACTGGAGCGGCAGGATCCCCATCATCAGAAGGTTCGAGCGGTGGATCCGCTCGTAGCTCTCGGCGAGCACGGCGCGGACGCCGAGCAGGAGCGGGCCCTTGGCGGCCCAGTCGCGGGAGGAGCCCGAGCCGTACTCCTTGCCCGCGAGGATGATCAGCGGGGTTCCCTCGGCGAGGTAGCGGCTCGAGGCGTCGAAGATCGTCAGTTCCTCGCCGGAGGGGAAGTGCCTCGTCCAGGTGCCCTCCGAGCCCGGGACGAGCAGGTTGCGGAGGCGGACGTTCGCGAATGTGCCGCGCACCATCACCTCGTGATTGCCGCGCCGGGCGCCGTAGGAGTTGAAGTCGCGCGGCTCGATCCCGTGCTCTGTCAGGTAGCGGCCGGCCGGCGAGTCGAGCTTGATCGAGCCCGCGGGCGAGATGTGGTCGGTCGTGACCGAGTCGCCGAGGGAGACGAGGCAGCGGGCACCCGTGAGCTCCTCGACCGGCCCCTGCTCGGCCTGCAGCCCCTCGAAGTACGGCGGCAGGCGCACGTAGGTGGATCGCTCGTCCCAGCTGTAGAGGTCGCCGGTGGGCGTGTCCAGGCCGCGCCAGACCTCGTCGCCGGAGTAGACGTCTGCGTAGGTGCGCGCGAACATCTCGCCGCGCACCGACTCGCCGATCGTCTCCTGGATCTCCGCCGCGGTCGGCCAGAGATCGCGCAGGAACACGTCCTGCCCCTCCGTTGTCTGGGCGAGCGGCTCGGTCTCGACGTCGATGTCGATCCGCCCCGCCAGGGCGAACGCGACGACGAGCGGGGGCGAGGCGAGGTAGTTCGCCTTCACCTCCGGATGGATCCGCGCCTCGAAGTTGCGGTTCCCGGAGAGGACGGCGCACGCGACCAGGTCACCTTCGAGTATCGCCTGCGAGATCTCGGGCGGCAGCGGGCCGGAGTTGCCGATGCACGTTGTGCAGCCGTAGCCGACCGTGTTGAAGCCGAGCTCGTCCAGATAGCGGTCGAGGCCGGCGCGCTCGTAGTAGTCGGTCACGACCCGCGAGCCCGGCGCAAGCGAGGTTTTCACCCACGGCGCCCGGCGCAGCCCGAGCTCGACCGCCTTCTTCGCGAGCAGGCCGGCGGCGATCATCACCTGGGGGTTCGAGGTGTTCGTGCACGAGGTGATCGCGGCGATCACGACCGCGCCGTGGCGGAGCTCCACCTGCTCGCCCCCGATCGTGACGCGGACGCAGCGCGGCCGGGGCGGCTCGGCGACGGCGACCGCCGCGTGTTCGTGCTCGGCGGTGTGGCCGCCGGGGGCCTGCTCGGTGGTCGGGTCGCTCGCCGGGAACGTCTCGGCGAGCGCCTCGTCCCCGTCGGGGTCGACCCCGAAGGTGGCGAGCGCCTCCCGGAACGACTCCTTCGCCTCGGCGAGCGGCACGCGGTCCTGCGGCCGGCGCGGCCCCGCGAGCGAGGGCCGGACCTCGTCGAGGTCGAGCTCGACGACCTGCGAGTACTCGGGGTGCTCGTGCGGCTCGTGCCAGAGCATGTTCTCGCGGCAGTAGGCCTCGACGAGCGCGACCTGCTCGGCCGAGCGGCCCGTCAGGCGCAGGTAGTCGAGCGTGAGCTCGTCGACCGGGAAGTAGCCGCAGGTCGCCCCGTACTCCGGCGACATGTTCCCGAGCGTGGCGCGGTCTGCGACCGTGAGGGTCGAGACGCCCTCGCCGAAGTACTCGACAAGCTTCCCGACAACGCCCGTCCTGCGCAGCAGCTCGACGACGGTCAGCACGAGATCGGTCGCGGTCGTCCCCTCGCGCAGAGCGCCGCGGAGCCTGAAGCCGACCACCTGCGGCACGAGCATCGACAGCGGCTCGCCGAGCATTGCCGCCTCCGCCTCGATCCCCCCGACGCCCCAGCCGAGCACGCCGAGCCCGTTCACCATCGTCGTGTGCGAATCGGTGCCGACGACCGTGTCCGGGAAGGCGACTCCGTCGCGGCTCTCGACCACGCGCGCCAGGTACTCGAGGTTCACCTGGTGGACGATCCCCGTGCCCGGCGGCACCACCTTGAAGTCGCGCAACGACGACTGCCCCCAGCGCAGGAACGCGTATCGCTCACGGTTTCGCTCCACCTCGAGCTCGACGTTGCGCGCGAACGCAAAGCGCGACGCGAACGTGTCGACCTGAACCGAGTGGTCGATCACGAGATCCGACGGGATCAGCGGGTTGATCCGCGCCGGGTCGCCGCCGAGCTCGGCGATCGCGTTCCGCATCGCGGCCAGGTCGACGACCGCGGGGACACCCGTGAAGTCCTGCAGCAGGACCCGCGAGGGGAAGAAGGCGATCTCGTGCGACGGCTCCGCGTGGGGGTCCCAGGCCGCGACCGCGCGCGTGCCCGCCTCGTCGCCGAAGCGCAGCGTGTTCTCGAGCAGGATCCTCAGCGTGTAGGGGAGGCGGGCGAGCTCGCCGTCGATCGACGCGATCCTGTGGATGGCGAACGAGCGGTCGCCGACGGAGAGCGCGTCCATCCGGAAAGTCAAGCAGAGCGGGCGCCGCCGCTCCCGGGAAGCGCTTAACAAACGCCTAATCGAGCCGACTCGGGGCCTGCGGATCACCAGCGATATAACGCAAACGGGGATGCAGCTGGGGGATCTCATCCGCGCACTCGGGGCGCTCGCCGCGGCGGGCGTCGGCGCGGGGCTCGCTCTCGCCGGCGCCGCGATCACCGGCCATCTCGGCGCCGCCACGACGATCGAGCAGTTCACCTCCGCGACCTCCGCCGCCCCCGCGAGTACGGCGGCGGTGGGCGGGAACCTCTCCGTCCAGCAGATCTACCGCCAGGACGCGCCCGGGGTCGTCCAGATCACCGGCAGCCTGTCGTCTCTCGTCGCGACCGGCGCCCGCGCATCCGAGGAGCTCGGCTCGGGCTTCGTGATCGACAAGGCCGGCCACATCGTCACGAGCAACCACGTGCTCGGCGCAGCCCAGAACGTGAAGATCAGCTTCTCGGGCAACGACGAGCTCGACGCCACCGTCGTCGGCAAGGATCCGTCGACCGATGTGGCGGTGCTCCAGATCGACGCGCACTCGCGCTCGCTCTCGCCGCTGCCGCTCGGCGACTCCGACCAGGTGCAGGTCGGCGATCCGGTGGTCGCGATCGGCAACACCCTCAACCTCGAAAGGACGGCGACCGTCGGCGTGGTCAGCGCGGTGCAGCACGGGATCGACGCCCCCAGCGGGGCGCCCGCCGCGGCGGATGGGATCCAGACCGATGCCAACATCAACCACGGCAACTCCGGCGGGCCGCTGATCAACACTCACGGTCAGGTGATCGGAATCACCTCGCAGCTCGCGACCACCGGTGCCGCCGGTAGCGCGAGCACCGGGTTCGCGATTCCGATCGACATGGTCAAGAGCGTCGTCGCTCAGCTGATCCAAACGGGGACGGTCGTGCATCCCTACCTCGGGATCGAAGCCGTCCCGGTCAACGAGAGCCTCGCTCGCTCGTTCGACCTTCCCTGCAGCTACGGCCTGATCGTCCAGTCGGTTACCCGGGGGAGCGCCGCCGCCGAAGCCGGTCTTCAACCCGGCGCAACGTCGGTCGTCGTTGCCGGCGAGAGCTATCGCCTGGGAGGCGACATCATCATCGCCGCCGACGGGGTTCCCGTCAGCGGCGAGGCGCAGCTACGCGATGTGATCCAGACGATGAAGCCAGGTGATCGCCTCTCCCTGCAGATCTGGAGGGGCCGGACGAAGAAGACCGTGGGCGTGACGCTCGGGAGGGCGCCCGGCTAGCCCGAAGGCTTGGGTCCCGGCCTTGCGCATGGGACCCGGAACCGACGAGGCCGTCTAGCCAGCGCGGCCCGTCGGATGAGATGGCCGTGACCCGCATGCCTGCCCGGGTCACGGCCATTATTTCTCCTGCCGGAATCCCGAGGCGAGATCAGTTCGCCCCTCGAACCCGAGCAAGCGGCGCCGTTCTCCGTTGTCCTTCACGCCGAGGAGGCCGCCCCAGTCGGGCTGGCGCTCGGTGCAGGCGATTGCGTCGCGCACCCCGGATCCCGGTCGGGTCGCGTACCCTTTCTGGTGTGGAGAGGGGCTCGATTGTGTTCGAGGAGACTCTTGCCCAGGAGGAGGAGCTCTGGCACGACGACGACTCGGACGGCCGCGACGGCTGGGTCTGCGTGCGCACAGACCCGTTTCCCTGCCCCGCGTCGGGCTGCACCTACGTCGCCGATTTCATGACCGCCGCGCACCTGATCCTCGTATGGCAGGAAAACGACGACCCGAATCTGTTGCGGCACGCGGCGCGGGCTCGCGATGTGGGGCGCAACCCGCGGATCGTCGACTACAAGTCCGACTACGGGCCGAGCGCGTCCTACTACGCCTGGATCGCGGCCGGGCGACCGGTGCACGGGGTCCGCGCCCCGTAGGGCGCGATCTCCGCGCCCGCCCGCTCGTCGCCTGGGCCGATTGAGATTCCGGGCGTCTCGCTCGGGGGCTCCAGCTGCTAAAACGATTGCAGTGCCAAAAACTCCCGCTAGCCGGCGGCGCCTTCCAGTGATCGTCGGGGTCGTGCTCGCGCTCTGCGGCTTGACGCTCGGCCTCAGCGTCGGCTCGGTCGGCGCCACGGGCGCGCGCGCGGCGGGCACGACGCTCAACATCACCTACACCTCGGCCAAGTCGCTGCAGGTGAAGCTCAGCGACGGGACCGTCGCGCCGATCCCGGCAGGCTCCTACACGGTGCTCGTCTACGACGACCCCGGCACCGATCCCAACCCCAAGCTCACGATCAACGGGCCTGGCGTCTCGGTCTCGAGCGATCTGAACAGCACCGGCATGGGTATCGACCAGCCGGCGACCCTCGGCCCGTATGCCTTCCAGCCGAGCTCGAGCTACACCGTCGAGGACTCGAACATCGGCGCGTCGTCGCTTGTCACCTTCACCACCACGGCCACCTCGGGCTCATCGGGCGGCTCGACCTCGACCGTGTCCTCGGGCTCGACCGCCCTCGGCCAGACGACCACGGTCACCACTCAGACGACGCCGGTCTCCAAGAAAGTCAAGCTGCTCGGAACGCTCAAGGGGAGGGTCAGTGCCTCCGGGAAGGCGACGCTGAGCTTCGACGGCAAAGCGCTCAAGACGCTGAGGGCGGGGCGTTACTCGGTCACGGTCGTCGATCACTCCAAGAAGGCCGGGCTGATCCTCGGGCTGGCCTCCAGGCATACGATCACGCTGAGCGGAGCCGCGGCCGTCGGGACGAGCGTCCACACGATCACCCTCAGCGCCGGGAAGTCCTTCTTCGAAGCCTCCACCGCCGGCCCGAAGACCTCCTTCACCGTCAGCAAATAGGCGCCTGCGGCGCCCACGGCGCCAAGAGATCGTGCAGCTCCGTTCCTGCGAGTGACGAGGTGTGAGCCGCTCGGTCGGGGCCGCCGCTACGCTGGGAGCGAGATGGCGACTGTTTCGGAGACGGTGCACGTGAAGGGGATCCGCTGCGAGCGGTGCATGGCGCGGCTCGGGCACGTGCTCAAGGGGCACGAGGGGCTCGAGTCGGCGAACGCGACGCTCGCCGGCGAGGTGACGCTCGTCTACGACGACGACCTGACCACGCGCGCGGCACTCCTGAAGGACATGGTTCGCGGCGGCTTCCGCGAGCAGGCGCCTGTCTGAGGCCCGGCGAACTCGGCTCTCCCCGGCGAGCGCGCGGTCGTGCTCGACTCGACCGGCTTCTCGGCGGTGCCGCCCGCGAGGCGCTCTCTGGGAGCGAGTCGGGCCCGCCGGCGACACGCTCCCCGTCTCGGAGCGGTTTCGACCGCGTCGAGCACGGGAATCCCGAGGGATCCCGCGCCGTTGTAACAGGTTGCTAGGGTGGCCGCCGGGATGAGCGAAAGCACTCCGACAGCTGCCGAAACCCGTCGCATCGCGGAGGTAGCGCGTGACCGTGTTCGCTTCGAAGAAGAGGCGCTCGAACTCAGTGACCAGGTTTTCCGGGTCGCACGCCGTCTCACCGGCTCTCGAGAAGAGGCGGAGGATCTAGTGCAGGACACCTACGCCCGCGCCTTCCGCGCCTGGCAGCAGTACCAGCCGGGGACGAACCTCCGCGCCTGGCTTCTCCGCATCCTCACCAACCTGAACATCGACCGCGGGCGGCGGGCGCAGCGCTCGCCTGACCTGCAGCCGCTCGAGGAAGGCGACTACTTCCTCTACAACAAGCTCGAGTCGACGATGCCCGACGAGAACCCCGACGAGGAGCGCGTGATCGAGCGGCTCTCGCAGAACTCCGTCGTCGACGCGCTCGCCGACGTGCCGCACGATTTCCGCGACGCGATCGTGCTCGTCGACATCGGCGAGTTCTCCTACGCCGACGCCGCGCAGATCCTCGACGTCCCGATCGGCACGATCATGTCGCGGCTGCACCGCGGCCGGCGCATCCTCAAGCAGCGACTCGCGGAGCTGGCGGTGACGGGCTGATGGGCTGCGGCTGCAGCGACTGCGAGGCGATGATGCAGCCCTACCTCGACGGGATGCTCTCGGACTCCGAGGTCGAGGAGGCGCGCGAGCATCTCGAGCGCTGCCCCCCTTGCGACAAGCGCTTCCGCTTCGAGGAGCGGCTCCGGCATTTCGTTCGCGTCGCGGTCGAGGAGCCGATGCCGGCGGGCCTGCGCGACAAGCTCGCCGGGCTGCGCTCGACCGCTCCGCCTGCCTAGCGCCCCGGCGTCCTGCTCGTCGGCCTCGCCTTCGGTGCTGCGGGAAACGCCCT
>DATKRX010000069.1:0-7085 GCA_035531915.1 Gaiellaceae bacterium | reverse complement strand
GAGTGCCGCCACAGCTACGTGTCCATCATGGCGGACGCCGGCTTCTCGCTCGAACGTATCGGCGACTACGTCGGACATACATCAACGCACATGACCAGCCGCTACCGGCACCTGCTCAAGGGCCACGAGATCGAGGCAGCTGACATCCTCGACGCCTATCTCGTCAACCGTGGCGCGCGTAGCGGCGCGCAGCTCTCCCTCGTCTCAGCAAAAGCGAGCGGCTGAGCCAAGAACACGCGGAAGCGGCACTGGCTTGTCGAGCTGGTGCTCTCCCAACTGAGCTAACCGCCCTGGTCGGGAGCGAGTCTAGCCGACGGACGGCGGATCGCCCGGTCGGAGCGTCTACTGTCCCGGCTCCTGGGTCGAAGCGGAGGTGGGAGATGTCGATGGTCGTGATCAACGCGGTGACCGTGTCTGAGGGTAGTGCCGCGGACTTCGAGGAGCGGTTTGCGAAGCGGGCTGGGACGGTGTCGCAGGCGGCCGGGTTCGAGGCGTTCGAGCTACTGAAGCCGATTGGGGACGGGCGGTACCTCGTGTACACGCGCTGGGCGACAAACGACGACTTCGTCGCCTGGATGAAGTCGGCCCAGTTCTCGGATGCTCACGCGAAGCACGCCGAGCGCGGGCCGATGAACGCCGACAGCGAGGTCTGGCGATTCGAGGTGCTCGAATCTGAGTACGGACCGCGCTAGCGGGACGCACATCCCGCGAGCCGGAGGAGGCCGAAGATGACGAGGTGATTCTCGATGTCGACGCCGGTGCGGACGACGCGATCGCGATCATGCTCGCGGCGCTCAGCCCGGCCGTCGAGCTGCTCGGCGTGACGACCGTCGCCGGGAACGCGTCGGTTGCTCACAGGACCGAGAACTCTCTTCGCGTCCTCGACCACGTCGGGCGGAGCGTACCCGTCTACCGTGGCGCGCCGGGAGCGCTGATCCCCTCGAACGCAGTGGCAGATCAGTCGTCCCGGAGCAGGAAGATCCACGAACATCGCGACCGCGCTGATGCTCGATCCCGACCTTGCTCGCCGGATCCCGCGCCTCGTGCTTATGTGCGGCAGCCACCGGCTCGGCAACGTGACGCCCTCGGCGGAGTTCAACATCTGGGCGGACCCGGAGGCGGCGCGGATCGTCCTTTGCAGCGGCATCCGCGAGCGGGTCGTCGTCCCCCTCGACGCGACGCACCAGGCGCTTGTCTCGGACGAGGACTGCGGCCGGCTCGCCGCGCTCGGCAGGCCAGCCGGAACGGCCGCGGCCGGGATCATCGGGACGCGGATCGCGGGCTACGAGCAGGTGGCGCCACAGGCCGTGAGCCGCTCGGCACCTACTCGACGCGCTCTGCATCGCCTACCTGGTCGACGCGAACGTGATCGAGCTCACATCGACGTCGAGCTTGTAGGAGAGCTCACGCGCGGCCGGACGGTGGTCGACCTCCGTCCGATCCCAGGTCAGCCCGCGAACGCGAGCCGGGCGTTCGGTACCGACCGGGTGCGCTTCCTCGAGATCCTGCTCGACTCGTTTGCGTCGTCAGCGGTCGACGCGGCCCGCAAAGCTGGCCGAGCCTGGCCCGGCCGGGTCCGTTGGTAGACCGCGAGCCGTCGACCTCCAGGCGCCCGGAACTCCGCGAGCGGACCGTGCGGGATCGCGAGTCGCGCAGCACCGGCGACGGCCGCTGCGCAAAGAGCGGCCACGGCCGCGCCGTAGTCGGCCACCCGGTGGCGGAGGATCGGCCCATCGCCTTGGAGGTGGTCGGCGAGGAGGATCAGGGGGCCGTCCTTCGCCAATGCCAGGCAGGCGACGATCGTGCCCCGTGTACGCGCGCGCCAGCGAAGGCTCGCGCCGAGTTCCTCGACGTAGCGGTCGGAGGTGCCGACGACGTCCTCGCACGGCACGTAGACGAAGTCGAGTGACTCGAACACGGCCGCGGCCGCTACGAGACCTTCTCGAGCGAGGCGTACTCGAGCATCAGCCGGCGCTCCGAGCCGTCCTCGAAGCGCACCGTGACCACTCCGTCGGCTTCGATCCGCGTCACGATCCCGGAGCCGAGCGTCGCGGAGCGCACCGAGTCGCCGGTCGCGAGCGAGGGGATCTCGGGGCGGGCACGCGCCGCAGGTGCGACGAAGCCGCCCGTCTGGGCACCGTAGTTCGACCACGACGCCGGCCGTAGCCGATGACGCTCGACGCCCTCCTCGGGCAGCTCGTCGAGGAAGCGCGAGGGCAGGTTCGCGTCGGTGCGGCCATAGAGCGAGCGGCGCATCGCATGGAGCATCGTCAGCCGTTCCTTCGCGCGGGTCATGCCGACGTAACAGAGGCGGCGCTCCTCCTCGAGCGAGTTCTCCTCGATCGAGCGGGAGTGCGGGAAGATCCCCTCCTCGCAGCCGAGCATGTACACGACGCGGTACTCGAGTCCCTTCGCGTTGTGCAGCGTCATCAACGTCACTTGCCCGGATTCGCTGTCGCGCAGCGAATCCTGGTCGGAATGGAGCGAGATCTCCTGCAGGAACGAGGAGAGCGACGGCTCCTCCGCCGCCTGTTCGTACTCACGCGCGACGCCGACGAGCTCCTCGAGGTTCTCGATCTTCCCCTCGGCCTCCCACTTCGGAAGCGTCGAGAGCAGGTGCTCCGGGTACCCGGTGCGCTCGATCACGCGCTCGAGCAGCGCGGAGATCGACGAATCCAGCGCCTCGGCCATCAGCGACTGCATCAGCGATCGCCACGCCTGGACGGAGCGCAGCGACGCGGTCGCAAGCCCGGCCTCCTCGGCGCGACCGATCGCCTCCCAAAGCGAGATGCCCAAGCCCTCGCCGAGCGCCGCCAGCCGCGCGAGCGAGGTATCCCCCACTCCGCGCCGCGGGCTGTTGGCGATCCGCCGCAGCGAGATCGCGTCGGTCGGGTTGTCGATCGCCTGCAGGTAGGCGATCGCGTCCTTGATCTCGGCGCGCTCGTAGAACTTCGGCCCGCCGATCACCTGGTAGTCCACGCCCTGGCGAACGAGCACGTCCTCGAGCACGCGGCTCTGCGCGTTCGTGCGGTAGACGACCGCGATCTCGCGCAGGCTCGTGCCCGCCTCGACGAGGCCCGCGATCTCGGCCGCGACGAACCGCGCCTCGGCGTGCTCGTCCTCGGTCTCCACCACGCGCACAGGCTCCCCCTCGCCGAGCTCAGACCAGAGGCTCTTCTGCTTGCGCTCGCGGTTGTGCTCGATGACGGCGTTCGCCGCGTGCAGGATCGCGTTCGTCGAGCGGTAGTTCTGCTCGAGCGGAATCACACGGGTACCGGGAAAGTCGCGCTCGAACTCCAAGATGTTGCGGATGTCGGCTCCTCGAAACGCGTAGATCGAGTTGTGCGTCACGAGCCCGTCGGCGATGAAGTTGTGCAAGCGGTCGACATCGAGGTCGTACACCGGCCCGTCGAGGGCGACCCGTTCGACCCGAATCACGAGCTCGAGCTGCCCTTCGTCGTTGATCATCACCATTCCGTTGCGAACACTGGATGCAGGCATGAACGGGATCGCGTTTTTCTCGTGCCCCCGCAAGTCGTCGTTGTCCGCCAATCGCGCGGTGAAGCGCGGCGAGACGTCAAGCGCCTCTTCGAGGAGACCGACGACCTCGATCAGTTGACCGAAATCGGAGTTCGACGTCTCGTAGCGCCATCCGCTCGTTCCCTTGGCCGGGCGGACCGGCAGCCCGAGCTGCCCCGCCGCGTCCCGGCCGGCATCGTCGCCGCCGGTCAGGCAGATGTGATGTAGCGGCCTCGCGCCACGGCGATCCCCGCACAGAGAGACGGTGAGCCGGCGCCGAACACGACTACCAGCAGTTGTCGTGGCAGCGCTGAAATGCGGGTGCTCGAAGCTCAGACCTTCGGCTCGGAGAAGTCTTCGGCCGCGGGCTTCGGTTTCGATCTCGGTAAAGAGACGATCGAGCATCGCCTGATCGGAGACGATGCCGCGTGCCTCGCCGCGGCTTGGACGCGCGACAAACGGCAGAGTCGGAAGCGCGGAGCGGAGCGAGAGCATGGTCTCGCCGAGGCGCGCTTCGGCATCAGAGTCATGCGTTTCCAACACCCAGCAGGCGTCGGCGTGCTCGCCGTTCAGGCGGAGCGAGGGGCCGACGAGTGCGCCTTCACTCGCGTCCGAGTACGTCCTCGACGTCCCGATCCGGAACCCGAATCCCTGCTTCCACATCAGGTAGGTCATGTGCACCTTCGGGGTCTTGCCGGCCTTGAAGCCTGCGAAGTGCATGTGTTCGGGTGTGCTGACGATCCGGCGCCCCGATTCCGTGGTGATCGCAATCCCGGATCGGGAGGTCGAAGAGTGGACGCGATTGACTCGCGCCGAAGTGAACATCCCGCTCCCGTAACCCGCACGGACGCGATCACCAACCTCGACCTGCTCGATCGGCTTCGTCGTCCCGTCGGCCATCGTGATCATCGTCCCGGCGACGAGGCACTGGTCCGGATCGCCGACCACCATCAGGTTCTGGTGCGCGCTGGCGAGGAGCTTGAGCAGCGTGTACTGCGCGTGGTTTGTGTCCTGGTACTCGTCGACCATCACGTAGCGGAACGCGTTCGCCCACCGCTCCCTCGCCTCTGGGAAGCGCTGCAGCACCTCGACCGTCAGCATCAGCATGTCGTCGAAGTCGACGGCGTTCTGGGCGAACAGCTTGCGCTGGTAGAGGCCGTAGACGTCGGCGACGGTCTGGTCGTAGAAGCTGTCCACGCGCGCCGCGTACTCGTCGGGGCCAATCAGCTGGTTCTTCGCGTTCGAGATCTGGCCGTGGATCCCGCGCGGGGTGAAGCGCTTCGGGTCACGCTCGAGCTCTTCGAGGCACTGCCGGACGAGCCGGACCTGGTCGGAGGAGTCGTAGATCGTGAAGTTCGAGCGGTAGCCGAGCCGTTCGGCCTCGCGGCGGAGGATCCGGCCGCAGGCGGCGTGGAAGGTGAGGATCCAGATCGCGCGCGCCCGGGCGCCGACCGCTGCCTCGATCCGCTCGCGCATCTCACCGGCCGCCTTGTTCGTGAACGTGATCGCAAGGATCTCGTTCGGCTGCACGCCGGCCGTCGCGAGCAGGTGCGCGACCCTGTAGGTGAGGACGCGCGTCTTGCCAGAGCCTGCGCCCGCGATCACGAGCAGCGGCCCCTCGATCGTCGTCACCGCCTCGCGCTGGGCGTCGTTCAGTTCGGCCAGGTAGGTCTCGGGCGCAGTCAGCGGTGCCACCTACCCAGGGTAGTCACCGCGGAGGGCGGCGCGAGGAGGCTCGATACGTGAGCCTGACACCCACCGACCAAGGCCACGACTGGCAGAGTGCGCAGGTGGCCGAAACGTTGGGGATCGAGCTGGCGGGGCTCGTGAAATCGTTCGGAGCCGTTCGCGCGGTGCGCGGGATCGACGTGTCGGTCGCGGCCGGCGAGACCGTCGCCCTGCTCGGGCCCAACGGGGCCGGCAAATCGACGACGATCGACATGCTGCTCGGGCTCCTCGACCCGGACGCCGGCACCGTGTCCGTCTTCGGCACCCCTCCGCGGGCGGCGATCGACCGTGGCGCGGTCGGCGCGATGCTGCAGAGCGGTGCGCTCCTGCGTGACCTGACGGTGCGTGAGCTCGTCTCGATGATGAGCTCGCTCTACCCACACCCGCTCGGAGTCGCCGAGGTACTCGAGCTCACCGGGATCTCGGAGATCGCCGACCGGCGGACGCAGAAGCTCTCCGGCGGGCAGACACAGCGCGTCCGGTTCGCGGTCGCGCTCGTCTCGAATCCCGACCTGCTCATCCTCGACGAGCCGACTGTCGCCATGGACGTCGAGGCACGGCGTGACTTCTGGGTGACGATGCGCGAGTTCGCCTCCCGCGGCAAGACCGTGCTCTTCGCAACCCACTACCTCGAGGAAGCAGATGCCTACGCGGACCGGGTCGTCCTGATGGCGAATGGTTCCGTGGTTGCCGACGGCCCTCCGACGGAGATCAAGGCGATGGTCGGCACGCGCACGATCCGTGCCACCTTGCCTGATGCCCCGCTCGAAGCGCTCGAGCGGCTTCAGGGCGTCTCGCTCGTCGAGCGCCGAGGCGAGTCTGTCGTGCTGAGCTGCACCGACTCGGACGCCGCGATCCGGGCGCTGCTTGCTGCGTTCGACGAGGTGAAGGACATCGAGATCAGCGGCGCCGGGCTCGAGCAGGCGTTCCTGCAGCTCACCTCGGGCGACGAGGTAGCGCCGTGAATGGCGCCTACCTCAAGTACGAGCTGCTCCGCACGCTCCGCAACCGGCGGTTCTTCTTCTTCTCGCTCGGTTTCCCACTCGTCCTCTACTTCTTGATCGCGGGACCCAACGAGGGCAAGCACAACCTCGGTGGAACCGGGCTGTCGGCTCCGCTCTACTTCATGGTCGGCCTCGCCGCCTTCGGGACGATGAACGCGATGCTCTCCGCCGGCGCCCGGATCGCGGGCGAGCGCTCGGTCGGCTGGAACCGTCAGCTCCGGATCACGCCACTGTCGACCCGCACCTATTTCCGCGCCAAGGTGATCACGGGCTACCTGATGGCCGGCCTGACCCTGGCCGCCCTCTACGCCGCGGGCTCCGTGCTCGGCGTCACTCTCACGGCCCACCAGTGGGCGCAGATGACGGGCTTGATCCTGATCGGGCTGATCCCCTTTGCGGCACTCGGGATCGTGATCGGCCACCTCGTCACGCCCGACTCGATCGGGCCGGTGATGGGTGGCGCGACGGCGCTCCTCGCGCTGCTCGGCGGAACCTGGTTTCCGATCACCGGCGGAGCGATGCAGAAGATCGGCGAGGCGCTGCCGTCCTACTGGCTCGTCCAGGCGGGCCATGTCGGCCTGGGCGGCGGGTCCTGGCCGACGACAGGCTGGATCGTGATCGCGGCCTGGACGCTCGGCGGCATCGCCGCGGCCCGCTGGGCGTATGCCCGCGACACGAAAAAGGTCTGAGCGGCTAGTGTGCCGTCAGGTTGAAGCGTCATGAAACTGGGGTTCGGGTGGTGAGGTCGAGGTTGACGGCGGTGCAGTAGCGGGCGAGTCGTTCGAGGATCTCGTCTGCGGTTTTGTGCCAGATGAACGGCTGTGGGTTCTCGTT
>DATKRX010000068.1:0-29437 GCA_035531915.1 Gaiellaceae bacterium | reverse complement strand
GGGTTCGGCCTTCGTGGACCGAGAGCTCGACCCGCCGGGGCCCGAGCCGGCGCGCGCGGGCCGGGGCCGTGCGGCCGTCGTCGAGCTCGACTCCCGTCTCGAGCGCGTGGAGCTGCTCGGGACCCGGGTCGCCCTCGACCTCGGCGAGGTAGACCTTGTCCACCTCGTAGCGCGGATGCGCGAGCCGATGCGAGAGCTCGCCGTCGTTTGTGAGGAGCAGCACGCCGGTCGTGTCGGCATCGAGCCGCCCGACCGGGACGACGCGAACCGGATGGTTCACGAGCGCCACGACCGTCGGCCTCCCCTTTGGGTCACGGGCGGTCGTGACGACTCCGGCCGGCTTGTTGAGCAGCACGTAGGCGAGCCGCTGCTTGTCGAGCGGCCGCCCGTCGAGCGCGACGCGGTCGCGCGACTCGACGAACGTGTTCAGCCTGCCGGGCTCGCCGTTGACCGTCACGCGGCCGGCCTTGATCAGCTCGTCGGCGCCTCGACGCGAGGCAACCCCCGCTCGTGCAAGCCACGCGTTCAACCTCATCGCTGAAGTGTCGCTTCCGGCGAAGATCCGCGGCAGAGATCCGCGGCAGAGATGTGACGAGATCGTCGATCGCGAGAGGAGCTCGGCCGCCGTGGCGGCGGCCTCTCAGGGCGCGGGCGCTCTCGGCGGATGCTCCCCGCCGCGGCGTCCCCCTCAGTAGAGGAGCGCCGCGAGCCGCTTGCGATAGCGGACAGAGAGGTCGTGGGACTGGCCGAGCTCGTTGAACAGGTCGACCATCGTCTGGCGCGCCTCCTCGCGGCGGCCGGGATCCTCGGCCCAACCGAGCAGGATCTCGAGGGCGCGCTCGTAGTCGCCTCGCCCGAGCGCCTCGGCAAGCACGGGATCCTCGATCGATTCCGAGACCGGTGGCTTCGTGAGCTCGTCGAGAAACGCATCGACCGCCGGGCGTGATTTCGCGCCGACGAACTCGGCGACGACCTCGCCGTTTCGGAACGCCTTCACCGCGGGGATCCCAGAGACGTCGAACCGCCGCGCGAGCTCCTTGTTCGCGTCCACGTCCACCTTCGCGAGGACGACCTGCCGCCCTGCGACGGCCGCCTCGAGCACCGGGGTCAAGCGCAGGCAGGGCTTGCACCAGGCAGCCCAGAAGTCGACCAGGACCGGCTCGGTCGCCGACCGCTCGATCACCTCCGCTGCGAATGTCTCCTCGGTTACGTCCATGCTCGTTTCAACGAGCCGTGAACCTGTTCCGTTCCCGGCTCTCTCGACCTCCTCGATCCGTCGGATCGGAAATGGCTCGTGCTTTCCCCCACTCCGACCGCCTCACCCCCTGGGGGCCGAAGCTCCCCTGGGGAACGCTAGCGTGGGAGGGGCAGGGGCGCGCCTGCCAACCGCGACCCGCAGCTCGTCTGGTTCGGGAACGCGGTCGAGCGCGACGGCGGTCAGGCGGGACGCTTCTCGGCGACGGCTTCGAGCCGGGCGCGCAGCTCGGCCGTGTCGGAGCCGAGCTCCTCGAGGCGCGGCAGCTCGGCGAGCGACTCGAGCCCGAACACGCGCTCAAACAGCGGCGTGGTCAGATACCGGACGGCCCCGAACTCGCTCTCCCGCCCGGCTTCGGCAAGGAGGCCGCGCTCGACGAGGCCCGCCACCGCCGCGTCGGCATTGACCCCGCGGATCCGGGTGATCTCGGGCCGGGTGGAGGGGCCGAGGTAGGCGACGATCGCGAGCGTCTCCAGCGCCGCCTGCGTCAGGCCGCGCTCGATCGGCCGCTCGTAGAGGCGTGCGCACGCGGCTGCGGCCTCGCGCGAGGCGCGGAAGGCGTACCCGCCGGCGACATGCTCGAGGACGATCCCGCTGCGACCCTCGCGGTAGCGCTCGGCGAGCAGCTCGAGCGCGTCCCCGACGCGCTCCTCGTCGTCGCTTGTCGCGTCGGCCAGCTCGGCGGACGTGAGCGGCATCGAGGCGATCACGAGCAGCGCCTCGATCGTCCGAGCGAGCTCCTGCACAGGGCTGGTTGCGACTAGGCGGAGTGCGCGGTCCATGTCAGGCTCCTTTCTTCGGAGAAGCGGGAAATCCTTATCGGCGCGAACGAGCCGGCCTGCGCGATCGATAGCTCACGCTGCCTGGCGAGCTCGAGCAGCGCCATGAACGCGACCGCGATCTCGACGCGGGAGAGGCCTTCCACCTCCAGGTCGAAGTCGAGTCGCGACCTGCGGCGCAGAAGCGATCGCCATCGCTCGAGAAACCGGCCGAGGGGCGGGAACTCGAGCGCCATGTGAGCCGTCGACAGCGCGAGCGGCTCGACGGCGAGCGCGCGCAGGGCGGCGGCGAGCCGCGCGGGCTTCTGCGCCGCGAAGACCGGCTCGGGCTGCACGGGCGCAAGCGGCGCCGGCCCGAGCCGGAAGTAGCGGTCACCCGAATCGGCGAGCCGCTCCGCGAGCCAGGCGGCACCGTCCTTGGCGCGCCGGTATTCGGCCAGCCGCCGGGCGAGCTCCTCGGCGGCTTCCTCTGGCTCGAGCTCGGCGAGCTCGGCCTCCTCCTCGGGGAAGAGACCCCGCGCCTTCAGCTCGAGCAGCGCCGAGATCAGGACGAGGAACTCCCCGCAGGCGTCGAGGTCGAGCGCCTCGCGCCCGGCGAGGTGCTCGAGGAAGGCGATCACGACCTGGGCGAGGTCGACCTCGCTGAGGGGCAGCTCGTCGCGCAGGACGAGCGTCAGGAGGAGGTCGAACGGCCCCTCGAACGCGTCGAGATCGAGGTCGAGCTCCCCGACCGGGTTCGCCGCTTCCACGAGCGGCAGGCTATCCCGCTTACCGGACGCGACCCCTCGGGACGGCCATCTTGGGCCGCGAGGGATCGGGCTGCGGACGCGGCTTCACCTTCGGCGGCCCCGAGCGGCCCGAGCCGCCGCGGCCGAGCACCTGCCACCAGACAAAGAACGCGCTCGAGGCGACAAACAGGATCACCGACACCCAGGCGTTGAGCCGCAGGCCGGCGATGTGGTGGGACGGGTCGATCCGCAGCAGCTCCTCGAAGAACCGTCCGAAGCAGTAGTAGGCGACGTAGAGCGCGAACAGCGCCGGTGGACGGATCGTGCGGTGCTTGGCGACCCAGAGCAGCAGCGCTGCCCCGGCGAGGTCCCACAGCAGCTCGTAGAGGAATGTCGGCTGGTAGGCCTTTGCGTTCAGGTACTGCACGGGGAGCCCGGCACGGTGGGCGAGGTCGATCTCGAGCCCCCAGGGGAGGGTCGTCGGCTTGCCGTACAGCTCCTGATTCCACCAGTTCCCGATCCGGCCGATCCCCTGCGCGAGCAGGAAGCCGGGCGCCACGACGTCGAGGAAGACGGTGGCGCTGACCCCGGCCCTGCGGACGACGATCGCGCCCGCGATCGCCCCGAGCAGGACCCCGCCCCAGATGCCGAGCCCGCCGTGCCAGACCTCGAAGATGCCCTTCCACTTCGGCGTCGGGACCTCGTTCCAGGAGGTGATGTCGTGGTAGGCGCGCGCCCCGATCACGCCGAAGGCGACGCCCCAGACGGTGACGCGGTAGACGAGGTCGCTGTCGCCGCCCGCGCGCTTCCAGCGGACGGTCGTCAGCCAGACGCAGCACAGGATCGCGACGAGGAGCGTCAGCCCGTAGAGATGGATCGTGAGCGGGCCGAGGTGGATGACCCCGCTCGAGGGCGAGGGAATGAATCCGAGCAGCGCCGCCATCGCCGTGATTCTGCCGGGTACCGAGCACTCTCGCTCTGACAGCGTGCCTCGAGCCCCCGCCGCCGGGCGGCGCGAGGTCAGGTCAGGTCAGGATCTGGACGGCGACCTCGGGCGGGCAGCCGTTTTCGAGCAGCTCGATCGCTCGGTGCAGGTCGACATCTGGGCGGGCAGCGAGCGCGAGCGCGGTGACGGCGTCGTAGCCGGCGTGCTCGAGCGCCTCGGCGCGCCAGCGCTCGACCCTCTCGGTCTCGGTCTCTGCTTGATTCAACTCGGTTGCGGTCATGGCCTTCCTCCCCTTCGCGTCCTCTACACAACTACATTCGGTTAAACGTCGAACAGGGTTCTCGTCCTACCCCCGTTGGGACAGGTTTTACGGAGATTTAACGGTGGTTTCCCAGGAAGCTTGAGCGGCAGCCAACACAGCGTCCGCGTTCCAGGCGTCCGAGTTCCGGTCGCGCCGGTCGAAGCCCATCCCGGCGAGGTCGAAGCGACGCCGGCTACGGGAGGGCGGCCTCGCCGAGCAGCGCCTTCACCTCGGCATAGAAGTCGGCGTCCGGCTGGACGCGGAACCCGACACCGAACTGGAGCCGGACCGGCCCCTTCGAGGTGACGCAGTCGACCTGCACGGGACTCTCGCCCGGGTAGTCGCCGAGGAGCGCCTTGAGGTCCCGAATCGTCCCCGCCGGAGCGCGGCCCGCGTCGATGCGGAGCTTCACGGTGCGCTTGGCCTCGACCGACTCGAACGCGGAGATCTCCTGGGCGAGCAGCTTCGTCTCGCCCTCCTTGTGATCGACCCGGCCCTTGACGATCACGATCCGGTCCTCGACGCAGAGCTGCTGGGAGGCGGCGTAGGCAGCGGCGAAGACGACGATGTCGATTCCCCCGGTGACGTCGTCGAGCTTGAGGAACACCATCTGCTCACCGCGCTTGGTCGTGAGCTGCCTGACCTCGCTGATGATCCCGCCGACGACGACGTTCTCGCCGTCGCGGCGGCGCTCGAGCTCGGCGATCGTCGCGTCGGTCTTCGCGCGCAGCTCGGTGCGCAGCGCCGACAGCGGGTGCTCCGAGACATACAAACCGAGCGTCTCTTTCTCGAGCCGCAGCAGGTCGGTCTTCTCGAACTCCTCGGCGGGGATCGGCGGGTGGTGTTTCTCGGTCGCTGCCTCCTCCGAGCCGAACTCGGTGTCGAAGATCGACCCCTGCCCGGCGAGCCGGTCGGCCTGCTGCTTCTGCCCGTAGGCGAGAGCCTGCTCGAGCACCTGCAGCATCCCGAGGCGCGCCCCGGGGAGCGCCCCGCACTTGACGAGCGACTCGAGCGCGCGCTTGTTGACGACCGACGGGTCGACGCGCTCGGTGAAGTCCCACAGCGACTCGAACGGGCCGCCCTCCTCGCGGGCGCGGATGATCGTGCGCGATGCGAGCTCGCCGACGCCCTTGACCGCGTTCAGCCCGAAGCGGATCTGGCCTCCGACGACGGCGAAGTCGACCTGCGACTCGTTCACGTCCGGGGGCAGCACCTCGATCCCGATGTCGTGGCAGGCATTGACGTAGAACGGCACCCGGTCCTTGGTGTTCATCACGGAGCTGATCAGCGCCGCCATGTACTCGCAGGGGTGGTGGGCCCGCAGCCAGGCAGTGCGGTAGGAGATCAGCGCGTAGCAGGCGGCATGCGACTTGTTGAACGAGTAGTCCTGGGCCTTCTCCATGTCGTCCCAGAGCTGCCGGGCGACTGAATCGCTCGTGTTGTTGGCGATCGCGCCCTCGATGAACTTGCCCTTGAGGGAGGCCATCAGCGCGTGGATCTTCTTGCCGATCGCCTTGCGGAGATCGTCGGCCTCGGCCGGGCTGAAGCCGCCGATCTGCTTGGCGATCTCCATGCTCTGCTCCTGGAAAATGCTAATCCCCTGGCTCTCGTGCAGGATCGGCTTCAGGCGAGGGTCGAGATAGGTGACCGGCTCCTTGCCGGCCTTGCGCGCGGCGTAATTGGGGATGTACTGCATCGGCCCCGGGCGGTAGAGGGCGACGAGCGCGATCAGATCCTCGAACGCGGTCGGCTTGACCAGGCGGAGCGCCTCCCGCATCCCGGACGACTCGAACTGGAAGACGCCGGTCGCCTCGCCCTTGGCGAGCATCGCGTAGGTCGTCTTGTCGTCGATCGGGATCTGGGTGATGTCGAGATTGCCGATCAGCTCGACCGCCTTATCGATCACGTCGAGGTTGCGCAGGCCGAGGAAGTCGATCTTGAGCAGGCCGACCGCTTCGACGTGGGTTCCGGAGTACTGGGTCACGATCTCCTGGTCGGCTCCCTTCTGCTGGAGCGGCACGACGTCCATCAGCGGCTCCGCGCCGATCACGACGGCGGCGGCGTGGATCCCGTCCTGGCGTGTCAGCCCCTCGAGCGGGCGTGCCAGGTCGACGATCTCCTTGGCGATCGGGTCGGAGTCGACTGCCTTGCGCAGCTCGGAGCCCGGCTTCAGGCACTCCTCGAGCGTCTGGCCCGGGCCTTCCGGGATCAGCTTCGCGATCCTGTCGACGGTGCCGTAGGGGATCTCGAGGACGCGGCCGGCGTCGCGGACGACTGCCCGCGCCGCCATCGTCCCGAAGGTGATGATCTGGGCGACCCGGTCGCGGCCGTACTTCTCGGTGACGTAGTTGATCACGCGTTCCCGCCCTGCCACCGCGAAGTCGAGGTCGGCGTCCGGCAGCTGCTTGCGGCCGGGGTTGAGGAACCGCTCGAACAGCAGGCCGTAGCGGATCGGGTCGATGTCGGTGATCTCGAGGCAGTAGGCGACGAGCGAGCCTGCGGTCGAGCCGCGGCCGGGGCCGACGCTGATCCCTGCCTGCTTGGCGAAGTGGATGATGTCCCAGACGATCAGGAAGTAGTCGGTGAAGCCCATCTCCTTGATCGTCTTCAGCTCGTAGCGCAGCCGCTCCTGGAGCTCGTCACCGACGGCGGAGTACCGCTTCTGCAGGCCGTTTTCGCAGAGCTCGACCAGGTAGTCGAAGGCGTCCCGCCCTTCGGGAGTCGGGTAGCGCGGGAGCAGGATCCGGTCGAGCTCGAGCTCGACATGACAGCGACCTGCGACCTCGATCGTTCGGCGCAGCGCGTCCTCGTGCCCGGGGAAGTCGAGCGCCATCTCCTCGGGCGTCTTGAAGTAGAAGTGGTCGGTCTCGAACTTCCAGTGGTTCGGGTTCTTGAGCGAGTCGCCCGACTGGATGCAGAGCAGCGCTTCGTGGGCGCGCGCGTCCTCGTGGCGGAGGTAGTGGACATCGCCGGTCGCGATCGTCGGGAGGCCGGCGGCGGCCGCCAGCTCGGCGAGCTTCGGCACGAGTCGTTGCTGAACCTCGAGGTGGGCGTTCTGGAGCTCGACGTAGACCGAGTCGCGGCCGAAGACTTGGGCGAGGCGGTCGAGCTCGGCGCGAGCGTCGCCCTCGCGGCTCTCCTCGAGCGCCTTGCAGACCCTGCCCGAGAGGCATCCGGAAAGGGCGACCACGCCCTTCGAGTGCCGTTCGAGAAGCTCCCAGTCGACGCGCGGCTTGTAGTAGTAGCCCTCGAGGTAGCCGAGGCTCGAGAGCTTGATCAGGTTCGAATAGCCGTCGTTGTCGGCGGCGAGCAGCGTCAGGTGCGCCTGGCCCTTCTTCTGGACGTGCCGGTCGTCTGTGACGTAGACCTCGCACCCGATGATCGGCTTGACGCCCGTTCCCGCGGCGGCCTTGAAAAGCTGCACGGCCCCGGCCATCGACCCGTGGTCGGTGAGCGAGACCGCCGGCATCTCGAGCTCCGCAGCGCGTGCGACGAGGTCGGGGATCCGGCAGGCGCCGTCCAGGATCGAGTACTCGCTATGAACGTGCAGGTGGACGAAGGGCGCTTCAGGCATGCGGAGCGAACAGCCTACAAACCGGTCCCGATGGCCCCGTGCCCGGGGTTCGCACTTTGCGGGATCGGTCACCCGATCAGCTGCGAGGGCTCCCAGCTGACGGCAAGCCGCCGCCCGGCGCTGGTCAGGCCTGGCGCTCGCCTCAGGGCGAGTGCGGCAGTTCTCCGATCGTCGGCGAGGTGTCCTCGCCCACTCCGGAGCTCTCTCACACCGGGCCGCGCAGGCCAGCGTGACCTAAAACCGCGCCGTCGCGCCGAGCCAGCGCAGCTGCGCGCCGCTCTCGAGGATCTCGCCGATCTGGCCGATCGCGAACTCGAGCTCCGCGTCGGTGTTGTAGTAGTGCGGGCCGAGGCGGATCCCGGCGTCGGGGCGGAAATCGCAGAGCACGCCACGCTCGCCGAGCTCCTTGTGCACTCCCTCGAACTCGGGGACGTACACGGTCACCGTGCCGCCGCGACGCGCCGGGGCTCTCGGGGAGCGCACCTCGAAGCCTGCCCCGTCGGCGAGAGCGATCAGGAGTTCGGTCTGGCGCAGCGAGTTCTCGCGGATTCGCGCGACCCCGATCTCCTCGATCAGCGAATAGCCGGAGGTCGCCGCGTACAGGGCCGGCACGTTCGGCGTGCCCGTGAGGAAGCGCGCCACCCCGCCGGCGTAGCGCAGCTCCGGCTCGAACGCGAACGGCGCGGCGTGTGCCTGCCAGCCCATGAACGTGGGCTCGAGCTCGCCGATCAGGTCGGGCCGGACGTACAGCCAGCCGTTTCCGGGGCCGCCGCAGAGCCACTTCACCGACCCGCCGACCGCAAAATCGACCCCGAGCTCGGCGACGCTGAACGGGACGATCCCGGCCGACTGGTAGCAGTCGAGCACGACACGCGCCCCGACCTCGTGCGCTCGCGCCACGATCGCCGGGACGTCCTGGATCTCGGCCGACTTGAAGAGCACGTGCGAGATCGGGACGAGCAGCGTCCGCTCGTCGATCGCCTCGAGGATCTCCTCCTCGCCGTCGCAGACGACGACCTCGAGCTCGGGCTGGGCCTGGTACAGGTAGCGCACCGAGGGGAAGTTCTCGGCCTCGTAGACAACCCGGTTTCGCCGCGGGTCGACCGGCCGGAAGCACGAGAGGACGACCGCCTCGGCGACGGCGACGTTCTGGTGCATCACCGTCGTCCCGGGCTCGGCGCCGATGATCCGGCCGATCTGGTCGCCGACCTCGAGCGGCATCGCCCACCACCCCTCCCCCCAAGCACGGATCCCGCGTGTCGCCCAGACCCGCGCGTACTCGACGAGCCGCGCTTCGGTCGCCGCCGGCATCGCGCCGAGCGAGTGGTTGATCAGGTAGGTCGTGTCCGCGAGGATCGGGAAGCGCTCCCGGTAGGCAGCCAGTTCCACGGGCGCAGCCTACGCCAGGCGGCGCGCAGGTCAGGGCCGGCGCTCGAAGGCTCGCGAACGCCCCCGACCCGGGCGGGGCGGTGAGAGCGGGGCCGCTCTCGGCCGACGTCGAGGTCGCGGGACGGGCAACGTGAGGGCGAACGCGGCCGCGAGCACTCCGTGCCTGCCTTCACGCGGGGAGCGTCGATGGAACGCCCGAGCGGCCTCGGCGCCGCTAGCGTGCGGGTGTGGAGTACCGCACGCTCGGGCGCACGGGGGTCGAGGTCAGTTCGCTCTGCCTGGGCGCGATGATGTTCGGCGCGTGGGGCAACCCGGACCACGACGAGTCGATCCGGATCATCCACGAGGCGCTCGACGCCGGGATCAACTTCGTCGACACCGCCGACGTCTACTCGTCGGGCGAGTCGGAGGAGATCCTCGCCAAGGCGCTTGCCGGCCGGCGCGACCGGATCGTGCTCGCGACCAAGTTCCACGGGCAGATGGGCGAGGGGCAAAACCGCAGCGGCAACTCGCGGCGCTGGATCATGCAGGAGGTCGACGAGAGCCTCCGCCGTCTCGGCACCGACTGGATCGACCTCTACCAGGTGCACCGTCCGGAGCCCGGCACCGACATCGACGAGACGCTCGGCGCGCTCACCGACCTCGTCCGGGCGGGAAAGATCCGCTATCTCGGCAGCTCGACGTTCCCGGCGCATGCGATCGTCGAGGCGCAGTGGGTGGCCGAGCGTCGCGGGCGCGAGCGGTTCGTCTGCGAGCAGCCGCCGTACTCGCTGCTCGTGCGGGGGATCGAACGCGACGTGCTGCCCGTGTGCGAGCAGTACGGAATGGGCGTGATCCCGTGGAGTCCTCTTGCGGGCGGCTGGCTTTCGGGCCGCTACCGCAAGGAGCAGGAGCTGCCCCAGAGCACGCGCGCGGCCCGGATCCCGTGGCGCTACGACATGTCGATCCCGGGGAACCAGGCGAAGCTCGAGGCCGCCGAGGCGCTCGCCCTGCTCGCCGAGGAGGCGGGAGTCGAGCTGATCCAGATGGCGATCGCGTTCGTGCTCGGTCACCGCGCGGTGACCGCTGCGATCATCGGCCCGCGCACCGCCGAGCACCTGCGCAGCCAGCTGGCCGGGGCCGATGTCGTGCTCTCGGACGAGGTCCTCGACCGGATCGATCAGATCGTCCCCCCGGGCACGAACTTCAACCCGGCCGACGCCGGCTACACGCCGCCAGCGCTCGAGCGCGCCTCCCTGCGGCGCCGCTGAACAAGCGCCGCAGCCGAGCCCGCGCGCGCTCGCGTGCACTCCAGGGTGCGGGTCGGCGGGCCTTGCCACCCACCGGCACGAGCTGGTTCGGCCGCGGTCGCGAGCTGCGTGGGAGGCTCGACTCGGCCGGGGAGCGAAAGCCCCGGCTGGGGCGGTCGAAGACCCGCGCTAGGGTTCCGTCGTGAGCATCGATCCTGATGTCAACGTGGTCGGCGGGAAGCTCCTTCCCTGCTCGACCGAGCCGCTGACCGGCTTCTACCGCAACGGCTGCTGCTCGACCGGCCCCGACGACTTCGGCAGCCACACGGTCTGCATCGTCGCGACGGAGGAGTTCCTCGAGTTCAGCCGCAGCGTTGGTAACGACCTCTCGACGCCCGCGCCGGACTGGGGCTTCGCGGGGGTGAAGCCCGGCGACCGCTGGTGCCTGTGCGCTTCGAGGTGGCTCGAGGCCAACGAGGCCGGGCACGCGCCTGCGGTCGTACTCGGCGCGACGCACGCCCGGGCGCTCGAGGTGATCCCAATCGAGCTCCTGACCGCACGCGCGGTCGCACCCGACCTGAGCTAGCGGCCCGCCGGGGCAAGTGACAGGAGTCGGGAGCGCAGGAAGTGGCCCGAACTGACAACAGCGTGTGCCGCCGGCAGGTCGCAGCCGAAGGAACTTCCCGCACGTTGCATCGAATCTCTTCCGCGAGCGTATTGCCTACCGTCCACCCGGTGAAATATGTTCCAGCCCTCACCGAGCACGCGGCGAGAGTAAGGTGATACCGCCTCTGAGGATCGTATGCGGAACCCCCGCTAGAGCCCAGAGCAGATGGTCAACGGAGGCGGAGGATGAAATCGCTGCGGGCTCGGTGAGCCCCTGCGCGGTATTGCCCGCGCTTGGAGTTCGCCGAAGATCGGCTGGCTCGGGATCGGCGGCCACGCGGCGCTGACCGACTGACCTAACCGGCCTCGGCGATCACCTCGCTGACTGCCCGCGTGCCCGAGATGAGGACGTTCCCGATCAGCGCAACGACGAGCCCTGCCGCCATCGGCACGCCGTCGTAGACGGCCGAACCCCAGTGCTCGCGCAGGAAGAACGGCTCGAGCAGGATTGGCAGGAACGTCTGCACCGAGGTCGAGATCGGGACGACCGCCGTCGCGGCGCGGCGCTGGAAGGCGGTCATGTTGGCGATCTGCGCCGCGACTCCCATCATCACCCCGACGAGGCCCCACGCGATCGAGTTCGCGTAGTGGCCGAGTTGGAAATCGTCGCCGAACAGCTTGGTGGCGACGTTGGTGGCGCCGAAACCGAAACCGGCCGCCAGGATCGCCAGCATCCCCGTGTCGAGGCGCCTGCCGCGGACTGCGAAGGGCGCGAGGCCGCCCGCCGCGAGGAAGGCGACGACCGCGATCACGGCGACCCCGCCGCGGTGGGACTCCGTGTGCGGCGGCGCACCCCAGGCGACGAGCCCGATGCCGCCGATGATCGCGATCACTCCCGTAATCTCCCTCCTCCCGACCGACTCGCCGAGCATGTGCACGCCGAGCGCGAGCACGAGCAGAAGGCCGAGCGCGAGCATCGGCTGCACGACGACGAACGGCGCGTTCGCGTAGGCGACCACCTGCGGGGCGACGCCGACGAGACCGAGCGCGAAGCCGAGCACCCAGCGCGGACGCCGCAACAGGCGGCCGAGGAGTCCCAGCCGGTAGCCGAGCTCGCGCGGGGCGACACGGGCGTCGACCGCCTGCAGAACGATCCCGACGTTGAAGAGCACCGAGGCGACAAGGGCCGAGCCGAGGCCGACTAGCAGCACTCCGCCATCCTTTCCCACCGGCCGGATGGGCACTCACGACGGATGTCCCGGTTCGGGGAGAGAGGCTCAGATATCGTTCGGGATTCCTCCGGAGCCTGCCGTTCCGGGAATCGTGCCTGAAGACACTGTTCCAGAGATTCGGGCCGCCACCGACGACAAATGGAATTCGACAAGTTCGCCATCGGCTTCGACCACCGCGACCGCGAGCGGCTCCATGCCCTCTG
Source organism: Gaiellaceae bacterium (assembly GCA_035531915.1). Classification (GTDB taxonomy): domain Bacteria; phylum Actinomycetota; class Thermoleophilia; order Gaiellales; family Gaiellaceae; genus PALSA-600. The sequence continues at coordinate 17,195 of DATKRX010000068.1, read as the reverse complement.
GGACGGGATCCTCGACGACAACGTCTGGTCGGATGGACCGCTGGTGAAGGCGTTCGAGGAGGCCTGGAGCGCCTGGAACGGGCTGCCCTCGGTCGCGACCTCCGCGTGGACCGGCTCCGCGCTCGCCGCGCTCGAGTTCTTCGAGCTGCGCGGCAAGACCGTCCTCTGCCCCTCGAACACCTTCATGGCCGACCCGCTCGCGATCCAGGCGGTGGGCGCCAAGATCGAGTTCGTCGACTGCAACCGCTCCGACCTCTGCATGTCATTCGACGACTTCGAGCGCAAGGTGGCCGAGCACAAGCCGGCGGCGGCGATCATCGTCCACATCGGCGGCCACATCAGCTTCGACATCGACAGGATCGCCGGGCTCTGCCAGGCCGAGGGGATCGTCCTGATCGAGGACTGCGCCCACTCCCACGGCGCCTCCTGGAACGGTCGCAAGCCGGGCACCTTCGGCGACGTCGGCCTCTGGTCGTTCGCGCCGACCAAGACGATCTCGACGGGCGAGGGTGGGCTGCTCGTCTCCAAGCACCCGGACCTGATCGAGTTCGCGAGCGCCTTCCGCAACTACGGCAAGCCCGACTACACCCAGCCCGGGCTCAACTACCGCATGAACGAGTTCACCGCCGCGCTCGGGATCCTCGGCACCGAGCGCATGGAGGAGATCGTCGCCTGGAAGAATCGGATCGCACGGAACGAGCTCGACCCGATCCACCCCTCCCGCGTCGAGCTTCCGGACGGGATGGTCTCCGGCTACTACAAATACATCGTGTTCGAACCGCTGGAGCGGTCGACCGGGAAGGTCTACGACGAGCCCTGTCACCGCGTGATGGGCCATCCGGTCGACCTCCCGAACTCCGACTGGGTCGCGGAGAACCACTGGTGCGCGCCGCTCTACTACAGACCGGCCGCCGTGCCCGTGCTCCAGGCTGTCTCTTGAGGGCCCTCGTTACCGGCGGCGCCGGGTTCATCGGCTCACATGTCGTCGACAAGCTCGTCGAGGCAGGCCACGAACCACGGATCTTCGACCTCTCGCCCTCGCCCCACCACGCGCCGGGCGAGATCGACACCGTGATCGGCGACCTGACCGACGCGGGACGCGCGCGCGAAGCAGTCCAGGGTTGCGATGCGATCCTCCACCTGGCGGCGATGGCCGATGTCTACCAGGTGGTCGAGGATCCGGCCCGCACCGACCTCGTGAACGTCCGCGGCACCTTCAACCTGCTCGAGGCGGCCCGGGCCGAGGGCATCGCGAGCTTCCTCTACGCGAGCACGATCTGGGTCTACGGGAACGCGCCGGGCCCGTTGCCCCACGACGAGGACACGCCGCTTGCTCTGCCGCCCCACCTCTACACCGCCACCAAGCTCGCGGGGGAGATGTACTGCCGCTCCTACCAGACGCTGTACGGCGTATCCTCGACGATCCTCCGCTTCGGGATCCCCTACGGCCCACGGGCCCGGCCTGCTGCGGTCATCCCGGCGTTCATCGCCAAGGCACAGGCCGGCGAGCCGCTGACGATCGCGGGAGACGGCAGCGCGACCAGGCAGTTCGTCTACGTCGAGGACCTCGCCGGGGGAATGGTTGCCGCGCTCACCCCCGCTGCGGAGGGACGGATCTACAACCTGGTCGGCGACGAGCTCGTCAGCGTGAGGCAGATCGCAGACACGGTCTGCGAGGTCGTCGCCGACGTCCCGGTCGTGCACGGGCCCGGGCGGCCCGCCGATCTCGAGTTCGGCCAGGCCTCGTCGGCCCGGGCGGCCGCGGAGCTCGGCTGGCGCGCGGAGACGGGCTTCGGCGACGGCGTGCGCCGCTACGTCGACTGGCTCGCCGTCACGAGCGGCTCGCCCGTCCCGAGCGCCTGATCGAGCACCGCCGGCAGCGCCGCCACCGTTTTCCGCCACGAGCCCTCGACGCTGTAGAAGTCCGCGTCGTGCAGGAGGATGACGTCGCGCGCGCCCAGGTTTCTGGTGGCGAGCGCGGTGATCGACTCGGGGGTCGCCCTCCGCTCCCAGTCGCGGCCCCAGCGCGTCCAGAGCAGCGGCGCCCACCGCTCGCGCGCCAGATCGAGCCCGGCGAGGCTGAAGACGCCGTAGGGGGGGCGGTAGGAGCTGCTCGGAGCTCCTACCGCCTCGCCGATCACGGCGGCGGCGCGGTCGAGGTCGTCGCGAAGGGATCCCGGGCGGCGGCGGAGGAGCAGCGTGTGCCGGTAGCCGTGAATCCCGACCTCGTGCCCGGCGGCAACGATCTCGGCCGCGAGCGAGGGCCGCCGCTCGACCTGCTCACCGACGAGGTAGAAGGTCGCCCGGACGCCGGCGCGCTCGAGGAGCTCGAGCACGGCCGGTGTCCCTTCGGGGTGGGGGCCGTCGTCGAAGGTCAGCGCGAGGCCGCGCGGGCCCCGCAGCCCGAGTGGGATATCGAAGAGCGATGCGAGCGGCGGGACGACCGGCGCGGCGGCGGGCCCACACCATGCGGCGAGCGCTCCGACACCGAGCGCTACCGCGCTACCGCGATGCACGTGCGGCGCCGGCCTCCGCGAGCACAAACGAGGCTGCCGACGGGAGCACCGAGGCGTCGATCGCGGTGCACCCGTGTTCGAGCGCCTTGGAGACGGCCGAGCGGAGGGCGGCCGGCGTTGCCGCCACCTCGGCGAGCCCGAAGCGTTTGAACGCCTTGTTGTTGTCGCGCACGTGACCGCGGCCCCAGCCGTAGGAGATCGGCGGGCAGCCGCGCATCAGCGCCTCGAGCACGGTCAGGCCGCCGGTCGAGTGGACGAGCGCGTCGGCCGCGGCGAGCCAGTCGGGCATCTCGTCGGTGAAGCCGACCACCCGGACGCGCTCGTTGGCGGCGAACTCTTCGCTGAGCTCCGCGAACAGCTCCTCGTTGCGCCCGCAGAGGCAGACGACCTGGTCGACGCCGCTCACGTCGAGCACCTCGCGGACCGCCCCTTCGACGTCCCCGACCCCCCAGCCGCCGCCCGAGACGAGGACGAGCTTGCCGCCCGGTTTCAGGTTCAGGGCGCGGCGCGCCTCGTCAGCCTCGCGCGGGACGAGGAACTCCGGTTCGCAGAAGCCGTGCACACAGTGGACGGCGGTCTCTTCACCGGCGATGCGGCGCACCTCCTCGATCGACTCGGGATGGGTGACGAGGTGAAGATCTGCCCCTGGGGTCGCCCAGTAGCGAAGCGCCGCGAGATCGGTGATCACCGCGCAAAGCGGCAGCTGGAGCCGGCCGGCGCGGCGCATCCGGCCGAGCACCTCCGTGGCCTGGGGATAGACCGAGACGACGATGTCGGGCGTGTGGGAGTCGATCAGCCCGAGCAGCCCACGCGCGCCGAAACGCACGAGCACGGACTGCGTGATCCGGCGGGTGATCGCGAACCCGGCGAAGACCCAGAAGGCGACGTCCCAGAGCCAGAGGAAGCGGAAGAAGACCACCTTCGCCGCCCCTTCGCTGATCGCCGAGACGGTCTTTCCCATCACGCCGAGGCAGTCTTCGACCTCGACGACGACATCGGGCTGCTCGGCCCGCAGCTGCGCCGCGAGCCGGCGCGCGGGCGCGTCGTGCCCTTCGCCCACACTGGCGCTGAGAATCAGGATCCGAGGGGCCAACGCCCTCCTACCCTAGCCGAGCCGGCGGCCGCGAAAGGGGTCGAGGGGGAGGCGGCGGAGCGGCCGTGACGCGCTTGCTCCGGCCGCTCCACAGCCATCTGGTTCAGCTGCGCCGCCCGCTGGCGCTCGCCCGCCTGTGGCCTCGCTTCAGGTCTCGGCCGCCCACCGGCAGTTCCCGCACCGGGTCGGGCGGCGGCAAGCCCCCTCGACGCTCGATCGGTTGGGCTTTCGCGGCCCGAGTCAAAGTCCGGGCTTCCGGAGGACGTACCAGCCGTAGCGGCCGGTTGGGTCTGCCGGGGCGAGCGCGACTGCGCGGTCGCGCTCCTCGCCCGAGCACCCTGCGAGCTCGAGGTAGGCATCGAGATTCCGCTCGTCTGCGATCTCCTCAGCGCGGCGCAGGACGAGGCCGTTCGAGTCGAAGAGACCGCGCAGGTCGACATCGGCGAGGATGCGGCTCGTCGACGGGTCACGCGCCCGCTCGAAGCGGTTCAGCTCGATCGCGGCGAGCGGGTCGACGGGAGCGAGCTGGTCGACGACGAGCATCGTGCCTCCCGGCCGCAGGACGCGGTTCATCTCGGCGAGCACGAGCTCGGGCCGCGCGAGGTGGTGGAACGTGCGCGCGCTGCAGACGAGGTCGAACATGTCCGGCGCGAACGGGAGCGCGGTCGCGTCGCCCTCGAGGAACTCGACGTTCGCGGGCGCGCGGCTACGAGCCTGCTCGAGCATCTCGGGGACGATGTCGAGCCCGACGACGGATGCGACGAGCGGCGCGAGCGCGAGCGCGAGCTCGCCCGCCCCGGTACCGACGTCGAGCGCGCGCTCCTCGCCGCTCAAGGCGAGGAGCCCTGCGAGCCGCTCCCGCGTCGCGGAGACGCGCGTATCCTGGTGCTCGGCGATCGCCGCAGCCGTTTTGGCGAAGCGCTTCTGCACGGCATCCGACACCCGAGCAATCCTAGAGTGTCGATTGCAGGAACCGAGCCCGGGCCGCCGTAGAGGGGGGTTCGCGGTTCCACGAGGACGGGACGGCGACAACAGCTGATGCGACTGAAGCTGCTCATTCCGCTGGCCGGGGCGTTTGCCCTTACCGCGGTATGCCTTCAGGCGAGCGCGGCCCCGCCGACCTCCACGCCGACGACACCGGCGATCGCGGCGAAGCAAGCACAGGCGACGAAGGTGCTCAACGAGATCGCCGCCATCGACGAGCGGCTCAACACGACCTCGGAGGAGTTCGACGGAGCCCGCGTGCGACTGCAGGCGCTGCGCCAGAACCTCCGGGCCGAGCGCTCCTCGCTCGCCCGCGCGCGCACCCAGTACCAGGGCGCCGAGCACCGCGCCGCGAAGCTCCTCGTCTGGCTCTATACGTCGAGTCACTCGGACGCGCTCGACGTGATCCTCGGCGCGAGCAGCCTCTCGGAGATGCTCCGCCTCTCCGACGCCGAGAACGCGATCAGCAACCAGGCGGCTCTGGTCACCCGGCAAGCCGAGCAGGCGAAGGCCCAGCTCGAGGAGCGCGTCCGCGCCCTCGAGGTAGACCGCAAGGCCGCGCAGGCCACCGTGAGCGAGCTCGCGAGACGGCGCGCGCAGATCGAGAGCGGCCTTGCCGAGCGCCGCAAGCTCCTCGTGTCGGTGCAGGCCGAGGTGAACCGGCTCCAGGCTCAGGAGCGGGCGCGCCAGGCGCGGCTCGCCGCCGCCGCGGAGGCGCGGCTGAAGGCCGAAGCGGCGGCGCGAGCGCAGGCGGCGGCCGAGGCCGCGGCGAGGGCCAAGGCAGCGGCGGTGGCGGCTGCCGCCGCGAAGGCGAAGGCGGCTGCCCAGGCGGCTGCCCAAGCGGCGGCCCAAGCGGCGGCCCAAGCGGCAGCCAAGAAGACGACGACCCAGGAGACGACCACAACCCAGGTGTCGGCCACGCAGGCGACCACGACGACGAGCCCCACGGCCATTGCGACCGAGACCACGACCACGACCCCGGTCACGACGACGCCTCCGGTCTCCCCCTTCACCTCGCCGAGCCCGGTGCTTACCGGCCCGCTCCCGGCCGGTCATCCGGAAGCCGCCCAACTCGCGCTCGCCTATCTCGGCGTCCCCTACCTGTGGGGCGGCGCCTCGCCGAGCGGCTTCGACTGCTCGGGCCTCGTCACCTACGTCTTCGCCCAGCTCGGCATCACGCTCCCCCACTTCGCGGCGGCGCAGTGGGACTTCGGCGTCCCGGTCACCGTCGCCCAGCTCCAGCCGGGCGACCTCGTGTTCTTCGACGCGCTCGACCACGTCGGCATCTATCTGGGCAACAACGAGTTCATCGACGCCCCCCACACCGGGGCGTTCGTCCGGATCGACACCCTCAGCGAGAGCTGGTATTCGAGCCATTACGTCGGTGCCCGTCGCGTCTGAGCCTCATAGCTGACGCTGACCGGGAGCGCAGGAGCCCGAGCAGCGCCAGCGTTCCCCCGGAGGGCCGGAGCATGACCGCTCGGGCACACCGGCCACGGCGGCCCGTCTAGACTCGCCGCCGTGGCCGACCCCTGGGGTTCCCCGCTCGCCGCCGAGCTCGCAGACGACGTGCTCGATCGCTTCGTCCGCTACGCGCGCATCGACACCCAGGCGGCGCGGGAATCCGACACCTACCCGAGCACCCTGAAGCAGCTCGAGCTCTCGCGCCTCCTCGCCGAGGAGCTGCGCGGCCTTGGCCTCGAGGAGGTCGAGCTCACAACCCACGGATACGTGTTCGCGACGCTCCCGGCGGTCGGGGTCGAAGGCGGCCCGACCGTCGGCCTCCTGGCGCACGTCGACACGAGCCCCGACGCGCCGGCGGCCGGAGTCGACCCGCAGCTCTGGCGAGACTACGACGGCGGTGAGATCGTGCTCCCCGGCGACCCGGCCAAGGTGCTCTCGCCCGCCGCGCAACCGCGGCTCGCCGAGCGCATCGGGCACGACATCGTCACCTCCGACGGGACGACGCTCCTCGGCGCCGACGACAAGGCCGGCGTGGCAGAGATCATGGCCGCCACCGCATGGCTCCTCGCCCATCCCGATCTCCCGCGCGCGCGGGCGCGGATCGCCTTCACGGTCGACGAGGAGGTCGGCCACGGCACCGACCACTTCGACCTCGAGCAGTTCGGCGCCGACTTCGCCTACACCCTCGACGGCGAGGTGGTCGGCGAGATCGAGAACGAGACCTTCTCGGCGATCGAGCTGAAGGTCACCTTTCACGGCGTCGGCGTCCATCCCGGCCTTGCCAAGGGAAAGCTCGTCAACCCGATCAAGCTCGCCGCCCGCTTCGTCGAGAGCCTGCCCCAGGGGGCGCTCTCGCCCGAGACGACGGAGGGGCGCGAGGGATTCGTACACCCCTTCCAGGTCGTGGGCGGCGCCGATTCGGCCACGATCACGCTGATCCTCCGCGACCACGACGCCGAGAAGCTCGAGCGCTACTACGAGCTCGCGCGGCAGCTCGCCGAGGCGGCGATCGCCGACGAGCCTCGGGCGCGCGTCACGTTCTCGCGCTGGGATCAGTACCGCAACATGCGGGAGGCGCTCGACCGCGTCCCGCGGGTGGTAGAGGCGGCGGTGGAGGCGACCCGCAGGGCCGGGCTCGAGCCGACCCTGGCCTCGATCCGAGGCGGCACCGACGGCTCACGGCTGACCGAGATGGGGCTGCCGACGCCGAACCTCTTCACGGGCGGCAACCTCTTCCACTCGGTGCTCGAGTGGGTGACTGTGCAGGACATGGCGATCTCGGCCGCGACCGTGATCGAGCTCCTGAAGCTGCTCGCCGAGAGTTAGCTTTCTGGCTCGGTCGTCGGAGCCGTCTACTTCCTGCTCTTCCAGCGGAGGAAGCCGTCGCACCTCGAGGCGCCGGCCGGTCAAGTGTTCGGGGCCGAAGCCGCGAGCTAGCACTGATCCCGGGCAGGCCGGCGGGCGCCGGCCTGCCCGGGACTCGTCCTACATCACGAGCGTTTCGTACACGTCGACGCCGCCGCCGGCCGAGAAGATCGGGCACCCGCCCGCCTTCCCGACTGCGTCGTCGAGGCTCGACGCGTTCAGGATCGAGTAGCCGCCGAGGCCGGAGCCCGCAGCTCCGTTCGAGCCGTCCGCCGAGACCGACGCCGACCCGATGAACTGGTTGCCCCTGTCGAGCACCGAATCGCCGAGGCCCTGGAACCAGGCGCCCCACTTGGCCATGACCTCGTTGCGCTCCTCTTCGGTCTCGGCCATCTGGCCGCCCTTGTAGACCAGCACGTACTTGCCCATCGTTCTCCCTTCGTCGAAGATTGTCCCACCGTAAGGGAGCCGGACCCGCTGCCAGCGGGCCGTCTCCACACTGTCACCCGTCCGCGGCCGGAGCCGCCCCTCGCCAGGGATCGGGCCCCCGGGTCCGCGCCGGAAGCGGCGACCGTGAGCCGGCCGAGGTAGTGATCCCAGCCGGCCGAATGGCTCGCGGCAGCTCCCTCGTCGGGGAGGCCGCGGTGAACGAGCCGAAACCTCGTCCCGGTACCCGAGGCGAGGAGCTCGATCTCGACCGTGCTCGACCCGGGCGGGACGAGCTCCGGCCCGCCGCCGCCGAGCTCCCAGCCCCAGCTGCACACGAGCCTGCGCGGAGGGTCGACCTCGAGCACCTCGCCGCTCACGATGCTGTGCGGCGTGACCTCGATCCGGAGCTTCCCGCCCGGCCAGGCCTCGATCAGCACCGCTTGACCCCACCAGCGCACCGCCTTGTCGGGGTCGACGAGAAGCTCCCAGACGGTCTCCGGGCTCGCCGCGATCTCGAGCTCGCGGTAGACCTCGAGCCGATCAGTCGTCCTTTCCATGCTTCTTCCTCTCCTCTCGTTCGGCCTCGCGCTTGAGCGCCTCGAGCCGGTCGCTCCAGAACTCGTCGAGGAACTGCTTCAGCTCGGCGAGCCCTTCGGGGCGAGCACGGTAGAGCCGCCTGGTGCCGTTGCGTCGTTCGTCCACGAGCCCGGCCTCCCTCAAGACGGTCAGATGTTGGGAGACCGCGGGCCGCGACACGTCGAAGTGCGAGGCGATCTCGCCCGCCGACAGCTCCTCGTCCCGGACAAGCACCAGAATCCGCCGCCGCCGCGGTTCGGCAATCGCCTTGAGCGCAGTCTCCATCGATAGATAGTGTAAGGCACAACTTACGTAAGTGTCAACTTACGATTACGAGGCCGCCGCCGGGCAGAAGACGCGCTCGGCGCGCCCGCTCAACGCTCGCTCGACTCCTCTCCCTTCGGCGCGCCACTGCGGCTGGGGCAACACCGCGCGCGGCGAGTCTTTACGATCCTCTAACTGTGCGCTGCTTCTCTGATCGGATGGGGCGGACTCCTCTGCTACTCGCGCTCGCAGCGGCCGCCGTGACCGTTGTGGGCACCGCAAGCGCAGCCCTCCCGCTTGCGCCGCTCTCGAGCGTCGGGACGCTGAAGCCCGCGCCCGCGGCTGGCCCGCTCGGGCCGGAGGGCGTCGCGATCCCGAACGCACCCGTCTTCGCAGCGGTGATGAAGGTCAAGCTCAACCAGACAGTCGACGGCGTGACATGCCAGGCGGCCGAGAAGGTCGCCTTCCACATCCACGCCCATCTGACGATCTTCGTGAACGGCAAGGCGCAGCAGATCCCCTACGGTGTCGGGATCGGGCCGCCGATCTCGGGCGTGAACACGACTGTGGGGCCTTTCGTCGAGCAGGGCACGTGCTTCATGTGGCTGCACACTCACGCCTCTGACGGGATCATCCATATCGAGGCGCCGAAGCAAACGACGTTCACGCTCGGCCAGTTCTTCGCCGTCTGGGGGCTGAAGCTGAGCGCGACCCAGGTCGGCCCCGCGTCGGGCAAGGTCACGACCTTCTACGACGGCAAGGTGTGGACGGGCAGCCCGGGCGCCGTGCCGCTGACAAGCGAGACCCAGGTGCAACTCGACGTCGGAAAGCCGCTGATCGCCCCCGAGCACATCGTCTTCCCCAAGGGTCTCGCCGCGGCGAAGACCCCGAGCAAGTAGCAGCGGCCCCTCAGAACGGCAGCTGGACGTCACCGACGTCGACCCCGAGCGAGCGGGCGAGCCGCACGCCGTGGTCGACCTCGCTACGCAGCCGCGCGATGTCCGCCGAGCGCATCGCGTCGCCGATCCAGGCACGCTCCTTCGGCCGCCAGAGCTCGTGTTCGACGAAGATCGGGAGCAGGTCGTTGGCGGCCTTTACGAGCTTGCCCTTCGTCTTTTTGGTCGCGGTCCGCAGCAGCACCCGCTCGTAGGCGACGCCGGCTCCGTGGTGGATGCCGTCGTCGATCGAGAGCCGCAGGCAGAGATCCTCGAGCACCGTCCCAGGCGTCGCCTTCGCGATCGCCTTGAACTTCGGGATGATCAGGCGCTCGAAGAAGACCTGCATCAGGAAGACCTTCTCCTCGAGCGTGTCGGCGCCGATCACGAGCTTTCCCATCTGGTCAAGGTAAGGGTCGCGCTCGCCGTACCCGCCGGCCTCGGGGATCAGCTTCAGCCACGCCTCGGTGTGGCGCGACTCGTCCTGCACCATCGTCGTGTAGTAGAGCTTCGCGTCCGCGTGGGGCGCCATCGCGAAGAGCTGCGTCGCCATCTCGACCGCAAGCTCGTCGGCCTGGAGCTGCTGCGTGATCACGGAGCGCCACACGTCGCGGCGCCGGGCCTGGCGCTGCGGCGAGCCGCGCAGCTCGGGGATCGGCGACCGCTCGCCCCACGGGAGGTCGCGCACCTGCCACTCGGCCTTCTTGGCCAGGTTGTAGAAGCGGATGACCTCGTCTTCGAGTGCCCGCTCCGAGACCTCGGCGGGTACCAGCTCGGCTTCCATCAGGAGGGAGTATGGCGGTCGCAGCCGCCTCCAACTTGCGGACAGCGCGCCTTGCTCCTATCCTTTTTGTAGCAATGGGTGCGCAGATCACGATCGACGTGACGAAGAACGCCATCAAGGCGCGCTCGAAGGCTGCCCGCTAGCCGGCGATTTTCTCCCGCCCCGCCGGCTAGGAACAAGAAGCGGCGGGGACTTTTCCTCTGAAAGGCCCCAACCAGTGACGCACAGCGCCACTCCATCCGAACACCCCAGACCGAGACGAAGACCCACCGCCCCGATCGGGCTCTACGACCCCGCATTCGAGCACGACTCCTGCGGCGTCGCCCTCGTCGCGCGGCTGAACGGGACGCCGACCCACGAGACGCTTCAGCGGGCGCTCACCGCACTCGCGAATCTCGAGCATCGCGGAGCCGCGGGCGCCGACCCGCTCACGGGCGACGGCGCGGGGATCTTGCTGCAACTGCCGGACGAGTTCTTCCGCGCGGTGATCGCCGAGGAGCTGCCGCCGGCGGGTGCCTACGGCGTCGCGGTGTGCTTCCTCCCGCGCGAGGACGCGCCGCGCCGCGCCGCGCTCGAGCAGCTCCTCGTCGACGCGGTCGAGGGCGAAGGACAGCGCGTCGTCGCCTGGCGCGAGGTGCCGATGGATCTCGAGCCGATCGGCCAGACCGCACGCGAGGTAGCGCCGCTCGTCAAGCAGCTCGTCGTCGCCGCCTCGCCCGAGCTCGCCTCCGACCGCGACGCCTTCGAGCGCAAGCTCTACGTGATCCGGCGGATCGCCGAGAACGCCGCCGGGCCCGAGCTCCTCGTGCCGAGCTTCTCCGCGAAGACGATCGTCTACAAGGGGATGTTGATGGCCCCGCAGCTCGGGCCGTGCTACCCCGACCTGCTCGACGAGCGGATGAAGAGCGCGCTCGTCCTGATCCACTCGCGCTTCTCGACCAACACGTTCCCCAGTTGGGAGCTCGCCCACCCCTACCGGATGATCGCCCACAACGGCGAGATCAACACCGTCCGCGGCAACGTCAACTGGATGCGCGCACGCGAGTCGCAACTCGCCTCCGAGCTCTTCGGCGACGACCTGCGCAAGGTCTTGCCAGTCGTCCGGGCGGGCGGCTCGGACACAGCCAACTTCGACAACGTGCTCGAGCTGCTCGTGCTCGCCGGCCGCTCGCTGCCGCACGCGATGATGATGATGATCCCCGAGGCCTACGACGGCCGCGAGGACCTGCCCGAGGAGCTGCGCGGCTTCTACGCCTTCCATGGCTGCCTGACCGAGCCATGGGACGGTCCCGCCTCGATCTCGTTCACCGACGGCACCGTGATCGGCGCGACGCTCGACCGCAACGGCCTGCGCCCCGGGCGCTGGATGGAGACCAAGGACGGGTGGGTCGTGCTCGCCTCCGAGACCGGCGTGCTCGACGAGCCGCCCGAGAACATCCTCCGCAAGGGACGCCTGCAACCGGGGAAGATCTTCCTGGTCGACCTCGAGCAGGGCCGGATCGTCGAAGACGGCGAGGTGAAGCGGAAGATCGCCGCTGCGAAGCCCTACGGCAAGTGGTTCGACGAGAACGTCGTCAACCTCGAAGACCTCCCGGTGAGGCCGCCGCGGGTGCCGCGGCACGAGCCGCTCCGCTCCCGCCAGCTCGCGTTCGGGTGGTCGCAGGAGGACATGAAGGTGATCCTGCTGCCGCTCGCGCGGAACGCCGAGGAGCCGATCGGCTCGATGGGGAACGACCTTGCGCTCGCCGTCCTGTCGGATCAGCGGCCTCTGCTCTACTCGTATTTCAAGCAGCTCTTCGCCCAGGTGACGAACCCCCCGATCGACTCCACCCGCGAGGCGATCGTGATGAGCGTCGCCACGAGCGTCGGCTCGGAGCGCAACCTGCTCGGCGAGTCGCCCGAGCACGCGCGCCAGCTCGTGATGAAGGAGCCGATCCTGAGGAACGCCGAGCTCGAGAGCCTGCGGCAGGTCGACTCGGACGTCTTCAAGGCGCACACGATCGACATCACCTGGCCGGTCGTCGAAGGCCCTGCGGGGCTTGATCTCGCGCTCGAGCGGATCTGCCGCGAGGCGGACGAGGTGCTCGCCGACGGCGTGAACATCGTCATCCTCTCCGACCGGCGGGTCGGCGCCGACCGCGCTCCGATCCCGGCGCTGCTCGCGGTCTCGGCGGTGCACCACCACCTCGTCCGCGAGGGGACGCGCCTGCAGGCCGGCCTCGTGATCGAGTCTGGCGAGCCGCGCGACGTGCACCAGTTCGCGACCCTGATCGGCTACGGGGCCGCCGCGATCAACCCCTACGTGATGCTGGAGTCGCTCTCGGAGCTCGTCGAGGAAGGCTGGCTCCCCGAGGAGATGACCGCCGACGAGGCGCAGAAGCGGGCGATCAAGGGCATCGCTAAGGGGCTTTTGAAGACGATCTCGAAGATGGGCATCTCGACGATCCCCTCCTACTGCGGCGCGCAGATCTTCGAGGCGATCGGGCTCGAGACGGCACTCGTCGAGCGCCACTTCACCGGCACCCCCTCGCGGATCGGCGGCATCGGCACGGCCGTCCTCGCCCGCGAGGCGCTCGACAGGCACGCGCGCGCCTATCCCCAAAACGGCGACCTGCTCCCGCTCGGCGGCGTCTATGCCTGGCGGAACGAGGGCGAGTTCCACCAGTGGAACCCGGAGACGATCGCACTCCTCCAGCACGCGGTGCGCCACGGCGGCTACGACTCCTACGAGCAGTTCTCGCAGCTCGTCAACGAGGACGCGGCGCGCCGGGCGACGCTGCGCGGGCTCTTGAAGTTCCGCGGCTCGGAGGCGCCGATCCCGCTCGAGCAGGTGGAGCCGGCCGTGGAGATCGTGAAGCGCTTCTCGACCGGCGCGATGTCGCTCGGGTCGATCGGGCGCGAGGCGCACGAGACGCTCGCGGTCGCGATGAACCGGCTCGGCGGCAAGTCGAACACCGGCGAGGGCGGCGAGGACCCGGTGCGCTACCTCCGCGATGAGAACGGCGACTCGCGCCGCTCGGCGATCAAGCAGGTCGCCTCGGGCCGCTTCGGCGTCAACATCCACTACCTCACGAACGCCGACCAGCTCCAGATCAAGATGGCGCAGGGCGCAAAGCCCGGCGAGGGTGGTCAGCTCCCGGGGCACAAGGTCGACGCCTACATCGCGAAGATCCGCTTCACGACGCCCGGCGTCGGCCTGATCTCGCCGCCGCCCCACCACGACATCTACTCGATCGAGGACCTGAAGCAGCTGATCTACGACCTTCGTTGCGCGAACCCGAACGCGCAGGTGTCCGTGAAGCTCGTCGCCGAGATGGGCGTCGGCACGGTCGCGGCCGGCGTCGCGAAGTGCAACTCGGACCACGTCCTGATCTCCGGGCACGACGGCGGCACCGGCGCCTCGCCGCTCACCTCGGTGCACTACGCCGGGATTCCGTGGGAGATCGGCCTCGCCGAGACCCAGCAGACGCTCGTGATGAACGACCTCCGCTCGCGGATCTGGGTGCAGACCGACGGGCAGCTGAAGACCGGCCGCGACGTCGTGATCGCAGCGCTGCTTGGCGCCGACGAGATGGGCTTCTCGACCGCGCCGCTGGTGGCGACCGGCTGCGTGATGATGCGCGCCTGCCACCTGAACACCTGCCCGGTCGGGATCGCAACCCAGGATCCCGTGCTCCGGAGCCGCTTTGCCGGCACGCCCGAGCACGTCGTCAACTTCTTCTTCTTCGTCGCCGAGGAGGCGCGCAAGATCATGGCCTCGCTCGGGATCGCGAAGTTCGAGGACCTGATCGGCCACGTCGAGCTGCTCGAGGCAGACGACGCGGTCGACCACTGGAAGGCGCGCGGGATCGACCTCACGAACCTGCTCCTTCGCCCCGACGTCCCCGAAGGGACGCCGCTTCGGCGGGTGCGAGCGCAGGACTCGCCCCTGGGCCCGGCGCTCGACTGGGAGCTGATCGGCCTCGCCGAGCGGGCGATCGAGTACCGGGAGCCCGTCAGCTCCGAGCTGTTCGTGCGGAACGTCAACCGCGCCGTCGGCGGGCTGCTCTCGAACGCGGTCACGGTCGCCCATGGTGCCGAGGGCCTGCCGACGGGCACGATCCGCTTCACCATGCACGGCTCGGCCGGGCAGTCGTTCGGCGCCTGGCTCGCGCCAGGGATCGAGCTGACCCTCTACGGCGACGCGAACGACTACACCGGCAAGGGTCTCTCTGGCGGCACGGTCGCGATCCGGCCGCCGAAGGGTACGACGTTCGCCGCCGAGGAAAATGTGATCGTCGGTAACACGGTGCTGTACGGCGCAACAAAGGGGAAGGCGTTCTTCCGCGGCCTCGCCGGCGAGCGGTTCGCGGTGCGCAACTCGGGCGCCGACGCCGTGATCGAGGGTATCGGCGACCACGGCTGCGAGTACATGACCGGCGGCCACGTCGTCGTGCTCGGCCGCACAGGACGCAACTTCGCAGCCGGGATGAGCGGCGGTACCGCCTACGTTCTCGACGAGGACGGCCGTTTCTCGGGTCGCTGCAACCACGAGCTGGTCGACCTCGAGCAGCTCGACGGACACGACGCCGTCGTTGTCCGAGGACTGGTGGAGGAGCACCTCGCGAGGACGGGCTCCCCGGTCGCCGAGCGGGTGCTCGCGTCGTTCGAGCAACTTGTACCGCGCTTCGTGAAGGTCATGCCGCGCGACTACCGCGCCGCCCTCGAGGCGCTAGCGGCGGGAAACGGCCTCGTTCAGTATCACGACGATCATCCAATCTCGAGCGGCGGCGAGGGCTTCGTCACCGCCGAGCTCGAAAGTGGCAGCGCGGGCTAATGGGTGAGCTTGGCGCCTTCTTGAAGCTCGACCGGGTCGACTACGGCGAACGCGACCCGAAGGAGCGTGTCCACGACTACCAGGAGTTCATCGAGACACTCGCTGGCGACGCGCTCGCCGAGCAGGGCGCACGCTGCATGGAGTGCGGCGTGCCGTTCTGCCACAACGGCTGCCCGGTCAACAACCTGATCCCGGACTGGAACGACCTCGTCTACCGCAACCGGTGGGAGGCGGCGATCGAGCAGCTCCATCGGACGAACAACTTCCCCGACTTCACAGGCCGCCTGTGCCCGGCACCGTGCGAGGCAGCGTGCGTGCTCGAGATACGCGAGGGCGAGGCGGTGACGATCAAGCAGATCGAGCTCGCGATCGTGAACCGCGCTTGGGACGAGGGCTGGATTTTGCCCAGGCCCCCTGCCCGCGAATCCGGGAGGTCGGTGGCGGTGATCGGCGCCGGACCGGCCGGGATGGCGTGCGCTCAGCAGCTGCGTCGCTCGGGACACGCGGTGACGGTGTTCGAGCGCGACGAAGCGGGCGGAGGCCTCGTGCGCTTCGGCGTCCCGGACTTCAAGATCGAAAAAACGGTCGTCGAGCGGCGCGTCGGGCAGATGGTCGCCGAAGGAGTCGAGTTCCGCTTCGGCGTCAACGTGGGGATCGACGTGACGGTTGAGGAGCTTCGGGCTTTCGACGCCGTCGTGATCGCGACCGGCGCACGCGTCCCACGCGACCTACCGGTGCCGGGCCGCGACCTCGCGGGCGTCCACTTCGCGATGGACTACCTCTACCAGCGCAACCGCTTCGTGGCCCGCGAGCTCGGGCCGGCGATGCCCGGCGCGCCCGCCGTACCGGAAGGCGATTCGGTGATCACGGCGAGGGGCAAGCACGTGATCGTGATCGGCGGCGGCGACACGGGCGCCGACTGCGTCGCCAACGCCCACCGCGAGGACGCTGCGTCGGTGACGCAGATCGAGCTGATCGGCGAACCGCCCCGCAGCCGCCCCGACGAGCTCTCCCCGTGGCCGCGCTGGCCGATGAAGCTCCGCATCCCCTACGCGCTCAAGGAGGGCGGCGAGCGCGACTTCGCGATCTCCACCACTGAGTTCTCCGGGAACGGTCACGTCCAGAAGATCCACTGGACGCAGAACGCGGGCACCCCCCCTTTCGCGGCGATCCTCGGAACTGAGGAGAGCCGTCCGGCCGACCTCGTCCTCCTGGCGATGGGCTTCCTCGGTCCCGAGGGCGGCCTACTCGAACAGCTCGGCATCGAGCGAGACGAACGCAGCAACGTGAAAGCCGCCGCCTACGCCACGTCGGTCGAAGGCATCTTCGCCGCCGGCGACGCCCGCCGGGGCCAGTCGCTCATCGTGTGGGCGATCAACGAAGGCCGCCGCTGCGCACGGGCCGTCGAGCGCCACCTTGTGGAAACCGCGATCTGACGGCTCAGCAACATCAGGCCTAAGGCGTCACCCCAGGACGTTCGCGCAGGCCACCAGGCTTTACCGGCTCGATGCGGAGGCTCGAAGGGACACGACCCATCGCCATCATTTGGCGTGTCGTCCGTTGAAGTGTTTCGGGTTGCCCTGGTTGCGGTTCTGCTCGCCCTGGGTATCGCGGGATGCGGTCATCGCCAGCCAAAACCCGAGATGCAGCTCACGATGGTTGCGGTCAACGGATGGATCGGGCGGGCCGAGTTCGATCTACAGTGCTCGCCCGCAGGCGGCGACTTTCCAGCGTTGCCGCAATGGCGACACGATCTCGATAACTACAGGAGCCTGCCGCTGTAGATGGACGGCAAGCAGGGACCGCGGATGAAAGCGCCTCCGGCTCGGTGTTCTTTTCGCGGCGAGATATCGCTTCAGGCGTGAGAACGCTCGCACAGGTGACTGATTGCTCCCGGCTCAGACGGAACCGCCGGGGACAGCAAAGCCATGACTGAGAGCGGCAACCTCACTGCCGATCCGCCGGCTCC
>DATKRX010000067.1:0-24170 GCA_035531915.1 Gaiellaceae bacterium | reverse complement strand
CTACCCTCGTCAGGTCGACGATCTCGTCGGTCTCGTCACAAAGCAAGCCGTCGGGACATCGCACCGCGACTTTCTCCTTCGTGACCGCCCGCGTTTCATCGCGCTCCGGAGCGACGAAGCGGCCACCCTCTTGTCACTTCTGACGCACGACCCCCAGCTGTCGCGCTTGTATCGCCTCCGCACTTCGTTCAGGTCGCCGGACGGTAGTGCCGTCGCGTGGGACCTCTTTGAACGGCGATGAACGCGCCTGGCGAACGGTAAGCCATCCCGGGATAGCTGCTTGCGGATCGGCGGCTGACAGCCGCGCAAAGAGTCGGTCATTCGACCGTTTTGGCGTGGTTCGTGTTCGGCCGGGTTCGCACGGGGGAGGCCGGGCGGCACGCCCAAGCCGAAGGCGGATGCCCGGCCGCCGCGCGCTCCGTCCGCCGCATAACGGCGCGCAATCACTTCGGGCAAAGGCAAAAGTTGGGCAAAAGTCTCTGTATCCGATCTCTGTTGAGGCAAAAAAAGCCCTGTTTCCAGGGCCTTTCGAATAGCGGGGGCAGGATTTGAACCTGCGACCTCCGGGTTATGAGCCCGGCGAGCTACCTGACTGCTCCACCCCGCGTCGCAACCACGATGCTACCACCCTGGCACCGGCTGGAAGGGACACGAGGGCAAAGCCAACGGTCATGACGAGCACACCGGCGAGGGCATCGACGACGAAGTGGTTGCCGGTGGCGAGGATCGCAATCACGGCAGCGGCCGGATAGAGGAACGCGGCGACCCTGACAAGGAGGGGCCGCGCAAACACGGCGACCCCGCTGGCCACTCCGAAGGCCCAGCCGGCGTGAAGCGACGGGATCGCGGCAACGGGGTCGGAGAGGCCTGCGGAGCCCGGGGAGCCGATGTCGATGTCCGAGAAGCGACGGAGCGTGTCCTCGAGGCCGAGGCCCGCGACCCGCGGCGGGGCGGTCGGGAAGCGCCACGCGATCAGAAAGGCGATCGCGGTCGCGAGCAGGAAACCGTTCCGGAAGAGCCGGAACCCGGGCCGCGAGCGGCGGTAGAGCCAGAGAAAGAACAGCCCCGTGACGGCGAAGTGGGCGAACAGGTAGAAGAGGTTCAGCGCCTCGATCACCCCTGGATGGCCGAGCAGCGCCCGCTGGAGGGGGGCTTCCCAGGCAAGGCCGGCCGCCCGCTCCCACGCGGCGATCAGCCGAGCGTGGTCGAGCGCGAGCGGCCAGTCGGGACGCACCGCGAGGCGCATCGCCTCGTAGGCCCCCACTCCCGCGAGGACGACGCCGAGTTGAGCGAGCCCGTCGTGGCGCGAGACGGCCGTTCTCACGCGTGCCATTGCCCCCGGTTTCGATGCCATCGTTCCGCATTTCGATGCGTCAGCAGTGGTTCGCTCATGCTCGTCTTCTCGTCGCGCACCTGCCCCGATCCAGCCGGGACGTTTCCGCAACGCTCACGACCCCGGCTCTTGACCGACGCCGCTTGCGGTGGTTTGAGCTCTCTGCCTGCGCAGCGAGCCCGGAGGGCCAACAAACCTCCATCACTGGCACAGCACGCTTCATGACAACGACCTTCTCCACCGTCACCACTCCACTTTCAGGACACACATCCGTACGTGCGGTTTTCCCGCACACGGCCTACCGATGATCTTCCTGGCGCGGCTAGGCAACCAAAAGGCACCCAATACCTGCGTGCCGCCCCGGAGGAGTCGTCACCCCACCGGGACTGATCGGCACGCCTCACCGGGCGCTCCGACTGCAGGGCCGCCCGGGCGCTCCGACGCTTACCCGGGCGGGACTCACAACCGCTGGCCTGATCCAGCTTCCACGGCGCAACACGCCCCAAGTCTAGAAGGGCGGCGAGGCTACGATGCCGCCGTGGATATCACGGTCCTGATCGCCCTGATCATCTTCGGCGTCGCGGTCGCGGCCGGCCTCGCCGCAGCGACGGTAAGAGGTCTCCAGGCGTGGCGGGACTACCGGGCGTTCCGCCGCACCGTGTTGAAGCGGCTCGGCGAGCTGAATGCCGCCCTCGCCAAGGTCGAGCGGCGGAGCGGGAAGGCCACCGTGGGCGCGGCGCGGCTCAACCACGCGCGCGAGCGCCTGCAGCGGACGCTCGAGCTCGCCGCGGTGGTCACGGGCGCGGCGGGCGAGCCATGGTCGCTGATCAGGCTCGTGCGGGGCGCCGTGCCACGCAAGTGACCCGCGTCGCAGCGATCGACATCGGCACGAACACGACGAGGATGCTCGTCGCCGATGTCGAGGGAGATCAGTTCGCGGACCTCGTTCGGCGCTCGACCGTCACGCGCCTCGGGGAAGGGGTCGACGCCCGCAGGCGGCTGCTCCCCGAGCCGATCGCGCGCACGCGCAACACGCTCGCCGACTACCGCCGCGAGCTCGAGCAGCTGGGTGCGGAGCGGGTGCTCGCCGTGGCCACGAGCGCCGTGCGGGACGCCGAGAACGGCCTCGCCTTCCTCGGCGAGGTCGAGTGGAGCTACGGCTTCGTGACCCGCCTTCTGAGCGGAGACGAGGAAGCCGAGCTGACCCGGCGCGGCGTCGGCGCGACCGACACGCACACGCTCGTGCTCGACGTGGGCGGCGGCTCAACCGAGCTGATCCTCCCGGGCTTCGAGACGAGCATCGATGTCGGCTCGGTCCGCCTCACCGAGCGCTTCCTGCATGGTGACCCGCCCGCACCGGCCGAGATCGAGGAGGCCGCCGCCTTCGTCCGCGGGCTGCTGCCCGACCTCGAGGTGCGGTCGGCGATCGGCGTTGCGGGCACCGTGACACAGCTCCACCTGATCGCGGGCGAGCTCACGGCCGTGACGATCGAGCGGGAGGTCGAACGCCTCGCGGCGATGCCGCTGGCCGAGCTCGAGCTGGTGCCGAAGATGGATCCCGCCCGCGCGCCGGTGATCGTCGGCGGCGCAATCGTCGTGCGCGAGGTCGTTCGCCGCTACGGCCTTCCCGGGCTGGAATGGAGCGAGCGCGATCTACTCGACGGAGTCGCGCTCGAGGCGGCCGCACTGCCGCCGCCCGGCGAGGGAGGAGCGCCTCCGAGCGCCTTCACAGCCTGCTGATCGGCCGGAATACCGTTGAGTGCGCAAGCGTTGCAGTCTCTGTTTGCGTAATCAACTATCTGGAGGGTCTCACATGAGCACCACCGAGCAGCAGGAAATCACCATCCCCGCGGGCACCTATGGCGCCGACCGCGTCCATTCGACGGTCGCGTTCGAGGTCGGCTACATGGGCATCGGCCTCTTCGGCGGCGCCGTCCAGGACTTCGAAGCTTCGCTCTCGGACGGCCGGCTCGCCGGCAAGGCGCGGATCGAGAGCCTGGAAACCAAGGATGAAAATCTCCACGCTCACCTGATGGCGCCCGACTGGTTCGACGCCGAGCGCCATCCCGAGGTCTCGTTCTCGACCGAGCAGGCCAAGGCCGAGGGTGACGAGGTCGTCTTCGAGGGCGAGCTCACGATCAAGGGCATCACTCGTCCGGCCACCCTGACCGGGACGATCGTCGGGCCGGTTTCCGACCCCTACGGCAATGAGCGCTACGGCCTCAAGCTCGAGACGTCGATCGACCGCACAGCATTCGGGCTCGACTGGAACAACGACATGCCGGACGGCTCCAAGGCGCTCGCCGACGAGGTGACGCTGAAGGCCGAGCTTTCGCTCGTGAAGGCGGCGTAACGATGAAGCTCCTCGCGATCTCCGGAAGCCTCCGCCGCGACTCGCACAACACCATGTTGCTGCAGGCCGCGGAGGAACTCCTCGAGCCGGGCGATGCGCTCGAGCTCTGGCAAGGGCTGCGCGAGGTGCCGCCGTACGACCAGGACGACGACGTCGAGCCGGCGCCTGCTGCGGTCGCCACCCTCCGCGCCGCCGTGGCCGCCGCCGACGCCGTCCTGATCGCCACACCCGAGTACAACTCGTCCGTCCCTGGGGCGCTCAAGAACGCGCTCGACTGGGCCTCGCGCCCGGTGACAACGAACGTCTTCCGGAACAAGCCGGTCGCCGTGATCGGGTCGAGCATCGGAATGTTCGGGGCCGTCTGGGCGCAGGGCGAGCTCCGTAAGGTGCTCGCCGCGATGGGCGCGCGCGTGGCAGAGGTCGAAGTCGCGGTCGGCCGCGCCCAGGAGAGGTTCGACCTCAACGGCACGCTGATCGACGACGAGGTGCGCGAGCAGCTTCGCGACGGCCTCGCGACGCTTGCCGCCGAGCTCGACCCCGCGCTCGTCGCGGCCTAATCGTCCGACTCTACGGGCTCTTCGTCCTCGGCGAGCCGCCGGCGCACCGACGAGCGCGACAGCACCCCCACGAGCTTCCCGCGGTCGACCACCGGGACGCGCTCGTAGTCGCCCTCCTCGAGGAATGCGAACGCCTCGGCGAGCGGCGTCTCCGATTCGATCGTCGCGTTCGGCGACTCGACGATCTCGCGCACCCGCGTCGTGCGGGGGTCGAGCCCTCGAGCGACGACCTCGCGGACGAGCGTCTTTCGCGTGATCACCCCCAGGAACCGGCCCTGCTCGCAGACGAGGACCGAGCGCACCTCCGGTCGCATCAGCGCCACCCCCGCCTCCTGCGCGCTCGCGTCCGCCTCGAGCGCGTGCGGGTCGGAGACCATCGCGTCGCGAACGCGCGATTCGCTCACGGGTACATGCCCCGTGCCTCGAGCGCAGCGGCCACGTCGCGGATCCCGGCGACGAGCGCGGCGCTGCGCAGCGAGACGCCGTCGGTCTCGGCGAGCGCCCATACGCGGTCGAAGGCATCGGCGAGCTTCTCGGCCAGCCGGCGCCGGATCTCGTCGCGGTCCCAGAAGAGCCGGCTCAGGTCTTGCACCCACTCGAAATAGCTGACGGTGACGCCGCCCGCGTTGGTCAAGACGTCCGGTAGCACCAGGATGCCGCGCGCGCCCAGGATCTCGTCCGCGGCGACCGAGGTCGGCCCGTTCGCGCCCTCCGCGACGAGGCGGCAGCGGAGCGCCGACGCGTTCGCCGCGGTGACCTGATCCTCGCGCGCGGCCAGGACGAGCACCTCGCACTCGAGCTCGAGCAGCTCCTCGTTGCTGAGGCGGGTGGCGGCGAAGCCTTCGAGCGAGCCGTTGACCCTCGCGTACTCGTGCAGTGTCGGGACGTCGAGACCTCCGGCGTCGAACACGCCGCCCGAGATGTCGCCGACGCCGATCACCGCCGCGCCCCTCTCGTGGAGCTCGGTCGCGGCCACGCCGCCGACGTTGCCGAACCCCTGGACGACGAAGCGGAGGCTTGCGAGATCCCAGCCGAGCCGCGTGCAGGCGCGCTCGATCACGATCACGACGCCGGCCCCGGTCGCCTCGTTGCGGAAGACCGAGCCGCCGATCGAGATCGGCTTGCCGGTCACGATCTCCGGTACGGCGTAGCCCTTCTGGGCCGAGTAGGTGTCCATCATCCACGCCATCGTCTGCTCGTTGGTCGCGATGTCGGGCGCCGGGATGTCGGTCGCCGGGCCGATGAAGGGGGCGAGGTCGGAGGTGAACCGGCGGGTGATCTTCCTCAGCTCGGTCTCGGACAGCTCGCGCGGGTTGCAGCGCACGCCGCCCTTCGCACCGCCGTAGGGAAGCCGCAGCAGGGCGCATTTCCACGTCATCCACATCGCGAGCGCCGCGCACTCGCCGAGGTTGACGGCGTCGTCGTAGCGGATCCCGCCCTTGGTCGGCCCGAGCACCGAGGAGTGCTGCACGCGGTAGGCCGGGAAGGAGCGGACCTTCCCGTCGTCCATCCGCACGGGCAGCGTCAGGATGATCGCGCGCTCGGGGTAGCGGAGCCGCTCGGCTATGTGCTCCGGGATCGCCGCGTCCGGAAGCGCCTGCTCGAGCTGGGTGCGCGCTTGCGCGTAGAGCGGGGTGTCCCACTCGAGGCCCTGAGCGGCGTGGGTGACTTCGGCCACGCCGGGACTGTACTCCCGTCGCGAACGATGCCGGGGGAGGGTCTCGAACCCCCACGTCCGCGTCGGACACTCGGTTTTAAGCCGAGCGCGTCTACCAGTTCCGCCACCCCGGCAGGGGCTTTCAGGCTACTTGCGCGGGGAGCCCGAAGAAGGCGGCTACCCCCGCCCGCTCCTCGACCATCGGGCAGTGGGGCAACGCGCGCAGGAAAGCCCGCCCGTAGGGCTTCGTGCGCAGGCGCGGATCGAGGATCGCAACCACGCCCTGGTCGTCGTGGCTGCGGATCAGGCGCCCGAACCCCTGTCTGAGCTGGAGCACCGCCGAGGGGAGCGCGAAGTCGCGAAACCAGTCGCCGCCGGCGGCCTCGACCGCTTCGCAGCGCGCCTCGTGCAGAGGGTCGCCTGGTGCAGAGAACGGCAGCTTGTCGATCACGAGCAGCGAGAGTGATTCGCCGGGAACGTCGACGCCCTGCCAGAACGTCGAGGTCGCGAGCAGCACCGAGTCGACCTCGGCGCGGAAGCGCTCGAGCAGCCGCTCCCGCGGTGCGTCGCCCTGCACGAGCACCTCGTAGGGGACGCGCCCGACGATCCGCGAGCGGAGCACCTCGAGTGCGCGGTAGCTCGACGTCAGAACGAGCGCACGCCCGCGCGAGAGCGAGAGCAGCGAGACGACTTCCTCGGCTGCGCGCTCGGTGTAGTCCTCGCTGCGCGGGTCGGGCATCGAGCGCGGGAGATAGAGCAGCGCCTGCTCGCGGAAGTCGAAGGGCGAGCCCACGATCAGCTCGCGCGCGTGGTCGAGCCCGAGGCGACGGCGGACGAAGGTCGCGTCCTCGCCGGTCGTGAGAGTCGCCGAGACGAGGATCGCGGTGGGACCGTCTGCCCAGAGACGTTCGCGCAGCTCGTGCGAGACCTCGATCGGCGCCCACGCGAGCGCGTCCGGCTCGGCCCAGACCACCCGCTCGAGCCCACCCGGCTCGAGGCAGGCCTCGACCTGGGTCGCGAGCGTGAGCGCGCGCCGCGAGAGCTGGTCGAGCCCCTCGGCGCGACCCTCGAGCGCGGCCGACAGGGCGGCGAGCGCGTCGATCAGGACGAGGGCCGTCTCGACCGGGATCTCGCGCAACCGCCGCCGCCCGCTCGCTGGCGCGACGGCGCCGAGCAGCCGCTCGCCGGCGTTCTCGATCCGGTCGACGGCGCGCGCCGGGAACGTCTCGTTCGCCTCGCGGCAGGCCCGCTCGACATCGGCGGAGAGCCGCCGCAGCCCTGCGCGCGAGACGCGCCCACCGAGCCAACCGGCCGCCGTCTCCTCGAGCCGGTGCGCCTCGTCGAAGACGACCGCATCGTGCTCGGGCAGCACGCCGCCCCCGGCGGCGACATCCCCGAAGTAGAGCGCGTGATTCGTGATCACGAGCTCGGCCTCCCCGGCGCGAGCGCGGGCCGCTTCCGCAAAACAGGTCGAAAGCAGCGGGCAGCGGCGCCCGGAGCAACGGTCCGAGCCGACCGCAAGCTCGGCCCAGAGCGCCTCGGACGGCTCGAACGGTAGCTCTGCCCGGTCGCCGCTCTCGGTCTCCGCGATCCACGGCTGGAGCGCCTCGTATGCCTCCTCGTCGCGGCGGTCGCGCAGGAGCATCGGGCCGAAGCTCTGAAGCTGCCTGCGGCAGAGGTAGTTCTGGCGACCTTTGAGCACGGCGACCCGCACCTCGCGTCCGAGCGCCCGGGCGGCGGCGGGGACCTCCTGGGCGAGCAGCTGCTCTTGCAGGGCCTTGGTCGCGGTCGCGACCACGACCCGACGGCCGGACGCGAGCGCCGGCAGAAGGTAGGCGAGGCTCTTGCCGGTGCCCGTGCCCGCCTCGGCGACGAGATGCTCGCCCGACTCGAGCGCGAGCTCCACCGCCGCGGCGAGCGCAGCCTGCTCCGCCCGCGGCTCGAAGCCGACGAGAGTGGCGGCGAGAGGGCCGCCCGGGGCGAACGCCTCGTGCACGGACGACAAGGCTACGGATGCGAACGGCTGTCCCGCCTGCTCGGGAACGCAGCATTCGCGCGAGAAAGCAAAAAAAATCAGCTCCGACAAGTCCGAAGACCCACCGGAGCTGAGTGCCGGATCCAGCGAGTCCGAAGACCTACCGGATCCGACGAGGGGAAACTATCTCCACCCCAGGGTTCAGGTCAACGGCATCGGCGGTGGGAAAATCCGCTCGGAGCGGCTTTTTTAGCGGGTGGCCTCACGCGCAGCCCCGCGCCTCGTGGAGCGACGTCCGTCCGATCGGCTCTCTAGGCTTGGTTGCCCTGATGATCGAGGTCCTCATCTTCGTCGGCGGTGCCCTTGCAGGAGGGCTGATCCTCTGGTTGTGGGCGCGCGCCGAGATCGCTCGACGCGACGAGCGACTCGCGCTCGTGGGCCGAACCGATCAGCAGTGGGAAGAGCACCTCCAGGCGCTGACCGGTAACGCCCTGCAGCAATCGTCGAGCTCGCTGCTCGCGCTCGCCGAGACCACGTTGCTCCCCGTCAAGCACACGCTCGAGCGCTTCGAGCTGCAGGCCCGCGAACTCGAGAACAAGCGCCTCGCGGAGGTCTCCGCGATCCCCGCAATGCTGCAAGCGGCCACCCAGGCCCAGGAGGCGCTTCGCAAGGAGACGGGGAACCTCGTCTCGGCTCTCCGCGCCCCGGATGTGCGTGGACGGTGGGGTGAGATGCAGCTCAAACGGGTCGTCGAGCTCGCGGGGATGCTCGAGCATTGCGACTTTGCAACCCAGCCGACCGTCCGCGACCCGGACGGCAACCTGCTTCGCCCCGATCTCGTGGTTCGGCTGGCGGGGGGCAAGAATGTCGTGGTCGACGCGAAGACGCCGCTCGACGCCTACCTGGATGCCCTCGCGACCGACGACGAGGTGGCGCGCGCGGCGCATCTCGCACGACACGCGCGACTCGTCCGGGAGCACATGACGAAGCTTGGCCAGAAGCAGTACTGGAAGCATTTTTCGCCGACCCCGGCGTTCGTGGTGATGTTCTTCGCCGACGAGGCGCTCTGGAGGGCGGCTCTCGACCACGACTCCACTCTCTTCGAGGCCGGCGCGGCGACCGGCGTCATCCCGGCCTCGCCAACCACGCTGATCGCGATGTTGAAAACGATCGCCCATGGCTGGCAGGAGGAGACCGTCGCCGAGAGCGCACGTGCGGTCAACCTGCTCGGGCGCGAACTCTATGACCGGCTGCTCGTGTTCGCAGCCCATCTCTCGAGCGTCGGAAGATCGCTCGACTCGGCTGTCGGCAACTTCAACAAGGCAGTCGGGTCGTTCGACTCCCGCGTGCTCGTCACGGCTCGGAAGTTCCCGGAACTCGGAGTCGGAGCAGACGAACTGCCGGAGATGTCTCCCGTATTGACCCAGTCACGTCCGCTCCTCGCCGAGGCAGTGGCCGACGACTCCGTCGTCGAGCTCCCGCCTCGCGCCGCCGACGCCGCGTAGCCTCCGGGAACGTTCACGCTTCCGCTGGCGTTTAATAGGTCGATAGATTGTTTTCAGAGGAGGATTGCTTGTCCACCACGAGTGACGTGCGCGATCTGATCATCATCGGCGGCGGCCCCGCCGGCTACACGGCGGCGCTCTACGCTGCGCGCGCGGAGCTTGCGCCGCTCGTGATCGAGGGTTTCCACTGGGGCGGCCAGCTGATGGTCACCAGTGACGTCGAGAACTACCCGGGCTACGCCGACGGGATCATGGGGCCCGAGATGATGCAGGACTTCCGGCGCCAGGCCGAGCGCTTCGGGGCCGAGTTCGTCACCGACGACGTCACCAGGGTCGACTTCTCCGAGCGGCCCTACGGCATCTGGGTGGGCAAGGACGAGTATCGCGCGCAGTCTCTGATCGTCGCCACCGGCGCCAGCGCACGCTGGCTCGGCCTCGACTCCGAGCATCGCCTCCAGGGACGCGGCGTATCGGCGTGCGCGACCTGCGACGGCGCGTTCTTCAAGGAGAAGGAGATCGTCGTCGTCGGCGGCGGCGACTCCGCCTTCGAGGAGGCGCTCTTCCTCACGCGCTTCGGCACGAAGGTCACGCTCGTCCATCGGCGCAACGACTTCCGCGCCTCACCGATCATGGTCAGCCGCGCCCGCGCGAACCCCAAGATCGAGCTTCTCACCCCCTACGCGGTCGAGGAAGTGCTGGGCGAGAACGTGGTGAGCGGCGTGCGGCTCCGCAACCTCGAGAGCGGTGAGCCACGCGAGCTCGGCACGCATGGCTTGTTCGTCGCGATCGGCCACGACCCGAACACGAAGCTGTTTCTCGACCAGCTCGACCACGACGAGAACGGCTACCTGATCACCAAGCCGGGCTCGACCGAGACGAACGTCCACGGCGTCTTCGCCGTCGGGGACGTGCAGGACCACGTCTACCGCCAGGCGGTCACCGCCGCAGGCTCCGGCTGCATGGGCGCCCTCGACGCAGAGCGCTACCTCGCCGACCTCGAAAGCGAGTCGGACGAGACACTCGCCGCGTAGCCGCCCGCCCGCTAGCGCAGCGGCCGCTTCCAAGCTCGAGCACGCTCTGGCATCGATCCTCGATGGGGCTGCTACGGGTCGCGGTCTCCGGCTCGAGGAGATGGTGGAGATTCTTAATCGGCGCCGAACAGACCACCGGCTAGCCTGAACTCGTGCCGTTCTTCATCTGCCCGCGCTGCAAGACGCGCCGCGTCGACGACGACGGCCACGAAGGCCTCTCCCAGCAGCCGCCGTCGTGCCACCACTGCGACTTCGGCTTCATGTTCGAGCTGCTCGAGGACTACTACCCCGCCCCGGCCACCGGGTTGATCGTCTGCGACCAGGAGGGGCGCATCCTCGCGACCGGGCACGGCATCTTCGAGCAGAGCGGCTACGAAGAGCCCGACCTGATGGGGCGAAACGTCGTCGAGGCGTTCCAGCTCTCCGACACCAAGCCGCTCGAGTTGGTCCGCGAGTGGGGCGTCCGCCAGCTCGGCAAGCCGCTGACGCTGACGACGCATGCCGGGATCGAGAAGAACGTCGTCGCCGACTTCTTCCCGGCCTACGACGACGACGGCGGGATGCTCGTCGCACTCACTCCGCACTGAGCCCGGCTCGACGGGCAGAGGTTGCTGAGCACGCACTCCTCGCAGCGCGGTTTGCGGGCGTCGCAGACGCGGCGGCCGTGCCAGATCAGCAGCTGCGGGAAGCGTCCCCAATCGGGGCGAGGCACGAGCCGTATCAGGTCGCGCTCGATCTTCACCGGGTCCTCCTGCCGGGTGAAGCCGAGACGCTGCGAGAGCCGGCGCACATGGGTGTCGACGACGATCCCCTGGGCCGCGCCGCGCTCGGCCGAGACGACGTTCGCCGTCTTGCGCGCAACGCCCGGCAGCCGTAGCAGCGCCGCGAAGTCCGTGGGCACCTCCCCGCCGTGCTCTTCGATCAGGATCCTCATCGTCCCGCGCAGCGACTTCGCCTTCTGCCGGAAGAAGCCGGTCTGGAAGATGTCCGCCTCGAGCTCCTCCTGCGGGACGGCGAGGTAATCCTCGGGCCGGCGGTACTTGAGAAAGAGCTTCTCGGTGACCCGGTTCACGTTCACGTCGGTCGTTTGGGCCGAGAGCATCACCGAAACGAGCAGCTCGAGCGGATCGCGGAAACGCAGGGCGATCCGCGCATCCGCGTGCTCGGCCGCGAGCCGCTCGATCACCGGCCGGATGCGGTCGCGCCTTCGCCCGACCGTCAGCCGCGCCTCCCCGACATAGCTCCGTGCCATACCGCCGACGCTAGCGCAGACCGCGCGCCGTCCCCGTCAACCGCCATAGTTCGCGGGATGAGAGCGATCACGGTGGTCGTTCTCGCCCTCTCGCTTTGCGCTACGGACGCGGCGGCGGGTCCCGCACCGACTAGGCCGATGGCGAAGGCGGCGACGCTCACGGCGGCGGACTTCCCCGACGGAGCGACCGCGATCGCACAGAACGCGGCGCAGTCGTCGTTCCTGCCCCGCCTCGCCTATGCCAGCACCTACACGAGCTCCTTCACGAACGTGAGCTACGGGGGCACGCAGCTCGTCGCCTTGATCTCGGCGGTGGGGATCGCGACGAGCACGGCCAAGGCTGCCGCGTCGATCGCCGCGATTGCCGCCGAGGTCAGCTCGACCGCGGGACGCCAGAAGCTCGTCGGTCTTTTCCGAGAGGGCCTGGCCAACGGCGGCGTCAAGAAGGGCGCTCGGACCACGGTGATCAGGCACCGGGCGATTCACGTCGGCGACCTCACGGCCGACCTGGACTTTGCGGTCGCAGACAGAGGCGCCACCATCGACTTCGGCGTGCTGTTCATCCAGGACGGGCCGGCCGTGGAGTCGCTCGTGTACGTCGCGAGCGCCCCAGGCCTCACGGCGGGCGGCAGCGTCTCGCTCGCCAAGCTCGCGGTCGCCCGCATCAACGACGCGTCGGCGCCGCCGCCGAAGGAGACCGCCGTGCCGACGATCGCCGGCTTGCTCCAGCTTGGCCAGATCCTCAACGCCCAGCCCGGCACGTGGACGGGCTCGCAGCTCGCCTACGCCTACCAGTGGTTCCGGTGCAATACCGCGGGCGGCGCCTGCGTCGCGATCGCCGGCTCGTCACAACAGACCTACACGGTCAGCACGGCGGACGAGGGCGCGACGCTCGCAATCTCGGTGGTCGCGACAAACGCCGCGGGCACCACGATCGCTATGTCGCAGCCGACCGCTCTGATCCCGTAGCGCTCTGCTCCGAGGTGACGAGTCGGTCGCCCGAGGCTACGCGGCTGCGAAGCCGGCAGGCTCCGGCTCTGACCCGGACCTGCCGTGGAGCCGCTGTCCGGCGCAGACGCGATCGAGCGCCGGGCAGCCGGCGCAGGTGAACTCGCCCGGCGTGGGCACGAACTCGCCGGCGTCGATGCGGCTGATCGCACGGGAAAGCTCGGACTCGAGGCCCGAAATGTCGGCTCGCGTGAACGTCGCCGACACGACGCCGTCGGGCCGCTCCAGGAAGGCGTACACCACCTCGACCTCCTCCGCCCCGGCCCGGAAGCACGCGAGCGCGTAGACGAGACGCTGCACCCGGTAGTCGCTCTCGATCACCTCGCTCGGCAGCCGCTCGCCGAGCACGTTCGTCTTGTAGTCGACGACGAGCGCGCGATCACCCTCGCGGTGGAGCACGTCGAGCCTCCCGTGAAGCAAGACGCCGTCCTGCTCGAAGGCGAACGGCCGCTCGGGACGCGCACCGCCGAGCGAGGCGACACGGCGGGCGAGGTCGGAGTCGCAATATGCGTGCACGTAGGAGTCGATCCGGTCGACCTCCTCGTCGGTCACCGCCGGGTACCAGCCGCGGACGAGCTCGACCTCCGGCGCCTTCGGATCGTTCGGGTCGACGAGCTCGAGCAGACGGTGCACGGCATCGCCGATCTCGGTCGCTGCGAGCCCGTGGGCCCCCGGCCCCTCGAGGCGCCGCTCGCCGAGCCCTCCGACCCGCTCGGCGTAGTAGCGGTAGGAGCACCGCTGGAAGAGCGCGAGCGCCGAGTAGGAGAGCTGACGTACGCGGTGGAGCGGCAAGGCGGGCGGCGGGACGAGCTCGGGGAGCAGCCAGCCGCGAACGGGCGGCGCCGAGGGCAGCTCGGCGAAGAGCGCGAGCTGGCCCTCCTCAGAGCTCGCCGGCTCCCCGGACTCCGCCGGCGGCTCGGCGGCTTCGCTTTTGCGGTCGACGCGGACGAGAAACGACGCGCCGCCACGCGCGAGCTCGAACACGGCCGCGCCGGAGGCGAGCTCGTCCTCACAGTCGAGCTTCGAGAGCACCCAGCCGATCGGCGTGTCGCGCTCCTCGCCGACCGCGCCCGAGACGAGCAGCCGGTCGGCCGCCCGCGTCATCGCGACGTAGTAGAGCCGGAGGCGCTCGGCGCGCCCGGCCTCGCGCTCGGCCTCGAGCACCTCCTCGTAGGCGAATACCGGACGGCGCTCACCCGTGGTCGGATGGACGACCTTGAACCCGAACCGGCCGTCCGAGAGTGCGAGGATCTCGTCCGCGGGCGGCGGCCCGCTCAGATCGCGCCCTGCGTCGGCGACCACGACGACCTTGAACTCGAGACCCTTCGCGGAGTGGATCGTCAGCAGGCGAACCGCGTCGGCGCCCTCCTCCTCCGACACCGCCTCGAGCTGGGCGGCGCCGAGCGCCTCCTGGTCTCGCAGGAACCCGACGAATCCCTCGATATCGCGGCCGCGCACCTCTTCGTAACTGCGCGCGAGCCGCATCAGCTTGCGCAGGTTGGCGTACCGCCGCCGCCCATCCCAGCGGGCGAGGACGGCGAGGTCGTAGTCGTGCTCGCAGACGACGAGCTCGCAGAGCCGCTCCAGCGAGGCGCGCGCCGAGGCGGCGACGAGCCGTTCGTAGCGCTGCTTGAAGGCGCGGACGAACCGCTCGTCGTCGGCCGAAAGTGCCGCCGGCAACGACCGCTCGATGCCCGTGAACAGCGGCCGTCTCCCCGCGTTACGGCGAATCAGTACGAGCGCGTCGTTGGAGACGCCGACGAACGGCGAGGCGAGTACCGCCGCGAGCGCCTCGTCGTCGTAGCGGTTGCGCAGCAGGCGCAGGTACATGAGCAGGTCGACCACCTGCTGCTGCCCGAAGTAGCGCCGCCCGGTCGCCCGGTAGGTCGGCAGCCCCTGCGCGCGGAGCTCCTCCTCGTACTGCTCGGCGTCGGTCCCTGCGGCGAACAGGACGACGATCTCCCCCGGCGAGGCCGCGCCCGCATCGACAAGCTCCCGCACGCGCCGAGCGAGGAGCCGGGCCTCGGCCCGCCGCCAGTGCTCGCCCGAGCCGCGGTAGGACTCCTTGTCTGTGACGAGCAGCTCGACGGGATGCCCGAACACCGGGTCGGGGAACTCGCCCGAGGCCGCGAGCGGCTGGTAGCCGTCACCGAACTCCTCCCCGAAGACGTAGTTGACCGCGGCGAGCACCTCGGGCCGGGAGCGGTAGTTCTCGGTCAGCGAAAGCTTCTGGTCGGCGAGCTCGCGCCGCGCCCGGAAGACGCCGACGTCGGCATGCCGGAACCCGTAGATCGACTGGAACTCGTCCCCGACGAAGAAGAGATTCTTCTCCGGCCCGGCCGCGATCAGGTCGATCAGCTCGCACTGGAGGGCGTTCGTGTCCTGGAACTCGTCGACCATGATCGCGCGGAAGCGCAGCTGCTCGGCCTCGCGCACGCGCTCGTCGCGGGCAAGTAGGTCACGCGCGAGCAGCTGGAGGTCCTCGAAGTCGAGCGCCGACTCGCGCTCCTTCCCGGAGGCGTACTCGAGCGCGAACAGCTCGAGCAGCTCCTGCAAGAGCTCCTTGTCACGTGTCGCGAAGAGCTCGAACGCTGCCTGCTCGACGTTCTTGCGGGCCTCCTCGAAGCTCGCCGCCCGCTCGCCGCGGGCCCGCAGCGGCGCGAGGTCGAGCAGCGCCTCGGGAAGCGAGGGGAGGTCGAGCGCGGCCTGCGCGGCGTCGATGTGGTTCGGCGTCGCACCCGTGTCGTCGAGCAGGCACTGCGCCGCCTCGCGCAGAGTCTCGAGCCGCTCTGGGAGGTCGGCGGGCTCGCGGACGGCGAGCACGAGCGGGCGACCGGCCGAGCGGAGCTTCTCGTACACGCCGGTGAGCATCTTGCGCAGCCGGTTGCTTCCGCCCGTCGCGAGCAGGCGGAGCCGCTCGGGGTCGGCGCCCGAGCAGAAGGCCTCGAGCGCACGGTCGAACGCCTCGCCGCGGAGCACGGCGCCGTGCTCCTCGTCGAGCTCGTGGTAGCCGGGGTCGATCCCGACCGCGAAGGGGTGCGCGCGCAGCAACCGCGAGCAGAAGCCGTGGATGGTGGAGATCCACGCGCCGTCGAGCTCGCGCGCGAGCTCCGGCCGGCCGCGAGCTGTCAGCGCCGCGCGGATGCGGGCGCGCAGCTCGCCGGCCGCCTTGCGGGTGTAGGTGATCACGAGCACGGACTCGACGTCGAGCCCTTCGTCGCAGACCGCACCCACGAACCGCTCGACGAGCACCGAGGTCTTGCCGGTACCGGCGCCCGCCGAGACGAACACCTCGCCGCGCGCTGCGACCGCTTCGAGTTGGCGCTCGTTCATGCTCGTGGCACCCTGCACATCGTCCAGAGATCGCACCAGGACGGGCACTCGCCGCCCTTCGGGTCGTGCACGACGTCTCCGGCGCGGATCCGGCGGGCGGCGCCGAGTGCACGCTCGCGGGCCGTCTCGACCTGCGCCCAGAACTGCCCCTCGTCGAGATAGTCGTTCGGCTTGAAGCCGGGCAGCTCGTCCCGCGCCTCGGCACGCAGCATTCCCCGTGCGGCGCGCGCACCCGAGAGCGCCCGGTACACACCGCCGAGCGGCTCGATCCCGGCAAGGTCGCGCAGCACGAGCATGTAGAGCGGAATCTGCAGGCGCCGCTCCTGGTCGATCTGGCGCGCGGAGAAGGAGCCCTTCCCCGACTTGTAGTCCTGGACGATCCCGCGGGCGCTCAGCGGGTCGATGTCGATGCGGTCGATCTTGCCACTGAGAAAGAGCCCGTCACCGAGCTCCAGCCCGCGCTGGAGCTCGGGCGCCGAGCGGTCGGTGCCGAAGCCGAGCTCGAAGCGCCGCGGCTGGAAGGCGAGCTTCGACTCCGCCTCGGCGCGGACGAAACGCTCGAGGTCGCCGCGAAGGCTCTCGCGCAGCTCGGCCGCGTCGACCTCACCGAGCTCGAGGCGGACGCCCGAGCCGAGCGCGTCGTCGAGGCAGGAGACGAGGAACCGTAGCGCCTGCTCGAGCGTCTCGGGCGTCACGCGATCGGCCCCGAGTTCCTTGGGCAGGCCCGAATAGAACGCGTAGAGCGCCTGGTGGGCAACCTTGCCACGGAGCATGGCGTCCGCTTCGGCGTCGATCGTCTTCGGGTCGACGACCCGCTCGAACAGCCAGGCCGAGGAGCAGTCGCCGAACCGCTCGAGCTCGGTCGCGCCGAAGGTCGTGCGGCCGCCGAACTCGCCCAGAACGGCGGGGTTGCGCAGGCGCGTGTCGCGGATGAACGCCCGCCGAGCGCGGCCGAGGCGGCGCATCCAGCCGTTTGTCTCGGCGAGTGCGAGCGCGAGCTCCGTCGCGTCGGGGTCGGCCGAGAGGCGCGCAAGCGCCCGGAGGCGCTCCCGCTCGGTCGGCGCCGCCTCGATCGGCCAGGTCAGCTCGGAGAGCGCCCGACGCCTGGTCGCGCGCTCGACGTCCTCCGGCAGGAACACCGCGGCGACGTCCTCCCAGAACGGGCTTGCCTCGAGCGGCGAGCCCTCATCGGTGGCGGCCTGGCGAACAAGATAGAGGCGCCGGCTTGCGCGGGTACAGGCGGTATAGAAGAGGTAGCGGTCGCGGCTCACCTGGTCGGGCCGTTCGAGGCGGGCGCCGAGCTCGCGGCGGCGATCGTCGTCGAGGAAGGGCGAGCTGCGCCCGCGTCGCGGCAGCGCCCCCTCCTCGAGCCCGAGCACGAAGACGGTGTCGAAGCTGCGTGTCCGGGCGCGGAGCAGGTCGAGGATCGCGACACGGCCCGGTTCCGAGGCGGGCGCCGAGAGGTCGAGCCGCGCGAGAGCATCGATCACCTCCCCTGTTTCGAGCCCGGCCCCGAGCGCGGCGAGCTCGTCGAGCAGCGCCCCGGCCGCACCGAAGCAGCGGAGATCGAGGCGGGCCTGGTCGCCGGCGGGCGGCGATTCGAGGCCGTAGGCGGCGCGCACCATCGACTCGAGCACGATGCGAACACCCTCGAGCGGAGAATCGGCCTCCCGCAGCTCGCGGAGCGCGACGAGCGGCGCCTCGCGCAGGCGCTCGGTCTCCTCCTCAACCCGGGAGGGCAGCTCGACCGCACGCCCGCGAAGACGCCCCTCGGCGAAGTCGACACCGGTTCGCGCGATCCCGGAGTAGGGCGAGCGCAGGTAACCGTAAAGCTCGCGGCGCCCCCCGCCTGCCCACGCGAAGCGGAGCAGCGAGATCAGCGCGTGGCCGAGCGGCGTGACGGTGAAACGGACGCGGGCTTCGATCGCATAGGGGATCCCGAGGCCGCCGAACACGGTCTCGAGCGGGGCGCGCCAGCGCTCGACCGACGGGACGACGAGACCGATCTGCTCGGGCGCGGTTCCGTCCCTGATCGCGGTCAGCAGCTCGTCGCCGATCAGCTCGAGCGTTCCACGCAGGCCGGCGCCGGCGAGGAACCTGACTGCACCGCCGGTCGGCTCGCGCTGGGCGTCAGGCTCGTAGAGCGCCCGCTCGAGGTGGGCGAGCGCGGGCGCGGCATACTCGGCCGAGCGCGGCGGCAGCTCCTCGATCGTGCCCGCGGCGAGTGCGCCGAGATCCTCGGCGGTGCGCGCGAGGGAGGCGAACGCGGCGCGCCCGGGCTCGTAGGGGAGCGAGGCGTGGACATCGGCGCGACCGGAGAGGGCCTCGAGCAGCGCCCACTCGGCCGCCGTCAGATCCTCGAACCCGTAGGCGAAGACGGGCTCGTGGTGCCAGGCATCGAGGTCGGAGAGCAGGCGGTCACACGCCCGGCGGCGCAGGAGGTCGCGATCCCAGAGCCCGAGCCCGTCGAGCTCGGCACGGTAGGCCGCGTAGAGGATGGCGAGGTCGCCGTCGAGGTCGGCGGGCTCGAGCAGGCCACCCTCGAGCTCGGCGAGGATGGTGACGAGGGCATCAGCGAAGCCACCGAACCGGGCCGAGGCCGAGAGGGCGGCCCCGTCGCCTACGGCGTTCTGTACGGCACGTCGGGCGATCAGCGCTCGCTGGGCGCGCGTCGCGACGGGCTTTCGCTCCGGATCGGCGCCCACGAGCCGCTCGAACAGGCGGTCGAAGGTCCCGATCGAGCCGCCGAGCAGGCAGCCGCAGCGTGCGAGCAGGTCGCGCTCGACACGCTCGACGTCCGATCCGGTCGGCACGATCAGAAACGGTTCGTCGTCGAGGCGCGCCAGATAGCGCTCGAGCAGGAGCGCGACTTTTCCCGCCTTCGCGGGCCCGACAACGAGGCTCAGTCCCATCGAGCCATGGTAGTTCTGTGCCATGACAGCGGCCGTTCCCTGCACGGTGGCAGTTACCGCTCGATGCGGGATTTCAACTCATTGAGCGGCGCCCGGGCAAGCGAGATCCGGCCACTTCGTGCCTCGTGCCCGGCCGCCGGGTGCCTCGGACCGTGTTGCGCCGGCGCGGGTCTCGCGCGTGAGCCGCGGAGAGAATGAAGCAACCCCGCAGTTGACCTTTCGAGTCAATCGCGAGCTGTCGATTCGCTTTCAGAATTAGCGAGCTCCGCGTCGTCGCCTTGTTCGCCGCGCTTGTGCAGGAGCCGGTGCCCGATGAACACGATCACGGCGATGGCGACGATTGCGCCGACCGCCCACAATCCGTAGTGGGTAACGGCACTGACCGCGTTCTGACCGAATTCGTACGCGGCGAGCCCGATTGCCGCCGCCCACGCGGTTCCGCCGGCTGCGTTGTAGGCGGCAAACCGCGGCCACGGCATGTGGCTGATGCCCGCGAGCCACGCCGCGGTGATTCGCAATCCGGCGATGAAACGTGCGATCGCGACGGTCTTCGGCCCGTGTTTCTCGAAGAACTGCTCGCCTTTGGGCAGGAACTTCGGCAAGACGTCGCGCACGATCGGGATCCGCCCGAGTAGCGCGCGACCGCCCAGGCGCGCGATCCAGTAGCCCGTGTTGTCTCCCACGATCGCGCCGGCCGCCGCGACCGCGATCACCGTGACGATGTTGAAATGACCGCTTCCGGCGAGCACGGCCGCGGCGATCAGCGCCGTCTCGCCCGGAAGTGGAATCCCGCACCCCTCGATCGCGACGAAGAAGAAGAGGAGGATCAGCCCGTAGCTCTCGAGTTGGTGCGTCATTTGCGGCGAGTCTAGGCGCAACCGCGGGAGCGACGGCGTTGCTTGCGGCGGCGGTTTTCGGTCGACCGATCCGGGAGTGGGTCGACACCGCAAGGCCGCGTCGTCCCGCCGCTTTCGATCCCTTCCCGCTGCGTTTCAGCCGCCTCCGCCTCGACCAGCCGGGCACTGGAGGTGACCCGAGCCGGCGCGGACGAGCGGCCGAAAGCGCCGGGCCATGCCGCGAGGCGGGACGTTTTCGGTAGCGTCGCCCGCGCATGAGGGTGGGAGTCCCAAAGGAGAGAACGGCGGGGGAGCAGCGCGTCGCGCTGGTCCCGGACGCGATCTCGCGGCTCGAGGGCTTCGCGGTCGCGGTCGAGCGTGGCGCGGGTGTCGCGGCCGGATATCCGGATGCGGCCTACGCAGACGCAGGCGCGGAGCTCGTCGACGACCCGTGGGAGAGCGACGGTGTGGTGAAGGTGGCGCCGCCCGAGGAGAGCGAGATCGAGAAGCTCGCGGCCGGCCAGCTGCTCGTCGCGTTCCTGCAACCGCTGACCGATCCGGGGCGGATCGACCACCTCCGCGAGCGAGGGGTGCTCGGGTTCGCGATGGAGTCGATCCCGCGGACGACTCGCGCGCAGGCGATGGACGCTCTCTCGTCGCAGGCGACCGTTTCGGGCTACAAGGCGGTGCTGATCGGGGCCGACCGGCTGCCGCGCTTCCTGCCGATGCTGACCACCGCGGCGGGCACGATCGCGCCCGCGCGCACGCTCGTGCTCGGCGCCGGGGTGGCGGGGCTGCAGGCGATCGCGACCGCACGTCGGCTGGGCGCGGTCGTCTCGGGCTTCGACGTGCGCCCCGCGGTGCGCGAGCAGGTGCAGTCGCTCGGCGCGGCGTTCCTCGACCTCGGCGTCACCGGCGAGGAGACCGCAGGCGGGTACGCCCGCGAGCTGACCCCCGAGGAGCAGCAGCGCCAGCAGGACGCGCTCGCCGAGCGGATCCCCGACTTCGACCTCGTGATCACCACCGCCGCGATCCCGGGTCGGCCGGCGCCGAAGTTGATCCCCGCCTCGGCCGTCGAGAGGATGCGGCCCGGCTCGGTGATCGTCGACCTCGCCGCCGAGAGCGGCGGCAACTGCGAGCTGACGAGGCCCGGCGAGGTCTACGACGCGGGCGGCATCACGATCGTGGGGCTGCTCAACGTGCCGAGCATGATGCCGGGCCACGCGAGTCAGCTCTACGCGCGCAACGTCAGCGCGTTGCTCGAGCACCTCGCCCCCGGCGGCGAGCTCGCGCTCGATTGGGACGACGAGATCACGGCCGGCACCTGTGTGACCCGAAAGGAGCAGGCATGAGCGAATGCAAGCCGTCTCTGCCCAACGGCGCTGCGGCAAGTGAACGCCTCGCACAGCTACACCCCCGTTGCGGCGCCGGCCACGGAGCGGCCCGATGAGCCACTACACGCAACTCGTGGTCGAGCTCACGATCCTCGCCCTCGCGATCTTCCTCGGGATCGAGGTGATCTCGAAGGTACCGACGCTTCTGCACACACCGCTGATGTCGGGCACGAACGCGATTCACGGGATCGTGATCGTCGGCGCACTCCTGATCGCGGGGATCGCCCGGCCCGATCTCCTCACGGGCTGGATCGGGTTCGTGGCGATGATCCTCGCCGCGGCGAACGTGGTCGGCGGGTTCGTCGTCACCGACCGGATGCTCGAGATGTTCAAGCGGCGTGAGCCTCCGAAGCGCGACAAGGACGACTCGGCGTGAGTCAGCCGACCTCGAACCTGCTCTACCTGGTCACGATCATCTGCTTCGTGCTGGCGCTGCGGTTCCTCTCCTCGCCGACGACGGCTCGCCGTGGGAACTGGGTCGGGGCGGCGGGAATGGTGATCGCGATCGCGGTGACGCTCGCCCAGCACGGGATGCAGCTCGGCTGGAGGATTCCGGTCGGCGGGGCGATCGGAGCCGTGTTCGGGGCGGTCGGGGCGCGGAAGGTGAAGATGACCGCGATGCCGCAGATGGTGGCGCTGTTCAACGGCGTCGGCGGCGGGGCGGCGGCGCTCGTTTCGCTCGCCGAGTTCCACCTTCGAGCGCCCGCGCACGGACGGCTGCACACCGATGTGGCGGTGTCGATCGTCTTGTCGGCGCTGATCGGCTCGGTGTCGTTCGCCGGCTCGCTGGTCGCCTTCGCGAAGCTGCAGGAGCTGATCGGCGGCCGGCCGATCACCTATGCCGGCCAGCAGGTCGTGAACCTCGTCTTGATCTCAGCGATCGCCGTTGCCGGCGTGACGGTCGCCGCGGGGTACGAGCATCAGTGGGTGCTCGTCGCGCTGATCGGGGGGGCCCTCGTGTTCGGCGTCCTGTTCGTGCTGCCGATCGGCGGCGCGGACATGCCGGTCGTGATCTCGCTGCTGAACGCGTTCACCGGTCTCGCTGCGGCGGCGACCGGGTTCGAGCTCGACTCGAACGTCTTGATCGTCAGCGGCGCGCTCGTCGGAGCGTCGGGGACGCTGCTGACGCTGATGATGGGACGGGCGATGAACCGCTCGATCGGGAACGTCCTCTTCGGGGCATTCGGTCAGGTGCAAGCGGGCGCAGGGATCACGACGGCGCTCGAGGGCACCGTGCGCTCGGTGAACGCCGAAGACGTGGCGATCATGCTCTCCTACGCCCAGCGCGTCGTGATCGTGCCAGGGTACGGCATGGCCGTGGCCCAAGCGCAGCACGCGGTGCGGGAACTCGCCGACGTGCTCGAGGGCAAAGGGATCGAGGTTTCGTTTGCGATTCATCCGGTCGCGGGACGCATGCCCGGGCACATGAACGTGCTGCTCGCCGAGGCGAACGTGCCCTACACGGCGCTGAAGGAAATGGACGAGATCAATCCGGAGTTCCCGCAGACCGACGTGGTGCTCGTGATCGGGGCGAATGACGTGGTCAATCCGGCGGCGCGCAACGAGCCCGGGAGCCCCATCTACGGCATGCCGATCCTGAACGTGGATCAGGCGAAGCAAGTGATCGTGAGCAAGCGGTCGATGGCCACAGGGTTCGCGGGTATCGACAACCCGCTCTTCGTCGACCCGAAGACGGCGATGCTCTTCGGCGATGCCAAGGAGTCGGTCTTGAAGCTGATCGCCGGCGTCAAGGCTTTGTGACCCGCGTCCCGGTCTTCAGCGCCCGGCACGTCGAGCTCGCGGTCTCGCCCGGGGAGGCGGTCGAGGCCGTCCGCGACGGGTTCGTCGCGCACTTCCACGGCGACTGGACGATGCCCCCCAAGGTCTACGTGACCAATTACCCCGCCGGTGATTTCCGCGCGATGCCGGCGCTCGGCGGAGCTCATGCGCTGCTGAAGTGGGTGACCTCGTTCCCGGGGAACCCGGCGCGCGGGTTGCCGACCGTGGCCGGCATCGTCCTCCTCTCCGATGCAGAGACCGGGGAGCTGAGAGCGCTGATGGAGGCGGGGGCTGTCACGGCGTTACGCACCGGCGCGGCGGCGGTTCTCGCCGCGGAGACGCTCGGCAGGAGTGACGCTTCGACCGCGGCCGTGATCGGCGCTGGGGTGAACGGCCGGGCTGCGGCGCGGACGTTTCTCGCGCGGGGCCGGGCGGTGTCGATCTGGGACGTCGACCAGGCGCGCGCCCGGGCGGCGGCCGCCGAGCTCGGCGCGGGCGTCGCGGGCTCGCTCCAAGAGGCCCTTGCTGCCGATCTGCTCGTAACCATGACACCCGGACACGAGGTCCTGCTCGGTGACGGCTCGCTCGCCCCCGGCCAGCACGTGAGCCTGATGGGCGCCGACGGCCCGGGAAAGGCCGAGATCTCGGCGACGGAGCTTGCCCGCACCCGGAAGTTCTGTGACGACTGGGAGCAGGTCGTAACAGACCTAATACCGAAGCCGCGAATGAGGCTGTTCTGTGATGAGTGGGAACAAGCTAGCCACTCGGGAGACCTCTTCCACGCCGTCGAGGCCGGCCTCATTGATCGCAGCGACGTGACGCAACTTGGTGCCGTTCTCGCAGGCGATGCTCCCGGCCGCCAGTCTCCTAAAGACATAACTGTCTTCGACTCGACCGGGCTCGCGATCCAGGACATGGCGATCGCGCTCGCCTGCATGGAGCGGGCAGACGAGCTCGACCTCCCCACGCTCGCTTTTTAGCGGCACGGCCCGCCTGGCTTCCACTTTAGGCCGGCTCGGCCCAGGCGTGGCCGAGACCGGTGTTCCTGCTCGGCCGGATCACCCGCACGACGAGGTACTCGACTCCGCCTTCCTTGACGTGTAGCGCACCTGCTCGTCACGGATCGCATTCACGAAGGGTCAGAGTCGTCCCAGGCAGGCCGGTCTCAACGATCTTTGCAGCAGCTCCGGACGACCCGAGAGGTCAGTCCGGCATGTTGAGCACTCTAGGCACCGTGTCGGATGA
>DATKRX010000066.1:0-13152 GCA_035531915.1 Gaiellaceae bacterium | reverse complement strand
CGCCCTCGTCGACGACGCGATCGAGGCCTCGAAGATCGACGATGCCCGCGCGCGCGAGCAGCTCGAATCCGCTCAAGCCGAACTCGAAGCGCTCGAGCGCGGCGACTCGACCGCCGACCGCTGGCAGGTCGAGCAGCGGATCAAGCACGCCGAGAACCAGCTGGCCGTCTCGGGGAGGTAGGAGCAGCCACCCCCACCCGAAGGCCACGGTCGGCGGGTGCGGTGGTGGAACGGAGCGGTGGCAACGAAGAACGCCGCACCGGGTCCGGCGCAGCCGCCGCGAGCCCGCCCTCGCGCGCAGGGCAGGGACCACGAGCGCGGTCGGCACGATCGCTCACAGCACACGCCTCAAAGCCACAGCTCCGCACCGGATGAGCGCGCCGGGGCGGAGAGCGTCTGCGGACGGCGAACGGCTACATTGACGGGCGAACCACCCCGGAGATTTGAACGGCAGCTTGGCGTCCGGGTCAACAACACGCCTAAAGAGCCGCACGCGCTCCGCTCGCTGTTTGTCGGGGTCGTCGATCTCTTCAAGCGCAGGAAGGTGAGCGGAAGGTGAGATGGCGAAGCGAGACGTAGCAGCGCAGATCAGAGCGATCGCACGGGAGCGGGTGCTCGTGCTCGACGGCGCCTGGGGAACGCTGATCCACGGGGCGAACCTGACTCCCGGGGACTACCGCGGCGACCGGTTCACGGACCATCCGATCGACATTACGCGCAACCCGGATGTTCTGAACCTGACTCGGCCGGACTTCATCGCCTCTGCGCACGAGCGCTACCTCGCCGCCGGCGCCGACATCACGACCACGAACACCTTTACCGCGACCTCGATCGGCCAGGCCGACTACGGGCTCGAGGGGTACGTGCACGAGATGAACGTCGAGGGCGCCCGGATCGCGCGCGAGGCGGCCGGAGATCGCTTCGTCGCGGGCTCGGTCGGGCCGCTCAACGTCACCCTCTCGCTCAGCCCCAAGGTCGAGGACGCCGGCTTCCGCACGCGGAGCTTCCACGAGGTGAAGGAGGCCTACGCCGAGCAGATGTTGGCGCTCGCCGAGGGCGGGGTCGACCTGCTCCTGCTGGAGACGATCTTCGACACGCTGAACGCAAAGGCCGCGATCGTCGCCGCCCGCGAGGCCGTTCCCGAGCTGCCGCTCTGGATCTCGGCAACGATCGTCGACCGCTCCGGCCGGACGCTCTCGGGCCAGACGATCGAGGCCTTCTGGCGCTCGGTCGAACACGCCGACCCCCTGATCGTCGGTGTCAACTGCAGCCTCGGCGCCCACGAGATGCGGCCCTATGTCGCGGAGCTCTCGCGGATCGCGCCCTGCCTCGTCGCCGCCCACCCGAACGCCGGGCTACCGAACGCCTTCGGCGGCTACGACGAGACGCCCGAGGTGACGAGCGCGCTCCTACGCGAGTTCGCCGAGGCAGGATTCCTGAACATCGCGGGCAGCTGCTGCGGGTCGGGGCCCGAGCACACCTTTGCGATCGCCGAGGCGGTCAGCGGCCTCGCGCCGCGCGTCCCCGCCTCGCCGCCGCACCGGACGGTCTGGAGCGGGCTCGAGCCGTTCGAGATCGGCCCTGACACTGGCTTCGTCCTGATCGGCGAGCGCACGAACGTGACGGGGTCGGCCCGGTTCCGGCGCCTCGTCGAAGCAGACGACTGGGCGGGCGCGGTCGAGGTCGCGCTCGAGCAGGTGCGCGGCGGCGCGAACGCGCTCGACGTGAACATGGACGCCGACCTGCTCGAGAGCGAGCAGGCGATGCGCACCTTCCTGAACGTGATCGCGACCGAGCCCGAGGTCGCGCGCCTGCCCGTGATGGTCGACAGCTCCCGCTGGTCGGTGCTCGAGGCGGGGCTGCAGTCGATCCAGGGGAAAGGGATCGTCAACTCGATCAGCCTCAAAGAGGGTGAGGATGTCTTCCTCGAGCAGGCGCGCCGGATCCGCGACTACGGCGCGAGCGCGATCGTGATGGCCTTCGACGAGGCCGGCCAGGCAGTCGACGCCGAGCGTCGCGTGGCGATCTGCGGCCGCGCCTATGACCTGCTGATCGAGCAGGCCGGCTTTGCGCCCGAGGACATCATCTTCGACCCGAACGTGCTCGCGGTCGCGACCGGGATCGAGGAGCACAACGAGTACGCAAAGGCATTCCTGGAGGCGCTCCCGATGATCAAGGAGCGCTGCCCGGGCACGCGCACGAGCGGAGGGATCTCGAACCTGAGCTTCTCCTTCCGCGGCAACGACGCGCTGCGCGAGGCGATGCACGCGGTCTTCCTCTACCACGCGATCCGCGCCGGGCTCGACATGGGGATCGTGAACGCCGGCCAGCTCGCCGTCTACGAGGACGTCGAACCGGAGTTGCTCGAGCGGATCGAGGACGTCCTCTTCGCTCGACGTCTCGACGCGACCGACCGGCTGGTCGAGATGGCCGAACGCGTCAAGGGCGAGGGCGTGCGCCGGGAGCGCGACCTGGCCTGGCGCGACGCTCCGGTCGAGGAGCGGCTCTCGCACGCGCTCGTGCACGGGATCGTCGATTTCATCGAGGCCGACACTGAGGAGGCGCGCGCGTCGCGTCCACGACCGCTCGACGTGATCGAGGGGCCGCTGATGGACGGGATGCGGATCGTCGGCGACCTGTTCGGATCGGGCCGGATGTTCCTGCCGCAGGTGGTGAAGTCGGCCCGGGCGATGAAGCGCGCCGTCGCTTACCTCGAGCCGTTCATGGAGGACGAGAAGGCCGGGGGCAGCGCGCAGGGGAAGATCGTGCTCGCCACGGTCAAGGGAGACGTGCACGACATCGGCAAGAACATCGTCGGCGTCGTGCTCGGATGCAACAACTACGAGGTGATCGACCTGGGCGTGATGGTGCCGGTCGAGAAGATCCTCGACACGGCGCTCGAGGCCGGCGCGGACGTGATCGGCCTCTCCGGGCTGATCACGCCCTCGCTCGATCAGATGGTCGACGTCGCCTCGGAGATGCAGCGCCGCGGCTGCTCGGTGCCGCTCCTGATCGGCGGAGCCACCACCTCGCGCCAGCACACGGCGGTGAAGATCGCGCCCGTCTACGC
The DNA here is from genome assembly GCA_035531915.1 of Gaiellaceae bacterium. Classification (GTDB taxonomy): domain Bacteria; phylum Actinomycetota; class Thermoleophilia; order Gaiellales; family Gaiellaceae; genus PALSA-600. The sequence goes on along the minus strand of DATKRX010000066.1, from coordinate 10,082 downwards.
GCACGAGACGGTGCACGTGCTCGACGCGAGTCGGGTCGTCGACGTCGTCTCCGGGCTGCTCGACCCCGCACGCCGCGGCGCGCTCGACGAGGAGAACCGGGAGCTCCAGGAACGGCTGCGTGTCCAGCACGCGGAGAAGCAGCGCCGGCCGCTCCTGGCGCTCGCCGAGGCGCGCGCCAATCACGAGCGGGTCGAGTTCGGCCCGCCGCCCGTGCCGCCGTTCACGGGGCCGGTCGCGATCAGCCCCGAGTTGGCTGAACTCGTCCCCTACATCGATTGGCAGTTCTTCTTCTATGCCTGGGATCTCAAGGGCAAGTTCCCGGCGATCCTCGAGAACCCGGCCGCGCGCGAGCTGCACGAGGACGCGCTCGCCGCGCTCGAGGAGATCGTGCGAGACGGCTCGCTCTCGGCGCGCGGGGTGTACGGCTTCTGGCCCGCCCACGCCGAGGGCGACGATATCGTGGTCGGTGGGACCCGCTTCTGCTTCCTACGCCAGCAGGCCGAGAACGGCGACCGCCGTCCGAATCGCTGCCTCGCCGACTACGTCTCGCCGGGCGAGGACTCGGTTGGCGCGTTCGCTGTCTCGATCCATGGCGCCGACGAGCTCGCCCAGCGCCTGCAGGCCGAGCACGACGACTACACGGCGATCGTGGTCAAGGCGCTCGCCGACCGATTAGCGGAGGCGTTTGCCGAGTGGCTGCACGAGCGGGCGCGACACGAGTGGTATGCACCGAAGGAGCTCCTCCCCCGGACGGAGCTGCTCGGCGAGCGGTTCCGCGGCATCAGGCCCGCGTTCGGCTACCCGGCGTGCCCCGACCACAGCGAGAAGGGCAAGCTGTTCGACCTGCTCGGGGCACGCGAGCTCGGGATCGAGCTGACCGAGAGCTACGCGATGCTGCCCGCTGCGGCGGTGAGCGGGATCTACCTCGCGCATCCCGCGGCGAGGTACTTCGCGGTGGGGAGGATCGCCCAGGATCAGCTCCAGGACTACGCGGCTCGCAAGGGAGAATCCGTGGTACAAGTGGAGAAGTGGTTGCGGCCAAATCTCTCGTAGCGGCCGCGCTCGTCTCGCTCGTCTGCGCGACCGCAGCGCTCGCCAACGCCCCTAGCGTCAAGATCTCGAAAGCCGACCAGGCAAAGGCGGTGGCGGCTCTCCTGAAGACGTCCGACCTCGGAGCCGGCTGGGCCGGCGGGACGATCGCCCCGAGCTCGCTCACGCCGCCGAACTGCCCGGGTTTCAACCCGAAGGAGTCCGACCTGACGGTCACCGGCCACGCCGACGCGCGCTTCACGTTCGCTGCCGGGGGGGTGGAGCTCGACCAGGACGTCCAGGTGCTCGTATCGCCGGCGGACGTCGCCAAGGACTTCCACCGCACGATCTCCCCACAGCTCGGCCAGTGCCTCGCTCATCAGCTCGCGCAGCTCTCGAAAGTCGCCGGCGTGACGGTGAAGAGGGTCCCGTTCCCCTCGATCGGAACGGTCAGCGCCGTCTACCGGGCGCTCGTGGCTGTGCGGAGCGGCAAGTCACAGGGTAGGTTGTTGAGCGACTACGTCTTCTTCGGTGAAGGTCGGGTGGAATACGAGTTCACGATCATCGCGCCGGTTGAAACGGGGAGCCAGCTTCCCCGCTTCGAACTCGGCCTCGCCCAGATCCTCCTGAAACGCGCCGGAGTCCTGCCGGCATGAGGCGTTTCCTGCTCCTGGCGCTCCTCGCAGCCCTGGTCACGCTCGTCGCCGCTGCGCTCGCCGCGGCCGACGCGACCGACCCGAAGACGAAGATCACCAAGCCCGACCAGGCGCATGCGGTGGCCTCGCTCCTCAGGTTCAGCGACCTCGGGCCGGCGTGGAGCGGGGCGGGGGAGACGCCGAGTACGCTCAAGATCCCGGTCTGCCCCGGCGACCAGCCGAACAACTCCGACCTCACGCTCACCGGCCACGCCGAGTCGTACCTGGAGCTGAAGAGCGAAGGGCTGCAGGTCGATACCGATGTCGAGGTCTTCAAGAGCGCCGGTGAGGTGAACACGCTCGTCAAGCGAATGGTCACCCCGCTGCTCAGCGCGTGCCTCAAATACGACCTGTTGAAGTCGCTCGGCTCTCTTGGTGCGAGCTTGGGGAACGTGACGCTGCTCAAGCTGCAGAAGGTCGGGTCGCACAGCTCCGACTACCGGGTCTCGCTCAAATACGGCGGGCATCCGATCGTCAGCGACTACATCTTCGTCTCGCAGGGCCGAACGCAGTTCTTCGTCAACGTGGTCGCGCCCGGGCCGCTCACGAGCCAGTTGCTCGCGCTCGAAGACCGGATCGCGGCGACGCTCGCAGGACGGGCCGTGAAGGCCTGAGCGTCGCGTCGGTTATCCTTGGCGGGCAGGCGCCTCCGGGCGCCGCTTCCGTGCAATGAGGACGACTCTGAAACGAGGTGTCGGCCGCGGGGCCGGCCTGAACGGCAAGAACGGCCATCGGGTCATGCCGCCTGCTGCCGCGACCGGGGTCGTCCGTTACGGGCCCCGCATCCGCAAGCGCAGGGGCCTGGTGAGCCGGATCCTCGTCGGCATGCTGCTCACGATCGTCGCGATCACGGTAGGCGTCGCGGGCGGTGTGCTGCTCTTCGCCCACGAATCGCTCAGTGACGTGCGGGCACATTCGCTGGATGTGAAGTTGAGCGAGAAGGAGCTCAACTACACCGCCCCCGGGCACGCCGCGATCGCGCTCGTCGTCGGCTACGACCAGCGCGCCGGCGCCGAGTTCTCGACCGTCTCGCGGTCGGACACCGTGATGATGATCCGGGCTGACCCGCTCACCAAGACGATCTCGCTGCTCTCGATCCCGCGCGACCTCGGCGTCCCGATCTGGTGCCCGAAGGACAAGACGGGGCCGATCGACCCGCACAACAGGGTCAACCAGGCCTATGCCGACTGCGGGGCGAGGGGGACGGTCGACACGGTCAAGCACTTCACGGGCCTCCCGATCAACTACCTGATCACGGTCAACTTCCACGGCTTCAAGGAGATCGTGGACAAGCTCGGCGGGATCTGGCTCAACATCGACCGTCGCTACTACCACGTCAACAACGGCACCGCCGCGCAGAACTACGCGAACATCAACATCATGCCCGGCTACCAGCTCCTCTCGGGGCAGCAGGCCCTCGACTTCGTCCGCTACCGCCACACCGACGACGACTACCACCGGATCGCGCGCCAGCAGGAGTTCGTGCGCGCGCTCAAGCAGCAGTTCTCGCACGTTTCGTTCCTGAAGATCCCGTCGCTGATCTCGACCCTGACCCACAACGTCGAGGTCGGCGGGAGCAGCAGCGACCTCAGCGACCAGACGGTGCTGCGGTGGATGATCTTCGCGCTGACGCTGCCGGGCGGACACTTCTTCCAGGACAAGATCAACGGCGTGACCGGTAGCAGCATCACCTACACCGACCCGTCGAACGTCACGCAGGCGATCTACCAGTTCACCCACCCGGACGTTGCGGAGTCGAAGGCGGCGAACGCCGCCGCGCTCGGCACGAAGCTGAAACCGAAGCTGACCGCCCCGGCGACGAGCAAGACCTCCGTCCTCGTTCTGAACGGCAGCGGCATCGGCGGGGCGGCCGCGGCGGGCACCTCGCTGCTCGCCGGCAAGGGATACGTCGTCGTGCTGCCGCCCGGGAACGCCCTCCCGAACGCGCCGACGCAGGGCTACTTCCACACGCAGGTCTACTACGACAAGCGACAGCCGGGCAGCGAGGCAGCGGCGAAGGCGCTCGCCAAGCTCGTCCTTCCCGCCGACGTCGGCCCTCTGCCGAAGGATCCGGGGCTCCGGAGGCTCGACCCGGGTGCGATGGTGGTGGTGCTGCTCGGAACGACGTTCCACGACCAACTCGTGGCCGCTCCGCCTCCCACCCCGGTGCTGGCCCACACGGCCCCGAGCGTCACGTTCGATTCCAGCACCGGGCGCAGCCTGCTCGAGCCCTTCGTGCGCCGTGCCGGCTTCCCGCTCGAGGTGCCGACGGTGCTCGCAGCGGGATCCCAGCCCGACACCTGCTGCGGCGACCAGGCGGCACGGCTCTATTGGATCGACCCGGGCCAGAAGAAGAAGGCGATCAGGCTCGTGTTCGCCACCCCCCTCAACGGCGACTACTGGGGCATCGAGGAGACGGACATGCCGAACCCGCCGATCCTCGCCGACAAGAGTTTCCAGAGGAGGCTCAACGGCCGCGAGTACTCGCTCTACTACTCCGGTTCGAGCCTGCAGATGGTCGTGTTGCGCGTGCACGACCGGAGCTACTGGGTCGTCAACACCCTGCTCGACACGCTCTCGAACGAGACCATGCTCGCGATCGCGAAGGGTCTCGTCCCCCTCACACCGACGAAGTAGTGTTCCGCCCAATGGCTCGGGTGGGGATTTTCGGTGCCGGGTGGGTCGGCCTCGTCACAGGGGCTTGCTTTGCCGAGCTCGGGCACGAGGTCGTCGTGCGGGACATCGTGCCGGAGAAGATCGAGGCGCTCCGCCGCGGCGAGGTGCCCTTCCACGAGGAAGGCGTCCTCGAGCTGCTCGAGCGCAACCGCGATCGGTTGAGCTTCACGCTCGAGGTGGGCGACCTCGCCGACTGCCCGTTCCTGTTTGTGTGTGTCGACACGCCTCCGACCCGTTCGGGCGATGCCGACCTCTCGCGGGTCTGGAGCGTGATCGACGCCCTGCCGGAGCTTCCCGGACGGCCGCTGCTCGTGATGAAGTCGACGGTGCCGGTCGGGACGGGCGAGAAGGTCCGGCTCGGGCTCGACGAGCGGGGGCTGCACAACGTCGGCTACGTCTCGAACCCGGAGTTCCTGGCGGAGGGCAGCGCGGTGCGCGACTTCATGCACCCGGACCGGATCGCGATCGGAGCGTTCGAGGAGGTCGACGGCGACGCCGTCCTCGCTCTCTACGCCGACGTCGTGGCGCCGCATGTCCGGTGCGACGTCAACTCGGCCGAGATGATCAAGCTGGCCGCGAACGCGGCGCTGATGACGCGGATCTCGTTCATCAACGAGATTGCGAACGTGTGCGAGAAGACCGGGGCAGACGTCGTCAAGGTCGCCGAGGGGATCGGGTACGACAAGCGGATCGGGCCGCACTTCTTGAAGGCGGGCCTGGGGTTCGGCGGCTCGTGTTTCCCCAAGGATTCGCTTGCGTTGAAGCAACTGGCATCGAACTCTGGTTATCACTTCCAGCTACTTGCGGCGGTGATCGAGGTCAACGAGCTGCAGAAGCGCCGGGTGGTCGGGAAGCTCGAGCGCCATCTCGGGTCGCTACGCGGGAAGAAGGTCGCGCTACTCGGGCTCGCATTCAAGCCGCACACCGACGACATGCGGGAGGCGCCGTCGATCGTGCTCGCAGGACGGCTCCTCGCCGAGGGGGCGGAGGTGCGCGGCTGGGACCCGGTGGCCAGTGGCGAGGCGCTGCCGCACGGGGTCGAACTCGTCAAGTCGGTTGCAGAGGCCGTGCGCGAGGCGGACGCCGCGGTGATCGTGACCGAGTGGCCCGAGCTGAAGGGTCTCGCGACCGCGGAGATCCGGGACTCGATGGCGAACCCGCTGATCATCGACGGGCGCAACCTCCTCGATCCGGCGGAGACCCGCGCAGCGGGGTTCGTCTACGAGGGCATCGGCCGTGCGAGCTCCCACGTCTTCGAGAAGGTGTAGTTGGAAGCGATCATCCTCTGCGGCGGCAAGGCCGAGCGGCTCGGCGACGCCGCCGGAGGTCGCCCGAAGTCGCTCGTCGACGTCGCCGGTAGGCCGCTTGCCGCCTACCAGGTCTCGCGGCTCGTGAGGGCCGGTGTCGACCGGGTGATCATCTCGTGCGCCGCCGGCGAGGGCGAGGGCTTCGAACGCGAGCTGGCCGGCCTCGGCGCAGAGATCGTCGCGGCGGAGGAGCCGGAGCGGCTCGGCCGCGGCGGTGGGATCAAGTTCGCGGCCCGCTCGCGCGAGGAGAGCGGCGCCCTGTACGCGCTCAACGGGGACGAGCTCGTCGCGGTCGACTTCACGGCGCTGCTCGCCCGCCACGCCGAGGCTGGCGGCGCCGCGACGGTCGCGGTCGCTCAGCCGAAATCGCCCTTCGGCGTGGTCGACCTCGGCGAGGGCGACGCGATCGAGGGCTTCAGCGAGGGTGGCTCGATTCCCTACTGGGTGAGCTGCGGGATCTACGTTCTGTCGGAGGAGGCGATCGAGCGCTTCCCGGGGCTCGGCGACCACGAGGCGACGACGTTCCCGGAGCTCGTCGCCGAGCGCCGCCTGTTCGCCTATCGCCACGACGGGTTGTGGCTGACCGTGAACACTCCGAAAGAGCTGCGCAAGGCAGTCGACCACGTCAGGGAGCATCCGGAGTGGCTGGCGTGAGCGAGCTCGGCGCACTCACACCGTGGGCGTTCGAGGCCCGCCGGGTCGAGAAGCCATGGGGCTACGAGCTGATCTGGGCCCTGAGCGAGAGCTACTGCGGCAAGGTGCTGTTTGTCGGCGAGGGGCAGTCGCTCTCGCTCCAATACCACGAGCTGAAGGACGAGTCGTGGCTGATCCAGTCCGGGCGCGTGCGCATCCAGCTCGGCCACCTCGGCGGTGAGCTCGCGGAAGAGGTCGTCGGTCCGGGGGCATCGTTCCGCTACCGCGCCGGCACCGTCCACCGGGTCACGGCGCTCGAGGACACCACCATCCTCGAGGTCTCGACTCCGCACCTCGATGACGTCGTGCGCCTCGAAGATAGCTATGGCCGCGCCGGCACCTCGACCCCCTGAGCGCCGCGTCAGGCGACCCCCCGGCAGAGAAACGGCAGAGCTTCCGGGGACGATTCCGGAGGTTCACCGCTCCCCCGAGACAGCGGGCCGGTCTTGGGGCACCGAAGCCGCGTTTCCCCTCCGCGGCGCTGCCGATGGCCGGCTGCTCGGGCGGCCGGCGGCCACCTGGGTCGTTCGGGGCGCGCCGGATCGAGGATCGAGCTCGAGCGGGAGCCTCTCGATCAGCTCGGAGCGGCATGAGGCCTCCGCGCCAGGATCCGACGGGATCGCGCCACAACCTTTACACAAATGTGGTAATGTTGTGCGGATGGCTGGCACCTACACGGTCGGCGCCGCCGCCGCGGCCTCGGGGTGGTCTGCCCGCATGCTCCGCTACCTCGAGCAGCAGGGACTCGTCGTCCCGCGCCGTAGCGCAACCTGCTACCGGATCTACGGGTTGGGCGAGCTGAACCAGCTTCGCTCGCTCAAACAGCTTCGTCGTCAGTACGAGCTCGAGCTCGACGACGTCGCCTTCGCTGCGCGCCTCCGCCGCGAGCCCGACCTGAAGGCGGCGCTCGACGGCTGGCTCGCCGCCAGCGCAGACTCGGGCTCCTGGATCGACTGGGAGCAGCGCAAGCACGAGCGACTTCTCGCGGCGTGACCGCCCCGAACTAGACTGAAACGGAGGACTTCTGCATGGCGACGACCAGACGCTACGACGTGAAGGATCTGACGCTCGCCTCGGAGGGCGTGCGCCGCATCATGTGGGCCGACCGGCAGATGCCGGTGCTGGCCGCGATTCGCGATCGATTCACGGCCGAGCAGCCGCTCGCCGGTTACCGCATCTCCGCGTGCCTCCATGTGACGACGGAGACCGCGAATCTGATGCGGACGCTCAAGGCGGGCGGCGCCGACGTCGTGCTCTGCGCGTCGAACCCGCTCTCCACCCAGGACGATGCAGCCGCCGCGCTCGTCGAGGAGTTCGACATCTCGGTCTTCGCGATCAAGGGCGAGGACAACGACACCTATTACCAGCACATCGAGGCCGCCGTCGACCACAAGCCGCAGCTCACGATGGACGACGGCGCCGACGTGATCGGCGTCCTCCACACGGCCCGCCGCGAGCAGCTCGGCGACATCATCGCCGGGATGGAGGAGACGACCACCGGCGTGATCCGCCTCAAGGCCATGGAGGCCGACGGGGCGCTCGCATTCCCCGTGATCGCCGTCAACGACGCACGCACGAAGCACTTTTTCGACAACCGCTACGGCACGGGGCAGTCGACGATCGACGGGATCATCCGTGCGACCAACGTGCTACTCGCCGGCGGGCGCTTCGTGGTCGCGGGCTACGGCTGGGTCGGTCGCGGCGTCGCGATGCGGGCTCGGGGACTCGGCGCCAACGTGATCGTCACCGAGGTCGATCCGATGCGCGCCCTCGAGGCGCTGATGGACGGCTACGACGTGATGCCGATGGAGCAGGCAGCGCCGATCGGGGACATCTTCTGCACGGCGACCGGCGACAAGCACGTCATCAACGGGGCGCACATGCAGAAGATGAAAGACGGTGCGATTCTCTGCAACACGGGCCACTTCAACGTCGAGATCGACATCCCGGCCCTGCGCGCGCTCGCCGTCGATACGCGTGAGGCAAGGAACTTCGTCGATGAGTTCACGCTCGAGGACGGCCGCCGCCTCTACCTGCTCGCCGAGGGCCGCCTCGTCAACATCTCGGCGGCCGAGGGCCATCCCGCGATCGTGATGGACATGTCCTTCGCCAACCAGGCACTCTCGACCGAGTATGCGGTTCAGCATGCCGCGACGCTCGAGCCGCGCGTGTACCCCGTGCCGCGCGAGATCGACGAGGAGATCGCCCGGCTGAAGCTCGGAACGATGGGCGTCTTGATCGACCAGCTCACCGAGGAGCAGACGCGCTACCTCGCCTCGTGGGACGAAGGCACCTGATCGGGGCTGCGGCGCTGGCCGCGCTGGCGTTCGGGCTCGCAACCCCGGCCGGGGCCGCCGTCAGCTGGCGGGTGATTTCCGACGGGCCGTCCAGGGGAACGGTGCCTTCTTCGGCCCCGACGGGCTACGTCGCGCTCGACCGGGCCGCGACCGAGACGTTCTCCGCCCATCTGGGTGGCGGCAGCGCGACGATCTCGCACGTCGACTTCTCGAAGAACGCCGTCGTTGCGATCTTCGGCGAGTTCGGCTGCGAGGACTCGCTGATCGACGTCTCGTCCCTCTCCCAGCACGGCACCTCGCTCTCGGTGAAGCTCGTTCAGGAACAGCCGGCACCGGGTAGCGCCCAGTGCATGGCGATCTTCGGCACCTACCGCGCGCTCCTCGTCCCGAAGGCGTCGCTGCGCAAGCCCTACCCGACACGCGCCGTGGTCACCTTTGCTCGATCCTGAGCGGATCCTCCGCCTCGAGCAGGGCAGGGTCGTCCTGCTCGACCAGCGAAAGCTGCCGGGAGAGGAGATCGAGTACGAATGTCGCACCGCCGCCGAGGTGGCGGAGGCGATCCGCACGATGGTCGTGCGAGGCGCTCCTGCGATCGGGATCGCCGCCGCCTACGGGATCGCGCTCGCCGCTTCGGAGGGCGAGGATCTCGAAGCGGCCGACACCGCGCTCCGTGCGTCACGGCCGACCGCCGTGAACCTGGCGTGGGCGCTCGAGGAAATGCGCGCCGACCCCTCCCCCGAGCATGCCCGGGCGATTCACCGTGACGAGGTCGACCGCTGCCGCGCGATGTCCGCGCACGCTGCCGCCCTGCTCTTCCCGGGAACGCGCGCGCTCACACACTGCAACGCGGGCGGCCTCGCGACCGGCGGTTATGGCAGCGCCGTCGGGGCGCTCCTGGCCGCCTGGGAGCGCGGTCTGCTGACTCACGTCTGGGTGGACGAGACGCGCCCACTGCTCCAGGGCGCTCGCCTCACCGCCTGGGAGCTCGAAACGGCGGCTATCCCGCACACGGTGATCGCCGATTCCGCAGCGGCCTCGCGGATGGCGGCCGGCGAGGTCGACGTCGTCTTCACCGGTGCCGACCGGATCGCCGCCAATGGCGACTCCGCGAACAAGATCGGCACCTACGGCCTCGCGGTGCTCGCCCACCACCACGGGATCCCGTTCTACATCGTCGCCCCGAGCTCGACCGTCGATCACGCCACCGCGACCGGCGCCGAGATTCCGATCGAGGAGCGCGATCCCGCCGAGCTCACATCGCGCTTCCCGGCCCGGAACCCGGCGTTCGACGTCACCCCGGCGGCGCTGATCACGGCGATCGTCACCGAGCACGGAGTCCACCGTGCGCCCTATGCCGGATCACTCGCCGGGGCGGTGGTCGCTG
>DATKRX010000065.1:0-11747 GCA_035531915.1 Gaiellaceae bacterium | reverse complement strand
GCCCAGGTGTAGGCGCCGTGGAACGAGGTGTCGGCGAGCGGGCCGTCGGTCGCGAGGGTCGTCGCGTCCGAGCCGGGTACGCAGAGCGGATGGGCAAAGGCCTCGCGCTGCTCCTCCTCGGTGTAGGCGTGGATGATCACCATCAGCCTGTGCGGCGCCTCCAGCGCTCCGAGCAGCAGGTCGTAGACCGCCTCGAGCGGCGCCTGGCCCCGCTCCGCCGCGATCGTAGCGAGATCACGGCGCGCGTACTCGGGCCAGAACGGGTTGTCGAGCAGCACGATCCGCCCCCAGTCCTTTCCGGCGCTGAGGATGCTCCGATGGGGGCGCATCCTGTCGCGCGCGGAGGAGTCGCGCAGGAGCTCGGCGAGGCGCGCAGGCTCCTCGGCGAGCGCCCAGGGCGGCAGAGCCGCATAGAGATGGGTGAGCCCGTAGAGGCGCGTGTGCATGTCGAACTCGACGTCCAGCCCGCGGGCGCGGGCAGCCTCGACGAGCTCGGTCGAGCGGCGCGACTCCTCGATCCCGTTCCGCGGCACGAGGTGGGAGACCTGGAGCGGGACCTCGCTCGCGGTCGCGACTCGGATCGCCTCGGCGACCGAGTCCGAAGCGCCCTCGTCCCGGCGCCGCGTGTGTGTCGCGTAGAGGCCGCCGCTGCGAGCGAGCGTCCGGCAGAGCGCCGCGACCTCCTGCTCGCTCGCGCCAGCCTCCTGGGCGTACTCGAGCCCGGTCGAGTAACCCCAGGCGCCCTCGGCGAGCGACTCCTCGAGGAGCACCTTCATCTCGGCGAGCTCGGCGGGCTCGGCCGGTCGGTCGGCGAGGCCGACCGTCGATAACCGCAGCTGGCCGTTGGGGACGAGGCTGAGCACGTTGACCGCCGGCCTCGCGGCCTGCAGGCGGTCGAAGTAACCGCCCGCGCTCTGCCACTCGATCGGCGCCTCCTCGCTGTAGCCGTAGATCGCCTTGCGGGCGAGCGCGGCGTCGCGGATCGGGAAGCACCCGAACCCGCAGTTACCCACGACCTCGAGCGTCACCCCCTGGTAGAGCGCGCTCATCGCACGTGGATCGACGAGCAGCGTGTAGTCGGAGTGGCTGTGAAGGTCGATGAAGCCCGGTGAGACGAAGAGCCCCGACGCGTCGAGCTCGGGACACTCGGTCGCGGGGACGTGACCGACGGCGGCGATCCGCCCGGCCTCGATCGCGACGTCACCCTGAAACGGCTCACGGCCGCTCCCGTCGAGGATCGTCCCGTTCCGGATCACGAGCTCGACGCTCATGCGCGGTTGCCCCCGTAGGTCGAGCGGAGCTCGCGTCCCTCCGTAAAGCGCGAGAGCGAGAAGGTTGCTACCTCGGCGTAGGCGGTCTTCAGGCCGAGAACCGCGCCCGCGACCATTTCGCCGATCGCGGGTGCCAGCTTGAAGCAGTGCCCGCTCCCCCCGGCTGCGAGGAAGAGCCCGTCGAGCCCCTCGACGGGGCCGAGGATCGGGTGCCAGTCCGGCGTCACGTCGTAGAGCCCGACGCGCCCGCCGGCGGCGCGCATCCCTACGAGTCGCGGCAGGCGGGCGATCACGCGGTCCTCGACGTCCCGCTCGAACGCCGCGTCGAGCTCAGCGTCGAAGCTCGCAGGGTCGACGGTCTCGTACTCCTTCGGGAACCCGCGTCCGACGAGCAGGTGCGCCACGCCGTGCTCGGGGGCGGGGCGCATGTAGACGCGGTCGATCTGCGAGGAGACCGCGTGCCGGAGAGCGAGCTCGGGAGCCACCTCGAAGACGACGTCCTGCTCCCGGGTAATCTCGAGCGGCAGCTCGAGGCCGGCGGCGAGCGCCAGCTGGAGCGTCCACGGCCCGGCGGCGAGCACGAGGTTGTCGCCCTCGATGAGCTCGCCCGCGACCCGGACGCCGCGAAAGCGGTCGGCTTCGAGCTCGACCGCCTCGATCGGGGTTCCCTCGAGCGCGCGGCCGCCCGCGTCGCGGGTCGCGGCGATGTAGGCGTTCGTCGTCGCGACCGGATCGGCGAAGCCCGCATCCGGCTCGTAGAGCGCGTAGGCGATCCCGGTCTCGTCGATGCCGGGCAGGTACTCCTGGAGGTCCGCGACCTCGATGCTGTCGAGCCCTTCCTCGTCCTGCATCTCGGCGTTCTCGATTGCAATCCCCGCATGTTCCTCGTCGACGAGAAAGAGCCAGCCGCAGCGGTCGTAGACGGGGTCGCAGTCGAGCAGGAGCGGCAGGCGCCGGAGTGTCTCGCGCGAGTGGACGGCCATCCGCACGACCTCCGAGTTCGAGTAATGACAGCGGACGATCGCGGCCGACTTGCCGGTCGACTGCCCGCCGAACCGGCCCGCCTCGAGGAGCAGCACGTCCATCCCGCCGCGCGCGAGTTCGCAGGCTGTCGTCGCGCCGAGGATCCCTCCGCCGACGACGATCGTGGTCGCGCCTCTCACGAGCTCCCGGCTACCGACTCGATCGTGTTGTAGGCCCCGTCGCGGCGCCACCGTTCGTGGGCGCGGGCGACGGAGTCCTCGTCGAGCTCGAAGCCGTGACCGGGCGCGTCGTTCAGCCGGAAGCGGCCGCCGTCGATCGCGGGCGGCGGGCCTGCGGTCAGCCTTTCGGCCAGGAGCTGGTGCATGACCTGGTTGCCGCTCGTCAGGTTGGGGATCGTCGAGGCGACCTGCGCGTTCGCGTAGAAGCTGATCTCGCTCTCCATGAAGGCGTGGCGGTTGACTCTCAATCCGTGGGCGTCGCAGATGAACGCCTGCTGGCGGAAGCGCAGCAGGCCGCCAGCATCATGACTCCCCTGGACGACGACGTCCGCGGCTTCCTTCTCGAGCACGTGGAGGAGCTGCCTGGTCGTGAAGACCGCCTGGTCGGCGGCGATCTTGACGTTCACGGAGCGGCGGACGTGTGCGAGCCCGTTCACGTCGCCGGCCGGGGTCGGCTGCTCCACCCAGTCGAGGTCGTAGCGCTCGAGCCGCCGGATGCGCTCGACGGCGGTGGCGCGGTCCCACGCCTCGTTGGGGTCGATCCGTAGCAACGGCTCGGGCCCGATCGCCTCGCGCACCGCGGCGACACAGGCGTCGTCGTCGCGCGCCCCGCGGCCAACCTTGAGATAAATGACGCGAAAGCCGGCGCCGGCGAGCTCGCGCGCGTGGGCGGCGAGCTTCTCCGGCTCGTCTCCCTGGAGGAAGCCGAAGTAGTCGAGCTCGTCCTGGACTGCACCGCCGAAGAAGGTCCGTGTCGGGACGCCGAGCGCCCGGCCGAGCGCGTCCCAGCAGGCGACCTCGATCCCGGCCACGAGCAGGTTCGTGAACTGGGGGAACATCTTCCAGCGCCCCTCCGTCCACACCGAGCGCAGGATCGCCTCGACATCCCCGGGTGAGTGGCCCACGAACTGGCGCGCGATCAGCTCGCCGTAGGCGACGACGGCGCGCTGGTCCTCGCAGATCGACTCGCCGTAGCCGGTCACGCCCTCGTCGGTGTGGACGGCGAAGAGCACGAGATTTGCGCCCGTTTGGGTCCCGCCGGCCCAGTGGAACTCCTCGGCCAACGGAATCGCGAGCGGTGTCGCCTCGATGCGGGTGATCCTCAAGAGAGCTCCTCCAACTCGAAAAGCTCGACGGTCGACCGGCCGTTTCGGATCTCGGCCATGATCTCTTGCTCGCGCGCCTCGAGCGCGGCGACGGCGGCCTTCACGGCCTCGACGTCGGCGGCGGCGACGACGGCGATGCCGTCCGCGTCGGCGCAAACGAGGTCGCCGGGATGGATTGACACCCCGTCGAGCTCGACGGGGACGCCGAGGGCGCCGGGGCCGCTCTTGCCCGGGCCGCGCGGCGAGCTGCCGCGGAAGAAGACCGGAAACCCGAGCGCCGCGATCTCGGCCCGGTCGCGGACGGCGCCGTCGAGCACGATCCCGGCGATGCCGCGCTCCCGCGCGGCGATCGCGACGATCTCGCCGCAGTGGGCGACCCGCCGCTCCCCCGAGACGGCGAGCACGATCACCTCACCGGGCGCCGCTGCCGAGAGTGCGTGATGGAGCGCGAGGTTATCGCCGGGCGCGCCCTGGACGGTGAATGCCGGCCCGCTCACAGCAGCAGCGGGAAAGGCCGCCTCGAGCCCGAGCACGATCCGCGCCCTCTCGCCCCCGGCCGAGGCGACAAGCGACGAGGCAAGAGCCTTCAACTCGCCACCTTCGACCGGCGGAGAGCTTCCGTCGCGGCAACGTCGACCGAGCCGTGGCGCCCGAGCACGACGCCGTACAGCTCTCGGGCCGCAGCGAGCGAGATCTTCTCGTCGAGCACGTCCTCGGCGACCGCCTCGGGCTCGCGCTCGAACGGCTCCCCCCAGCCGCCGCCGCCCGGCATCCGGTGGTGGAAGACATCGCCCTGGTGGAGGTCGGCGACGAACATCGGCGGCATCTGCTCGAGCGACCCGTCCGCGCGGCGCAGCAGGCTCGACGAGGCTCCGCCCTCCAGACCTCCCGCAAGCCCGTAGGGGCGATGGACCTGGCGGTCGGAGCGGACGTGAACGGCCGTGCGCGGGACGAGCACCCGCCAGACACGCTCGATTGCGAGCCCGCCGCGGTAGCGGCCCGCTCCTCCGGAGTCGGGGACGAGGCCGTATCGGTCGATCATGATCGGCCAGTCGCTCTCGGCCAGCTCGACCGGGATGTTCGCGATGCTCGCGCACGGGTTCGCGAGCCCGTCGTTCCCGTCGGCGACCGGGCGGCCGCCCCAGGTCCCGACCACGAGCTCGCTGTAGACGAACGGCTCCCCCTCGAGGCTCCCGGTGAAGAAGGCGAGCGTGCTTCCGCCCTCTCCGGCGGCCGGGACGCGATCGGGGATGAGCTGCGCGAGCGCCCCGTTCATCACGTCGGAGATCCGGTAGCCGGTGATCCCGCGCATCGAGGAGGCTCCCGGCATCAGCACGTGGGTCACCGTTCCCGGCTTCGTGATCACGGTGATCGGCCGCGTCGCTCCGGAGGTTCGGGGGATATCGAGGGAGGAGGCCGCCATCACGGTGTGGTAGACGGCCGCCTCGGCGAACGAGGGAGTGCAGTTGAGCGCTCCCCGCACCATCGGCGCCGAGTCGGAGAAGTCGGCGACGAGCTGATCGCCGCTCACGGTCAGCTTCACGTGGAGCGGAACGTCGCAGACCTCGATCCCGTCGGAGTCCATGTAGTCGGTGAACGTCGTCTCTCCGTCGGGCCAGGAGGCGATCTCGCCCCGGAGCAGCTGCTCGGTGTGATCGAGCAGGTCGGCCATCAGCATCGCCAGGCGGGGCGCGCCGTGGCGGCGCGCGAGCGCCTGCAGGCTGCGGTCGCCGATGTGGCAGGCGGCGACCTGCGCGCTCAGGTCGCCGATCAGCTCGCGCGGAAGGCGCACGTTTGCCCGGATCACGGCGAACAGGTCCTCCACGGGCTCGCCTTCGGCGTAGAGGCGGACCCAGGGCAGCCGGAGGCCCTCCTGAAACACCTCGGTGTTGTCGCAGGCGCACGAGCCGGGCACTCGCCCACCGATATCGCCGTGGTGGGCGACCGTGACCGCGAAGCCGAGCAACGTCTCCCCCTCGAAGGACGGCTTGACCACGAACAGGTCGGGTGGATGGCTCGCGCCGTCGAACGGGTCGTTGACGAGGTAGACATCGCCGGGCCGGAAACGATCGCCAAAGCGATCGAGGAGCGTCCTCATCGCGTTCGGGATCGATCCGAGCTGGAGCGGGATCGTCACCGCCTGCGCCACCGTCTCGCCGGTCGAGCTGCAGAGCGCCGCCGAGAAGTCCATCGCGTCCCGGACGACCGCCGAGTGAGCGGTGCGGAAGATCGTCGTCGCCATCTCGTCGGCCGCGGTTTCGAGTGCGTTCGCGACGAGGCGACGGGCGATCGAGGCCGCATGCGCCACCTCGTCGGCCCGCTCGAGGGCGACGTGATCGAGCACGAGCGCGTGCGTGCCCGGATCAAGGCGTACCGTCCAGCCAGGCGGAACCACCACGGTGGTGTCGTATTCATCGACGAGCAGCGGGCCCGCCACGGGCTCGGAGCCGACTGCTGCACGCGGGCGAATCGGCGCCTCGAGCCTCCCGTGAGGCGGGCCGAAGCTCGCACGTCGACTCCCGCTCGAGCCTGCCGCCGAGAGCTCGGGGCCGCCGAGCAGCGAGAGCTCCTCGCGCGGCGGGCCGAGGGCGATCATCCGCACCGCGCGGATGTCGACGGGCGATCCCGGCTCGAGCCGCGTTCCGTACAGACGCTCGTGCTCGACCTCGAACCGCTCGGCGAGGGCGGCAACGGCCTCCCGGTCGAGCGGCCCGGAGAAGTCGATCGTCACGCTCCAGTTCTGGCCGCGGTAGCGGACGTCGGCGAGGCGTTGCCATTCAACCGGGTGATCGTCGCCGATCGAGGTGGCGAGCGACTCGCGCATCTCGGCGTCCAGGCGCTCGAGTGCGGGGAGGTCCGGCTCCCGCGCGCTCACCCCGCAGAAGCGCACGTCGTGGAACTCGGCCCGGGCGTAGAGCAGGCCGGCGGCGGAGAAGAGCCCGGCGAGCGGCGGGACGATCGTCGTCCGGACGCCGAGCTCGGCGGCGAGGGCCGCCGCGTGGACCGGCCCGGAGCCGCCGTAGGCGAGGAGGACGAAATCGGCCGGGTCGCGTCCCTTCTCGGTCGAGACGGCCCGCAGCGCCCGCATCATCGCCGCGTTCGCGAGGTCGTGGATTCCTCGGGCGGCCTCGATCGTCGAGAGCCCGAGCCGCTCGGCGAGCCCCGCGACAGCCTGCTCGGCGAGCGCGGAGGAGACGGTCAGGTCGCCGCCAGCGAGCGGGCCCGTCGGGATGTGGCCGAGGACGACGTCAGCATCGGTCACGGTCGGTTCCGTCCCTCCGCGCCCGTAGCAGGCGGGGCCGGGGGAGGCACCTGCGCTGCGCGGGCCGACGTGCAGCCCGCCGGCGGGATCGAGCCAGGCGATCGAACCGCCGCCCGCACCGACTTCGGCGATGTCGATCGTCGGGATGCGGATCAGCTCGCCCGAGCCGCGAAGCAGCCGGCTCCCGGCCGAGAGCGAGGCGCCGACCTCGTACTCGAGGCTGCGGGAGACGCGGGCGCCCTCGATCAGCGACGCCTTGGCGGTCGTGCCGCCCATGTCGAAGGTGATCACGTTCTCGTGCCCGAGCGCGCGGGCAAGGCCAAGGCTGGCGACGACGCCCGCGGCCGGGCCCGACTCGAGCGCATAGACGGGCCTCGCGGCAGCATCCTCGGCGGTCATCAGGCCGCCGGAGGATTGCATGATCGTCAGCGGGGCGCCGATGCCGGCCGCGTCGAGGCCGGAGCGGATCTCACCGACGTAGCGGCCCATCAGTGGCCGGACATACGCGTTGACGACGGTGGTCGCGGTGCGCTCGTACTCCTGCTGCTCGCGCAGGATCTCACTCGAGAGCGAGACGGGGATCCCGGGCAGCTCTTCGCGCAGGATCTCGCCGAGGCGCCGCTCGTGGGCCGGGTGCACGTGCGAATGCAGGAGGCACACCGCGATCGCCTCGGGGCGAGCTCCGCCGAGCCGCCGGGCAAGCTCGCGCGCCTCGTCCTCGTCGAGCGCTCTCAGCACCTCACCGCCGGCCGTGACGCGCTCGGCGATCTCGAAACGGAGGCGGCGCGGTACGAGCGAGGGCGGCTTCGTCCAGAAGTAGTCGTAGAGAT
The DNA here is from genome assembly GCA_035531915.1 of Gaiellaceae bacterium. Lineage (GTDB taxonomy): Bacteria > Actinomycetota > Thermoleophilia > Gaiellales > Gaiellaceae > PALSA-600. Next base: position 4,076 of record DATKRX010000065.1, on the reverse strand, counting down.
GCGGCATCCGCATGCGGCGGAGCTCGAGCACGTCGCGGAAACCTTCCGTCGTCACGAGCGCCGTGCGGGCGCCGCGCCGCTCGAGCACCGCGTTGGTCGCAACCGTCGTCCCGTGGGCGACGCCCTCGACCTCGCCGGCCTCTGGACCGACGAGCCTCCGCACCGCCTCGACGACGGCGCGATCGTAGTCGGGCGGGGTCGAAAGCACCTTCGTACACCGCAGTCGCCCGTCTCCGTCCAGGAGCAGCACGTCGGTGAAGGTGCCGCCGACATCGGCGCCGATGCGGATCCCGGAGCTCAACCCTCCGGCTCCTCCAACTCGGAAGGCAGTGTCGGCCAGATCAGATCGACGGCGCCTCGGACGCTTTCGTGGATCACGCGCTCGGCCTGGAGCGGATCGCGGCGCTCGCAGGCCGCGAAGAACTCGTGGTAGTAGGCGACGGAGCGCCGGAAGCGCTCGGCGCTCGAGAGGACGAGGTGGTTGTAGCGCTCGGCGCGCCAGAAGAGCCGCTCGACCTCGGCGAGGAGCCGCGGCCGGCGGGAGGACTCGTAACAGACCGCGTGGTAGTCCCAGCGCAGCTGGAGGTAGCCCTCGACGTCGCGTCGGCCGGCGAGGCGGTCGAGCTCGCCCAGCATCACGCGCATCCGCTCGACTTCCGCCTCTCCGATCGCGGCCACCCCGATCCGGGCCGCGAGGCCTTCGAGACCGAGCCGGGCGGCGTAGATCTCTTCCAGGTCCTCGCGGGTCAGTCGGCTGACGAGCGCCCGCCCCGTCCCGCCGACCTCGACGAGGCCCTCGCGCTCGAGCGCCGAGAGCCCGAGCCGGACCGGCGTCTGGGAGACGCCGAGACGTTGGGCGAGATCCCGCTGGACAAGCGGCGTCCCGGCCGGAAGCTGACCACTGACGATCAGGTCGCGGAGCGTCCCCGCCACCCGCTGCTCGATCGAGTCGCGGTTGATCGGCTCGATCTCCCCCAGGGCTTCGGATTTCACTTCCGGAAGCGTCCCCTGTATGCTCGCCCGGCTGCGATTTGAAATTTCATATTCCGACGATACCTCATGGCCCCCTCGGTAACTAGAGCTCGGATCGGCGTCGACGTGGGCGGCACGTTCACCGACGTGATCCTCCAGTCCGCCGACGGCACCGCCTCGGTCCGTAAGGTGCTCTCGACGCCGCCCGACTACGACCGGGCCGTCGTCGCCGCCGTCTCGGAGCTGACCGCCGAGCCGAGCGCGATCGACGGTGTCGTCCACGGCACCACCGTGGCCACCAACGCCGTGCTCGAGCGTCGCGGCGCTCGCACCGCACTCGTCACGACCGCCGGCTTCCGGGACGTCCTCGAGCTGCGCCGCCTGCGCATCCCGCACATGTACGACCCTTTCTGGCGCAAGCCCGAGCCGCTCGTGCCGCGGCGCCTGCGCTTCGAGCTCGACGAGCGGATGGCCGCCGACGGAACGGTGCTGGCGCCGGTCGACCCGGAGGAGGTGCGCGCCCTCGCCGCCCGACTGCGGGTGGCCGGCGTGCAGTCGGTGGCGGTCTGCCTTCTCCACTCCTACCGCTTCCCCGAGCATGAGGAGCTCGTCGGCGCGGTGCTGCGCGAGCAGCTGCCCGACACGACCGTGTCGCTCTCGAGCGAGATCCTGCGCGAGCAGCGAGAGTACGAGCGGTCGGCGACCACCGTCGTCAACGCCTATGTCAGCCCGCTGATGGGCCGCTACGTCGGCGACATCAGGCGGGGACTCGACGCGATCGGGGTCGAGGCGCCGCTCACGATCATGCAGTCCTCGGGAGGCGTGATGAGCTCGGCCGACGCCACGCTCCGGCCGGTGCTCGCACTCGAGTCGGGCCCTGCGGCCGGCGTGGTCGCGGCGCTCGGCATCGCCCGGCGGCTCGGCTTCGCCAACGCGATCGCCTTCGACATGGGTGGGACGACCGCGAAGGCCTCGCTGATCGAGGGCGGCGTCGTCTCGCGCGGCCGCGAGTACGAGGCGGGCGGCTCCCTGTCGGCGGGAAGCCGCCTGATGCGCGGCTCGGGCGAGCTGCTGCGGATCCCGACGATCGACATCGCCGAGGTCGGAGCGGGCGGCGGCTCGATCGCGTGGCTCGATCCGGCCGGAGGGCTCCAGGTCGGCCCGCGCAGCGCAGGTGCCTCCCCCGGCCCCGCCTGCTACGGGCGGGGAGGCACCGACCCGACCGTCACCGACGCGAACGTCTTGCTCGGCTACATGCCGAGCGGCCCGGTCGCCGACGGCGAGATCTCGATCTCGGCCGAGCTCGCCGAGGAGGCGATCGCGCGGATCGCCGAGCCGCTTCGCCTCTCGAGAGAGGACTCTGCCGCGGGGGTGCACGCGATCGCGAACGCCCGGATGACGCGGGCGCTGCGCTCGGTCTCCTCCGAGAAGGGCCGCGATCCGCGCGAGTTCGTGCTGATCGCCTATGGCGGGGCGGGCCCCGTGCATGCCGCCGGCCTCGCCGAGGAGCTCGGCTGCCGGACCGTGATCGTGCCCGCTCTCGCCGGTCTCTTCAGCTCGCTCGGACTCCTCTATGCCCGCCCCGAGTTCCACGACGTGTTCTCGTGCCACCTCGACGCGCGCACGGTCGACCCCGCGTGGGTCGCAGGCGTCTTCGAGCAGCTCGAGGCGAGAATCACGCCGTCGCTTCGCGGTCAGGCGATCGAATGGGAGCGAAGCGCCGAGCTGCGCTACGGCGGCCAGACCTGGGAGATCGAAGTCGAGCTCGCGCCCGGCCCCGTCGAGCGGCCCGCCCTGAGCGCCTTGATCTCCCGCTTCGAAGACGAGCACGAGCGGCTCTACGGGGTGCGTGGAGAGACGGGATCGCCGATCGAGATCCGTGCGCTCCGGGTAGGAGGGTTCGGGCCCTCGAGCGCAGTCGACCGGCTCGCCCTGCCCGGCGAGGATCGCGCCTTCGGTGGGACGCGCGCGGCGTTTCTCGGCGGCCAAACCGAGCAGCTGCGGGTCCGGAGCCGGGCGTCGATTCGCGAGCGGCCGGAGCCGGGTCCGCTGCTTGTCGACGAGTACGACACCACCGTCCTCGTCCGCCCTGGCTGGAGCATCCGCCGAGACTCGGCCACCGCGGCGCTCGTTCTGGAGCGGGGCGAGACCGGGTGAGCGTCGACCCGGTCACCCAGCAGATCGTCGGCAACGCGCTCGCCTCGATCGCCGACGAGATGGCGACGACGATCTTCCGGACCGCACACTCGACGGTCGTCCGCGACGGGATGGATTTCTCGGCCGCGCTCTGCGACGCCTCCGGCGAAACGGTCGCGCAGGCGGTGACGGTGCCGTTCCACCTCGGGTCGATCCCGCACGCGATGGAGACGCTGCTCGCGAAATGGGGCGAGGCGCTTCGGCCGGGCGATGTGTTCGTGATGAACGACCCCTTCGACGGCGGTATCCACCTCCAGGACATCTTCGTGTTCAAGCCCGTGTTCCTCGTGGAGAGGCTGATCGGGTTCGCGACCACGACCGCCCATCACGGCGATGTGGGCGGCCGCCTCCCCGGCTCGAGCGCCTGCGACAACACCGAGATCTTCCAGGAGGGGATCCGGCTGCCGTGGCTACGGCTGTACGACCGCGGGGAGCCGGTCGAGGCGATCTTCGAGGTGATCCGGGCGAACGTCCGGATCCCACGCATGACCCTCGGCGACCTGGCGGCGCAGGTGGCGGCGACGTCGGTGGCCGAGCGCGAGCTCCAGCGACTCGCAGCCCGCTACGGGCCCGAACGGCTCGCCGAGCTGATGAACGGGCTGATCGAGCACAGCGAGCGGCTCGTCCGGCGCGAGATCGCGAGCTGGCCCGACGGCAGCGCGACCTTCACCGACTACCTCGACTCGGACGGGATCGAGCGGCGTGACGTGCCCATCACCGCCACGGTCACGATCGAGGGCGACGAGATCACCGCCGACCTGACCGAATCGGCCCCGATGGTGCGAGGCTCGCTGAACAGCACGCGCTCGTTCATCCAGGCCTGCGTCTACCAGGCGGTGCGAGCCGCGGTCGAAGCCGACCTGCCGAACACCTCGGGCGCCTTCCGGCCGATCCACGTGCTCACCAAG
>DATKRX010000064.1:0-9349 GCA_035531915.1 Gaiellaceae bacterium | reverse complement strand
GAGCAGGCAGGCGGCGAGCACCGGAAGGGCGCCGTTCTTGTTCCCTGCGATTCGGACGCGCCCGTTGAGAGGGCGGCCCCCCTCGATCACGAACGACTCCACGGCTGCCTCTCTTACGACGGTGATCGGCAAAGCGGCGGTATCGTAGCGGCCGCCTTGAACCCGACACGCGAACAGGCCTGGTCGACCCTCACCGAGTACACGAAGAACGAGGCCCTCCTGCGGCACGCGCTCGCCGTCGAGGCCTCGACGGCGTCATATGCGCGTCGCCTCGGCGAGGACGAGGAGCTCTGGCGGGTGACTGCGCTGCTCCACGACTTCGACTACGAGATCCACCCCACGCTGGACGAGCACCCCCAAGACGGCGCGCCGATCCTGCGCGAGCTCGGCTATCCCGAGGAGGTGATCGAGGCAGTGCTTTCGCACGCCGAGCATCTCGGGATGCCGCGCGACACGCCGCTCAAGCGCACGCTCTTTGCCTGCGACGAGCTCTCCGGGTTCGTCCATGCGTGTGGACTCGTGCGCCCGACGGGTCTCGACGGGCTCGAGCCGAAGTCGGTCCGCAAGAAGCTGAAGCAGCCGTCGTTTGCTGCAGGCGTGCACCGCGACGAGGTCTACGCCGGTGCCGAGCTCCTCGGGATCGACCTCGACGAGCACATCACGAACGTCGTCGAGGCGCTGCAGCCGATCGCGCCCGAGCTCGGCCTGCGCACCGCGGCGGACGCGGCGTAGGGATCCGCCTGCACACCCGCCGTCTGCCCGGTCGAGCGAGGCAGGGGAGGCCGACATGGACGCCTCAGGCTCACGACTCCGAGCCTGGCGTTCGCGCCAAAGCGAGAGCCCTCTCGCCCGGGCCGGGTCCGCGTCGAGCGGAGCGGCCGCCGTCGGCTACTTCTCGAAGCTGAGCTCGACTTCGACGGGCGCGTGATCCGAGAGCAGCCGTCCCTCGTACGCGCGCTCGGCGTCGGACCAGACGCGTACCGCAGTCGCGATTGCGCGGCGCAGGAGCACGTGGTCGATCTGGGGGCCCGAGTCGCTCCATCTCGTCTCGGGTGGCTGCGCCATCAGCTCCTGGATCGCCGTCGACTGCTCCCGGGTGATGTTGAAGTCTCCCGCGACGATCAGCACCTCTTCGAGCTCCGAGCCCCGCTCGATGAAGTTGATCGCGCGGCGCAGCTCGGCGTCGGCGAAGCGAATGTCGTTCGACGCACTCGTGGCATGGAGGTTCGCGACCAGGAAGCGGCGGCGGTCTGGCATCTCGTACTGGACGAGATGGCAGACGCGGCGCTCCTTCTCCCACCACAGCATCTCCTTCGGCGTCATCCCGAGCCTCGCGCCGCGTTCCTCGCAGAAGACGTTCGTGTTCAGGGTGATCGTCTTCTCGTTGCGTATTTGGGCCTCGTTGGGGAAGAGAATCGCGTTCCCCTGGCCCGCGAACGCGGAGCGGATGACTCCGTGGTTCGGCGCCGTCAGCGCGCGGCCGAGAAACGCCGGAATCGGGAACGGGCCGAGCTTCGGCCGTTTGGCGCGTGCCGTCACAGTTTGCATGCCGCTCCAGGCGCCGATGTGCTTCAGCGCCCACGCGGGGATCTCCTGCAGGCAGACGACGTCCGGCTTGTCGGCCGTGATCAGGCCGACCATCTCACGCAGGTAGGCCTTGCGGCGAGGCGGCGAGGTATTGCCGTTGAAGAGATTCCACGTGCGAACGATCACGGCGCTCTACTGTAGGCGACGTTGCGCATCGTCATCGCAGACCCACCCGCCTACACGCCCTGGTATGACCACGAGCTGGCCTCGGCGCTCGGACGGACGGGTGTCGAGGTCGAGCTCGCGACATCCCATTTCCGCTTCGCCGAGCTGCCGCCTGCCTCCGACTACCGGCGTGCCGAACGCTTCTACCCGCTCTCCTCCCGCATCTTCCAGCGCTCACGCGTGCGGCTGCCATTGAAAGCCGCAGAGCACCTCGGCGTGGCCGCAGCGCTGGCGCGCATGAAGCCGGATGTGCTGCATGTCCAGTGGCTCGCGCTTCCCCAGGTCGATCTCCACCTCCGGTTTCGGAGCCCGTCCGTGTTCACGGCTCACGATCTCCTGCCTCGTCGCACCGCCGGGAAACGGGAGCTCTGGGCGCGACTCCTCGCCCGTTTCGACCGCGTCGTCGTCCATACCGAGCGAGGACGCGAGACGTTGCGCGACCTCGGCGTGGAGCCGGTCGTGATCTCCCATCCCGTGTATCCAAGCGCCGCCGTCCGTGCAGACGACGGGCAGACGATCCTCGCGCTCGGCGTGATCCGGCCCTACAAGGGGCTGCCTGACGCGATCGAGGCTGTGCGGCGGCTTCCCGACGCCCGGCTCCTCGTCGCGGGTGACCCGGCGATGCCGCTCGGCGAGCTCCGCGATTCGCCCCGCACCGAGTGGCGGCTCGGCTACCTGAGCCCAGACGAGTTCGACCGCGCGCTGTCGGAGGCGACGATCGCGGTCTTTCCCTATCGCGCCGAGCTCGACCAGTCGGGCGCGCTGCTGCAGGCGCTCGGCGCCGGCGTGCCGGCCGTGGCCTACGATGTCGGCGGCCTCGCCGAGCCGATCGCGCGCTACGGCGCTGGTCGCGTCGTCCCGGCCGGGGACGTGGAGGCGCTCACCGAGGCCGCACGGGAGCTGCTCGGCGACCCGGCCGCCCTGGCGAAGGCCCGAGCGGGTGCCGAGCGGGCGCGCGCGGAGCTGACCTGGGAGGCTGCGGCCGCCCACCACCTAGAGCTGTACCGGGAGCTCGCGTGATCTTCCGTCGTGCGCGTTTCGCCAGCGTGATCGAGCGGCAGCTCGACCTGTTCGAGCGCGACCACCACTTCGTGGTCGAAGAGGTCGGTGAGTGCCTCGAGGCCTACAACAAGGCCGACCGAGACGAGGCTGAGGAGCTCTACGGCGACTACATCGACGCCGTCGAGACCGGCACGGAGATCCTCGCCGACATCCGCGACGCCTACATGCGGACGCTCGAGGAGGGGATCGACGAGGAGTACGAGCGCGAGTTCCACCGCACCGTCGCGAAGCGGCTGAAGCCGTTCGCGATCGGGATCGAGACCCGCTGAGACTGACCGGCCCGGCCGGGCGTCAGCCGGAGCGCGCCCACTCGCTTTGCCGACCGTGAGCGGTCGTCTTTCGGCGCGCGGGCCGCGGGGAAGGAAGCGGGTCGGGCCTTCGCCCGCTCCGCCCCGTCGAGGCCGCAGGTGCCATCGCCGATGCTCGCGGCGAATCCCCCACGAGCCAGATCAGTCGATCGGAAAGAGGATCACCAAGCCGCATGGCTTCATCGGTGTCCGAAGTGATGCGCGTTTGGGAGCGCGGCGCTGACCTCGGCGTCGTTCGCGGCCTGACGGGCGAGTGGGCCGAGGGTCTCGACTTCGTCGACGAGGACGTTTTCGTTTCGGCCGACCCGCTCGAAGCGGCCGCGGGCGAGCAGGATCGGCTCCCCCCGGATGACCGCGCGGTTGGCCTCATAGACAGGCGGGGGGATGATCAGGTTCATCTGGCCGTGCTCGTCCTCGAGCAGCATGAACACGATCCCCTTCGCGGTCGAGGGGCGCTGGCGGGCGACGGCGAGGCCGGCGACCTCGATCCGGGCTCCGTGCGGGACACCGGTGAGCTCGTTACTTGCAACACAAGCGGCTGGAAGGTGAGGGCGCAGGAGCTCGAGCGGGTGGAGACCGACCGAGATCGAGGTGTGGCGGTAGTCGGCGAGCATCCGCTCCCAGTCGCTCTGCGAGCGCAGCTTCGGGGTCTCGGTGGCCGGCTCGAGCGGGAGCGCGAGCTGACGGGCGCCGCCGCCTGCGGCCTCACCGCGCGGGGTCAGGCCGAGGCGCCAGAGGAGCTCGCGCCTCGGCCCCCACTCGTCGCAGGCGCCGGAGGCGACGAGCGCCTCGAGCGCGTCCTTGCCCGCGGGGCCGCGGCGGGCGAGGTCGCCGATATCGGCATAGGGCTGCTCCCCTGCGAGCGCGGTCGCGTCGTCCTCGCCGACCGAGCGGATGTAGCCGAGGCCGATCCGGACGACGCCCGTTTCGACGCTGCACTTCGCTTCGCTCCCGTTCACATGAGGCGGCTGCACCTCGACACCGCGCCGCTGGGCGTCCCGAACGAGCGAGGCGGGCGGGTAGAAACCCATCGGCTGGGCGTTCAGGAGCGCGCAGAGGAACTCGGCCGGGTAGTAACGCCGCAGCCACGCTGATTGATACGCGAGCAGCCCGAACGCGGCTGCATGTGACTTCGGGAAGCCAAAACCCGAGAAGCCGACGAGCTTGTCGTAGATCGTGTGCGCCGTGCTCTCGTCGATCCCGTTTGCGAGACAGCCTTCGACAAACCGGGGCCGGAACGCCTCGATCGCCTCCTCGCTGCGCTTGCGGCTCATCGCGCGACGCAGCCCTTCGGCCTCCCCCACGCTGAACCCGGCAGCGGCCATCGCGACATCGAGCACCTGGTCCTGGAAGACGACGACGCCGAGCGTGTCGCGCAGCGGCTCGCGCAGCGACTCGTGCTCGACCGGGTAGGTGAAGCTCGGGTCGACGCGCAGCCGCTGGCGGCGCTCGATGTAGGGGTGGACGGCCTTGCCCTGGATCGGCCCTGGACGAACGAGCGCGACCTGCACGGTGAGGTCGTCGAGATTCTCGGGTCGAGTGCGGAGCAGGCTCTGCATCTGGGCCCGGCTCTCGATCTGGAAGAGGCCGACCGTGTCGGCGGCCTGGATCTCGGCGTAGACCTCCCGGTCGTCGAACGGGATCCGCGAGAGGTCGATCGGCTCACCGTGGAGGCGCGCGATCCGGTCGACAGCCTCCTCCACAGCGGAGAGCATTCCGAGGCCGAGCAGATCGATCTTGAGGAAGCCGGCATCCGAGCACGAGTCCTTGTCCCACTGGCAGATCTGGCGGCCGGCCATCGCAGCAGGCTGCACGGGGACGAGGTCGATCAGCGGCCGGGTGGAGATCACCATCCCGCCCGGGTGCTGGGAGAGGTGGCGCGGCAGGCCGGCGATCTCGCGGGTCAGCTCGCGGAAGGCCTGCCACCTGGGCCCGGTATGGTCGCCCACGATACCGTCGAGCTCTTCGGCGACGCCGGTCGCATGCCAGCCGTCGGTGACGCGGGCGAGCCGTTCGAGCTCGCCGAACGGGAGGCCGAGCGCCTTGCCGATATCGCGGATCGCGCCGCGGCTTCTATAGGTGGAGAAGCTCGCGACGAGCGCGGCGTGCTTGCGTCCGTAGCGCTCGGTGACGGCGATGATCAGCTTCTCGCGGATGTCGCGCGGGAAGTCGAGGTCGATGTCGGGCACCGAAACGAGCTCGTCGTTCAGGAAGCGGCCGAGCGAGAGATTCGCCTCGACCGGGTCGACGTGCGAGAGTCCGGTGAGGTAGCAGACGATCGAGCCGACGCTCGAACCTCTCCCCCGCCCCGGCGGTAGCACGTTCCTCGGCGAGCCGGCGCCGCGCACCTCGAGCGCGCATGCACGGGCCAGCTCGAGCACCTCCCAGTGGAGCAGAAAGAAGCCGGCGAGGCCGAGCCGCGCGATCAGCGCAAGCTCGCTTTCCAGACGTTCCCAGGCGCGCTTCTTATGCCCGTTCGCGCCCGCGTATCGCTCCTCGAAAGCCCGCGTGCAGATCACGCGCAGCTGCTTGTCAGCGGGGTCAGGGCCGTCGGAGAAGTCCGGGTAGCGATAGCCGAGCTCCTGAGTCAGGTCGAAAGCGCACCGGTCGGCGACCTCGCGTGTCCGTGCGGCGGCGGCGGGAAGTCGCTTGGACGCCTCGGCGGGCGGTAGCAGCACGGATTCGTGATTTCCGCGCCGCTCGCGCTCGGAGCCGTCGAGCGAGGTGCGGTTGCGGATCGCGACGAGAGCGTCCTGGAGGCGTAGCCGGCGCGGGTGGTGGGCGTGGATATCACCGGTCGCCACGGTCGGCACGCCGATCGCCGAAGCGAGATCTTCGAGCGCGGCGTTTCGGCGCTCGTCTCCGCGTTCGAACGGCCGCTGGAGCTCGATGTAGAACGCGCTCGGGAAGGCCTGCGCGAGCCGGGCGGCGGCGTTCGGGTCGGTGACGCCAAGCCCATGCCGGGCGCAACCCGACAGGCAGACGAGCCCCTCGGCGTGACCTGCCACAACCTCCAAGTTCGTCGCGGGCGGAAGCAGCTCCCGTTCGCGTCCTTCGACCCGTGTCCGCGCGTGTGTGTCGGTGAGGATCCGGCAGAGGTTCTCGTAGCCTCGGCGGTTCTCGCACAGAAGCGTCACGTGGGCGCCACCGGCGAGAGTGACCTCGGCGCCGGTGATCGCGCGCAGCCCGACGTGCTTGGCGGCGTATGCGAACTCGAGCGACCCGTAGACGCCATCGTGGTCTGTGAGCGCGAACGCGTCGTATCCGAGCTCGGCGGCGCGCGTGGCGAGCTCCTCCGGAAGCGAGGCGCCATCGAGGAACGAGTAGGCAGAGTGGGCGTGCAGCTCGACGTAGCCGACCGTCATAGACTTCGCTCATGGCGAGCTACGAGGAGATCGTCGACGACCTTTGCGCACAGAACGCGCACCTCCAGACCGGGAAGCTGTTCGGGATGGATTGCTTCATGGCGAACGGCAAGGCGGCGGGCGGCTCCCGGCAAGGGCACATGGCCTTCAAGCTGACCGACCGGGCCGCGAGAGAGCAGGCGCTCGCGATCGAGGGCGCGCACGCGTTCGACCCGATGGGAGGTCGGCCGATGAAGAAATGGGTCGCCGTCCCGGCCTCGCAGTCGGATCCTTGGGCGGAGCTCACCCGGGCAGCAATTACCTAGGTAGAAGTCGCTCAAGCACACGTCCCTCAAGCACGCTGCGTGAACCACGTCTGCGTCTCGCCGTCGCGGTAGACGACGGCGTTCTCGCCCGTCTCGAGCACGAGGTCGAAGTAGCGGCGGTCGACGGGCTCCTCTGTCCACCAGCGGTCGACGATCCGCCATTCCTCGCGAACGGTCGCGACCTGCTGCCCGTTGACCCGATGCGGGATGCCGTCGGCATGCGCGAGGACGAGCGCCGGACGTGGTGCATTGAGTCGCTGTGCGTTCAGTCGTCGCGTGGGACGAGCAGTGCGCGTGCTTCCGGAATCCGTGACCACGGTGCCACCTCCACCACCATCGAGACCGCGCCTGCGCCGACGGCCGCCTTGACCTGGCGCAGGCCCTCTTTCAATCTCCCCTGAAGTACCGGGTCAGATGCAGATCCAGTCCCTTGCGCGCGGACGAGCTCGAGTTGCTCGCCCTCGCTACCGGCCAGCTCGAGCACCTCGAGCCGGAGCTTGAGCACGGGCGCCGGGAGCTCGGCGAGTTTAACCCCGAGTGCGAGCCGCAGCCGGGCCGGGTCGGCGGTCGCCTCCCGGAGGGTGACCGCCCGCCGCCACGAGGCGCCGCCGACGAGCCTCGCCCAGAGGGCGAGCTTTCGCGGCGGCCGCCCCGCGCGTTCGGGTCGGGCGAGCAGGCTGTCGACGAGCACGCCGAGCCCTCGCCGGAGCGTCAGCTCCTGGCCGACGGCTTCCGGGAACTCGAGCGTCTCGACCAACGGGACGGGTGGGCGTCGGGGGCTCACCCGTCCATCGTGCTCGCCTCTCGCCAGACTCCAGGCGCGCCGGCCGTCCGGCCCCAGTCGTTCGGCGACGGCGCCACCCGGCAGTCCGGCAAGCTGTCCGATCGTTCGTACTCCAAGTTCTTCGAGTTCCTCGTAGCGGCCCCGCTCGAGCGGGAGCAGCGTTAGTGGCAGCGGGGCGAGGAACTTCCGGGTGCGGTCGTCGGAGACGATCAACGCCTGCCCGGGCCGCGCCACATTCGCCGCCGCGAGCGCCGCGAAACGCCGCTCGGCCGCCCCGGCGCGTGCGTCCCAGGCGGGGCCGGCGGCCGCGAGTGCCCGCTTGAGCGCCGGCTCGAGCCCGCCGTAGAGCCGCTCCACCCCGCCCGTCTCGAAGAACACCGTCCCCGGCTCGACCGGCTCGACCGCGAACCCGGAGTTCTCGAGCCTTCGCAGCACCTCTTCCCAGGCCTGCTCGACGCTCGCCGGGTCCTGCTCGACGAGCACAAGCGCCGGACACAGGGCGAGCGCCTCCCCAAGTCGCATCCCCGGCCGGACACCTTTTGTCTCCGCAGCCCGGGTCACCGACCCGAGCAGCGGCTCGGTTCCGGGAAGAGGCGCGAGCGCTGCCGCCGCGGTCTCCAACCCCGGCCGGAGGCGCAGAGCTGCCCGAAGGTCGAAGGCCGGGATGACGAGCGCAGCAATCACGAGAACATATGTTCTATACGAACAGACGTTCCCTTGTCAAGTGGCGGCAATTGGCTCCATGGATAAAGCGGTACGCCCCGGCCCTGCCTCCACGCGCTCTGAGGGCCCGTTGCCGGGCCCTCAGAGTTCCTGCCTTTGACTTCCTCGTCAGCCCTAGGCGACGCCGGAGGCTCGAAGCGTCGCGCGGACACGGGCGGGCGACATCGGCGCCTGCCTGATCCGCACACCGGTCGCGTCGAAGAACGCGTTCGCGACCGCCGCACCGACCGGCGCGTTGACCGGCTCACCCGAGCCGGTCGACTGCAGGTCGGTCCGCTGGATCGAGACCGTCGTCACCGGTGGCGAGTCCGCGAAGCGGAGGATCGGGTAGGTGACCCAGTCGAGGCTCGTTACGTGGCTCTTGTTGAACGCGACCTGCTCGAGCAGGCCTCGCGACAGGCCCTGGATCAGGTTGCCGGACATCTGGTTCTGGACGAGCCCGGGGCTGATCGTCAGGCCGTTGATCTGAGATGCGTACAGGTGATCGACCGTGATCTTCCCGGTCTTCTTGTTCACAGAGACGTCGGCCACGACACCGACCTGCGAGGAGGCGAAGCCGCCGAGCGCAACGCCTCGTCCGCTGACGACATTGCCGGTGCCGAGGTTCGATCCCGCGACCTTCGGCTGCCAGTTCGCCGCCTGCGCGACAGCGTCGAGCACGCCGATCCAGGCGCCGCCACCCGGCGATCCGGCGGCGGGGTCGTTAGCAGAGGCGATGTTCTGACGGCGGAACGCGACCGGGTCGATGTTGGCTGCGTGCGCGAGCTCGTCGACCATCTGCTCCGAGGCGAACAGCGCCTGCTGCGCGCTCGGAGCCCGAAGGAACGTCACCTTGAAGTATCCGCTGTTGAGCGCGGGCACCGCCTTCGAGGTGACCTGCAGGTTCGGGATCGTGTACTGCCCGCCTGTATTGCTCGTGTCGATGAAGCCGTACGCGGTGAAGCCCTGGCTCGGGTCCGGGGTCGGCTGCCCGATCAGCTCTGCCGGGGTGAAGATCGTGAAGTACGGGATCTGCCAACCGTTGTAGCTGTAACCGACGATGTTCCCGTG
>DATKRX010000063.1:0-11845 GCA_035531915.1 Gaiellaceae bacterium | reverse complement strand
CGCTACACCGGCGAGCAACTGCTCCACCGTGAGCTCTCCGAGAAGCAGGTAGGCCGCTACAGCGGGGAACGACGCGGCAACCAAGTCGTTCTGCGCGGTGATTGCCTCGAGCATGACCAGCGAGAAGGTCGCAAACAACGCAGCTGCGCACGCAGAAGGACGCACACCGAAGCCGAGCCTCCTGGAGCTGCCATAAATCGAGACGAGCAGCGCGAGTTCGGCCACGAACTGGGGCAGAGCGAACAGCCGCGTGCTCTTGGTCGCGGCGAACAGGAAGAGAATCTCCTGCTCGGCGACGGGCTGGCGCGTGTTGAGGATGCCGTCAGGTGCGTTCGCGATCCAGTGGTAACCGTGGTACTGGACCCACGCGGCCACCCGAGCCAAGTGGTAGTGGAGCGAGTCCCAGTTGTTCGGCGGGCCTGTGAGGGTGAGGAAAGCTCGTACCCAACGAGGATGGCGAGGGCGCCGAGGAAGAGCGCCGTCAGCGGGTCGGCGGCGAACTCGGCGAATGCCCGCCGAGTGGCGGCAAACGACGGGCATGGCCGACCCGCGCGGACCCAGACGACGAGCCCGGCGGCGAGCAGCAACCCCTGGGCAGCTGCGAGCGAGCCCTGACTCAACGTGCGGGAAGGCGAGAGCGCCACTGTCACGATGACTGCGTTTGCGACAAAGACGACGTACGCAGTCAGGAGCCACGAGACGACGCCCGCCGGACGCAGGCTCGACGCGACGACGAACGCCGTCGAGACGGCACTCAGAGTCACGACCGCGCCAAGCACGGCCCTATTCTCTCCGTCTGACTCTCGAACGCTGTGATCGGGCAGATCCAGCGCTACCGCGCGGCAGCTCGGCGGCAGTAGAGCAGCTTCCCATGACAGTCCTCCCCCGGAATCAGCGCGATCATCCCGCCGGGTGATCGCGGGCCGTCGGAGACCTGCAGCGGCACTTCGACTGACCGTCTCTCCGCAGCGCCGCGAACGGCGCCCGAGATTCGAGCGCTCTGCGTCGTCCCGGGCCCGCTGCGGAGGCGAAAGCCGGTGCAACTGGGCGACCCAAAACGAGCGACGCATCCGTGCCGGCAGCGCCGAGACGTCCGACGGGACGCGCGGAGCCGGGTGGGGCTCTTCGCCCTCCCGCCGGCCGCGCGCTAGGCTCACCCGGACGGCTCATCGCCTGCTCCCACAGGCGGCGCCGTTGTTGTTCCAGACGGCCCGCGCTCGCTACGCGGGTCGTCGTTTATCGCAAGCCGTTCGCGAGACCTCCCACCGGGACCTCACGAGCGCGCGAAATCGCGGCTTCCACCGCGTTAGCAGCAACGGCGACATCGCCCAGAAGCCGCGATATCCAGGGGAAATGGCTCCACCGCTACGATCGCATGAGAGGCCCCATGGACCAGCAGCACATCCGCAACTTCTCGATCATCGCCCACATCGACCACGGCAAGTCGACGCTCGCGGACCGTATCCTCGAGCTGACGCACGCCGTGTCGCAGCGCGACATGCGCGCCCAGGTGCTCGACTCGATGGACCTCGAGCGGGAGCGTGGGATCACGATCAAGGCGCAAGCGGTCCGCGTCAGTTGGAAGGGCCACCAGCTGAACCTGATCGACACGCCGGGGCACGTCGACTTCACCTACGAGGTCTCGCGGTCGCTGCAGGCGTGCGAGGGGGCGCTACTCGTGGTCGACGCGGCGCAGGGGATCGAGGCGCAGACGCTCGCGAACGCCTACCTCGCGATCGAGAACAACCTCGAGATCGTTCCGGTCGTGAACAAGATCGACCTGCCGCAGGCCGATCCCGACGGGGTCGCGATCCAGCTCGCGGAGCTGCTCGGCGACGACCCGGCGCGCGTCCTGCGGATCTCGGCGAAGACCGGGATCGGGGTGGAGGAGGTGCTCGACGCGGTGATCGCGCGGATACCACCCCCCGCCGGCGACCCCGACGCACCCGCGCGGGCGCTCATCTTCGACTCCTCCTATGACCAGTACCGCGGCGTCCTCGCCTTCGTGCGTCTCGTAGACGGCGCGTTCCACCCCCGCGAGGGCTTGCGCGCGATGGCGCTCGGCACACGGTTCGAGGCTCAGGAGATCGGCGCCATGTCGCCCGCGATGACGCCGCTCAAGCGGCTCGTCGCGGGCGAGGTCGGCTACGTGATCACCGGGCTCAAGGAGGTCTCGGAACTGCGCGTGGGCGACACGCTCACCGCTGAGGCGCGCCCGGCGGCTGAGCCGGTGCCCGGGTACAAGGACGTGAAACCGATGGTGTTCGCCGGGCTCTTCCCGACCGATTCCGACGACTATCCCGAGCTCCGCGACGCGCTCGAGAAGCTGAAGCTGAACGACGCGGCGCTCTTCTACGAGCCGGAGACCTCGCAGGCGCTCGGGTTCGGGTTTCGCTGCGGGTTCCTCGGGCTCCTCCACATGGAGATCGTCCGCGAGCGGCTCGAGCGCGAGTTCGACCTCGACCTGCTCGTGACCGCGCCCACGGTCGCCTACCGCGTGCGCCCCCAGAACGCGACCGAATGGAAGGAGGTGCACACCCCCTCGGACATGCCGAATGCGGTCGACGAGATCGAGGAGCCCTACATCAAGGCCCACGTGATCGTGCCCAAGGAGTACCTGGGCGCAGTGATGGAGCTCTGCAACGAGCGGCGCGGGCGCTTCGACCACCTCGAGTACCTGGCCGAGGATCGCGTCCACGCCACCTACGAGCTGCCGCTCGCAGAAATCGTCCTCGACTTCTACGACGCGCTCAAGTCGCGCACGCGCGGCTACGCGAGCTTCGACTACGACTACATCGGGTTCCGGCCGGGGGCGCTCGTACGGGTCGACATCCTGGTCGGCGGTGATCCCGTCGACGCGTTGTCGCTCGTGATCCACCGGGACTCGGCCTACGAGCGCGGGCGCGCACTCGTCGACCGGCTGCGCCAGGAGATCCCGCGTCAGATGTTCGACGTCGCGATCCAGGCGGCGATCGGCTCGCGCGTGATTGCGCGCGAGACCGTCAAGGCGAAGCGCAAGGACGTGATCGCCAAGTGCTACGGCGGTGACATCTCGCGCAAGCGGAAGCTGCTCGAGAAACAGAAGGAAGGCAAGAAACGGATGAAGCAGGTCGGCGGCGTGGAGGTGCCCCAGGAGGCGTTCCTCGCGGTACTCAACCTGAACGACGGGAAGAAGTAGTGACGCTCGAGCTGCGCGGCGAGTGCGAGCGGTGCGGCGCCGTGCTCGCGCCGGATGGCGAGGCGATGATCTGCTCCTACGAGTGCACGTTCTGCGCTCCCTGCGCCGAGGCGGTCGAGAACGTCTGCCCGAACTGCCAGGGCGAGCTGGTGGCGCGGCCGCGGCGGCGGGCCGGCTCGGCGTGAGCGGCGCCCGCCACCTCTACGTCCATCTGCCGTTTTGTTCGCACCGTTGCGGCTACTGCGATTTCGTGACGGCGGTGGGGCGGCTGGGAGACCACGGAAGCTACGTCGACGCGGTGCTCAGCGAGCTCGCGCTCGAACGAGGGCTGCTCGCCCCGACAGTCGAGACGGTCTTCCTCGGCGGTGGCACCCCGACCTTCACCGAGCCGGTCGCGCTCGAGCGGCTGCTCGCGGCGCTCCCCGACGCCGCCGAGGTGACGGTCGAGGCAAACCCGGAGACGGTGACCGGGGAGCTCGCCGCGCTGCTGCGGCGCCACGGCGTCACTCGCGTCTCCCTCGGTGCCCAGAGCTTCGAGCCGCGGCTGCTCTCGGTGCTCGAGCGCCTCGCCGGGCCTGACGAGGTCCGGCGCGCCGTCGGCCTCCTGCGCGATGCAGGTTTCGACAACCTCTCCCTCGATCTCATCTACGGGATCCCCGGCCAGAGCGCCGCCGACCTGGCGCGCGACCTCGCCGAGGCACTCGCGCTCGAGCCGGAGCACCTCTCCGCCTACGAGCTGGAAGCAAAACCGGGCACCCGCTTCACGCACGCCCACGGGGCGGAGCTGACCCGCCAGGCCGAGTCGATGGAGTTCTATTTCGAGCTCGCGGTCGAGACGCTCACGGGCGCGGGTTATCGCTGGTACGAGACGGCGAACTTCTGCCGCCTCGGCGGTGGCGGCCGCGTCCCGGCCGGAGGGGAGCCTGGAGCCGGCCGCGACCTGCGCGCTGCTCACAACCTCGGCTACTGGCTCGGGCACGACTACCTCGGCCTCGGCGTGGGCGCGGTCAGCACGATCGAGAATCGGCGCTGGCGGAACGCCCCCTCCCTCCCGGGCTACGTCGCGGCGCTCACCGAGGGCCGGCGGCCCCCACGCGAGCTCGAGGAGCTGCCCTTCGAGGTGCGCGAGACCGAGCGGGTGATGCTCGGGCTGCGCCTCGACGAGCCGCTCGCGATCGCGGAGACGGGAGGCAAGCTCGACCTGCGCGAGCTCGAACGGCTCGAACGGCTCGGTCTGGCGGAACGGCGCGGCGAGACGATCACGCTGACCGCGCGCGGGCGCTTCCTCGGCGACGGCGTGACGGCGGCGCTCCTCGTCTGAGAGGTCGCCGAGGCGGCCAATCCGGGTCGCGCGAGGGCGCAGGTCGCCTACCATGGGCCGTGGATGAGCACACGGCCGGAGCTGTCCGAGCGCCAGCGGGAGGTCCTGTCGCGCGTGGTAGAGGAGTACGTCGCGACGAGCGCGCCCGTCGGTTCGAGGTTGCTCGTCGAGCGAGCCGGGTTCGCCGTCTCGTCCTCGACCCTGCGGGCGGAGCTGGCCGAGCTCGAGCGGATCGGGCTGCTGACGCACCCGCACACCTCGGCGGGCCGGGTGCCGACCGAGGCGGGGTACCGCATCTACGTCGACGGGCTGCTCGCGCGGCAGGAACCGCGGCCGGACGGCTTCCCGCTCGGGCTCGCGACGATGCGCTCCGAGATCGACGAGGCACTGCAGGCGACGACCGAGATGCTGTCGAAGGTGACGAGGCTGCTCGCGCTCGTCTCGGCGCCCCCGCTCGAGGCGGCGACCGTCCACCACGTCGACGTGCTCCAGCTCCAGCCGAACGTCGTCGTCGTGGTCGTGATCACCTCCACGGGCGGAGTGACCAAGCAGCGCTATGCGTTCCCCGAGGTCGTCGATCTCGGCCTCGTCACCTGGGCGGGCGACTACCTGCGCGAGCGCCTTATCGGTCTTCGCCTCAGGTCGCGCCTGCTTGCGCGCGCTTTCGACGAGCCGAGCTTCTCGCACCGCGAGCGCGCCTTCCTCGCCGTCCTGCGCGGCGCGTTCGACGACGTCGAGGACGACCGCGAGCTCTATGTCGGCGGGGCGGCCGACCTGCTCGACGATCTCCACACCGAGGAGATCGGCGCCTACCGCAGCCTGATCGACGCGCTCGAGAAGCGCGCTGCGCTTGTCGATGTACTCGCGCAGTCGCTCGGGCTGCGCCGGCCGTTCGTCCGCGTCGGCGACGAGCTCGAGGAATCCGGCCTCTACAGGCTCGCGCTCGTCGGCGTCAGCTACGGCTACGCCAACCAATCGCTCGGCACCGTCAGCCTGCTCGGCCCGCTTCGCATGGACTACGAGAAAGCGCTCCGCGCCGTCCGTTCCGCCGCCTACGAGCTCTCCCGGTTCGTCGAAGAGGCGTACGCCGAAGATTGAGCCAGGGTGAGCTCTTCCCCGGCTGGCACCATGTGAGGCTCGATGTCGGCCACCGAACGTGACTACTACGAACTGCTTCGCGTCCCGCGGACGGCAACCGAGCAGGAGATCAAGAAGGCATTCCGCCGGCTCGCGCGCGAGCTGCACCCCGACGTGTCCGAGCACCCGGAGGCGGAAGTGCGGTTCCGCGAGGTGTCGGAGGCCTACGAGGCACTCTCGAACGCGGAGACTCGCCAGCTCTACGACCGCTACGGCCACGCCGGCCTTCGCTCTGGCGGCTTCCATCCGAGCCACTTCGACCTCGGCAACTTCGGCGACCTCTTCTCCACCTTCTTCGGCGAGGACCTGTTCGGCGGCCGCCGCAGTCGCGGCGCGGCGCGCGGCGCCGACGTCGCCGCCGAGGTCCACCTCGATCTCGTCGAGGCCGCAAGCGGGGTCACCGTGCCGCTGAGCGCCAAGCTCGCCGGGACCTGCAACACCTGCCACGGCAGCGGCGCCGCGCCCGGCTCGCAGACGGTGACGTGTCCTCGCTGCGCCGGCCACGGCCGGATCCAGCAGGTCGCCCGCGGCATTCTCGGCGAGTTCATCCGCCAGTCGACCTGCCCGGAGTGCAACGGCGCCGGGAAGAAGATCGAAAAGCCGTGCGCGAGCTGCGACGGTGCCGGCGTGAGGCTCGAGGAGCGGACGATCCAGGTCGAGGTGCCTGCCGGGATCCACGACGGCCAGCGAATCCGTCTCTCGGGCGAGGGCCACGCGGGCGAGCCCGGCGGCCGGCCCGGCGACGTCTATGTCGAGGTCCACGTTCGCCCGGACGATCGGTTCGTGCGAGAGGGCAACGACCTGTTCTCGCAGGTCGACCTGACGATCGTGCAGGCGGCCGTCGGAGCCAAGGTCGCCGTCGAGACCCTCGACGGCACCGAAGAGATCGAGTTCGAACCGGGTACCCAGCCAGGCGAGGTGCGCGTCCTGCGCGGCAAGGGCATGCCGGTGCTCCAGGGCTTCGGCCACGGCGACCACCGCGTCCTCGTCAACGTCACCGTTCCCCACCGGCTGAGCGCGGAGCAGCGTCGCCTGCTCGAGCAGTTCGATCAACTCTCGGACGAGGACACCTACAAGCCCGATCAGGGTTTCTTCGACAAGCTCAAGAGCGCGTTCCTCTGATCCGGGCCGCCGTCACGGCGCCCCACGCCGAGGCGGAAGAGCTCCGCGCCCGCTTCGTCGAGCTCGCGCCCGAGGGATTCGAGGAGAGCGAGGGCGCCGCCACCGTCGAGCTCGCCGCGTACGGAGAGGCGGCCGGCCGCGTGCTCGCGGCCTTCCCCGACGCGCTCGTCGCCGAAGTCGCCGAGGGATGGGAGGACCGCTGGCGCGAGTTCCATCACGGCGTCACGATCGGTCCGCTTTGGGTCGGCCCGCCGTGGGAGCCGCCCCCTCCCGGCGCACTCGCCGTCGTGGTCGACCCCGGCCGCGCCTTCGGCACCGGCGCGCATCCCACGACCCGCCTCTGCCTCGAGCTCCTGCTCGCCGAGGAGCGGGGCGCCGTTCTCGACATCGGCTGCGGCTCCGGCGTGCTCGCGATCGCCGCGGCGCGGCTGGGCTTTGCACCCGTGATCGCGCTCGACGTCGACGAGGTCGCCGTCGAGATCACCGCAGAGAATGCGCGGGCAAACGGGGTCGAGCTCGAGCCGCGGTTGCTCGACGCACGATCCGCCGAGCTGCCCGGTGCCGCTCTTGCCGTTGCGAACATCTCGCTCGAGGCGATCGAGGCCGTCGGTCGCCGGCTCAGCGCCCGCCGGGCGATCACCGCCGGCTATCTCGTAGGCGATCGGCCCGAGCTCTCCGGCTACCGCCACCTCGAGCGACGCGAGCTGGGAGGCTGGGCTGCAGATCTGTTCGTCCGCGACGAGAAGGCCTCGACGAAGGCCTCCGCGCAAGGCGACCCCGCGAGCTCCTCCGCCGACAGCGAGAAGACCACCATGTCGCGCCGCTCGCCGCCCGGCTTCACCGGCGGCAGCCGCTTGGCCAGCACGCCCTCTCGCGAGTACCCGAGCTTGGCCGGAACCCCGAGGCTCGCGCCGTTCGCAGGATCGACGTGGATCTCGACATGCTCGACGTCGCACCAGCTAAATGCGATCTGCGTCAGCGCCCCGGCCGCCTCGGTCGCTAGCCCCTGGCGCACGCGACTCGCCCGGATCCAGTAGCCGATCTCGAGCGCCCCCGGCGCGAGGCGCGGGTGCAGTCCGGCCCCGCCGAGATACTCCGACTCGTCGGCCGAGAACAACCCGTAGACCCAGCCCCGACCGTCCGCGAACAACTCGCCGAAAGCGCCAAGCCGCTCCTCGATCACCTCGAGCGGCTCGGGTGCCGCCCAGGCCCAGTCCATGAACTCGCGCAGGTGCTCGAGGCTCGAGTCGATCGCCTCCTTGACGAGCGGTGCATCACCGGGCTCGTAACAGCGGAGCACGAGCCGCTCGGTCACGATCCGGAAGGGAGCCGCGCCTGTCATCCGTCGATCGTACGGACCGAGGCAGGCCTCGGGCCGGATGCGTAGGATCGAAACGTGGCTCGCCTGCGCCTGCTCACTCCGCCCTGACCCGCGCCCCCGGCGCGCAGTCGCGCGCGAGCGTCCACTCTCCGAGCTGAAGGAACCAGAGATGACCGCGAGCTACCTCGCTCTCGTCCGGCTTGCGCCGGCACGACGTCTGCTTTACGCGCTCTCGGCCGCGGGCCTCTCGTTCGGCATGGTCACTCTGATCGTGCTGCTCACGGTCGAGCGCTCGACGGGCTCGTACCCCGACGGGGGCTTCGCCGTGGCGGCGTTCGCGCTCGCCGCGGGCGTCTCGGCTCCGGTACGCGGACGGCTCGTCGATCGCCGAGGCGCCAGAACCTGGCTTCCCGTCCTCTCGGTCGGCTACGCGGCGGCGCTCGTCGCCCTCGACCTCGTCGCGCAGGCCGACGGGCCCGCCTGGCTGCTCGTCGGCCTCGGCGGGCTCACCGGGCTGACGACGCCACCGCTCTTTGCCTCGGCGAGGGTTGTATGGGCGCAAGCCGTCGATCCGGCTCTCGTGCGGCGCGGCTACGCCCTCACCTCGCTCCTCCACGACCTCGGGCAGGTCGCCGGCCCGGCGCTTGCCTCGCTGCTCTTCCTCGTCTCCACCTGGATCGGAGCGATCGCCTGCGGCGTCGCCGCCGTGGCGGCCGGGCTGCTGTCGCTTCCGACTCGCGATCCCGCGCACTACACCCATGACCCGCATCCGATGCCGAACCTGCTCAGGAGCCGGCCACTCCTCGGTCTGCTCGCCGTCTCGATCGTGCTCGGCGGCGGCGAGGGGCTCGTGCAGGTGGGGGTGCCGATCGCCGCCGCGCGCTGGCATCACAGCTCGCTGGCGGGCCCGCTGCTCGCCTCCTTCGCGGTGGGAAGCGTGGTCGGCGGGCTCTGGTACGGGGGGCGCCATTGGCGGGCACCGGTGCTCGACCGCTATCTCGGGTCGGTGCTCGCCCTCGGCCTGCTGCTCGCGCCGGTTGTGCTCGCCCGCGGGCCGGTGTCGCTCGCGCCCCTCCTCCTTCTCGCCGGGCTCGCCTTCGGGCCGGCGACCGTCGCGCTCTTCGAGACGCTCGACGTGGTCGCCCCGGGAAGCGGGGCCGAGTCGCTGACGTGGGTCACGACGGCCGAGGCCGGTGGGTCAGCCGCCGGCTCGGCGCTCGCGGGCGTACTCGCCACGCACGGCGGCGCCACGGCGCCCTTCGCGATCGCATCGGCGATCCTTACCGCGCCCGCCGCCCTGGCACTCCTCTCGCGCAAAGCGCGCCGCTGATTTGGCCTGTCGGCGGGGCGGGCAGTACGATCCGCACTATGCGTTTCGGCGTCGACTTCCTCGGCTGCAAGGTCTCCCACGTGGACGCTCACGAGATCCGCGAGCGCCTGCTCGCAGACGGCCATGTCGAGGCGCCCGGCAAGGGCGACGTGGCGGTGATCAACGGCTGCTGTGTGACCAACGAAGCGGTCGCGAAGAGCCGCAAGGTGGCAGCGCGAGCAGCCCGGACACATACGCGCGTCTACGTCACCGGCTGCGCCGCGAATCTCGCCTCGGACGCCCTCGCCGGCCTGCCCGGAAACGTGACGATCGTGGCCGGGCGGCCCGAGCAGAGCGCGGCGTTCCTCGCCGGCGAGGTCGGGGCGATCGGCTGCGTCCAGGCCGACGCGAGGCTCGACCGCGTCCGCGCGTTCGTGAAGATCCAGGACGGCTGCTCGTTCTCGTGCGGCTTCTGCGTGATCCCGCTCGTTCGCGGCGAGTCGCGCAGCCGCAGCGCAGCAGCAGTGCTCCGCGAGATCGGCCGCCGCGTCGGCCAGGGCCATCGCGAGGTGGTGCTGACCGGCGTCAACCTCGGCTGCTTCCGCGATCGCGCAGCAGGCTACGACCTGCCGCGGCTCGTACGAGAGGCGGGCGCGACTCCGGGGCTCGACCGCCTCCGCCTCTCCTCGATCGAGATCAACCACGTCGACGAGGCGCTCGTCGCGGCGCTGCGCGAGACGCCGACCGTCTCCAGGCACCTGCACGTGCCGCTCCAGTCGGGCGACGATGTCGTCCTGCGCGCGATGCGGCGGCGCTACTCGAGCTCGACGTTCCTGCGGCGCCTCGAACCGCTCGCCGCGGAGTTCAACCTGACGAGCGACGTGATCGTCGGCTTCCCGGCAGAGGACGAGCCTGCATTCGAGCGGACGCTGAGCACGGTCGAGGCGGCGGGGCTCACGCGCGTGCACGTCTTTCCCTACTCGCCGCGGCCGGGGACGGCGACCGCCCTCGCAGACCCCGTTTCCCCGCAGGAGAAGAAGGAGCGCAGCGCGCGGCTGCGCGGGCTCTCGCGCGAACTCGAGTTGCGCCACTGGCGCGAGAAGGTCGGCTCCTACGACCTCGTGCTTGTCGACCGGCCGGGACGCGGCTACGGCGACGACTACTCACCGTTTTTGCTCGACGCTCCCGTCGGCGCGCTCGTTCGCGTCCGGGCCGAGCGAGTGACCGAGGAGGGGATCCTTGGGATCGCCGCGTGAGGGCTGCCTGTTCTGCCGCCTATACCGGGAGGGCGACCATGTCGCGGGGGTGAAGGGGTTCGTCGCGATCGCGGATCTCCACCCACAGGCGCCGGTGCACCTGCTCGTGATCCCCGAACACCACATCGACACCTTTCGGGACGTCTCCGAGCTCCCCGCGGGCGAGAGCCAGCGGATGCTCGAGTTCGTCGCGCAGACCGCGCGCGAGGCCGGGCTCGAAGACTACAAGTTGCAGGTCAACGTGGGTCCGACGGCCGGGCAGACCGTCTTCCACCTCCACTGGCATATCCTCGGGCGCAAGCACGTCCACGCGGAAGGTTTGCCCGACACGACGGCGGTGACTGAACTGTGACCCTGATCGAGCAGATCGAGAACGACGTCAAGGAGGCGATGCTCGCGCGCGACGCGCCGCGGCGCGACGGGCTGCGCCTGATCCTGTCGAGCCTCCGCTCGGCCGAGAAGGACCTCCAGCGGCCGCTCTCCGAGGACGAGGAGCTCCAGGTTCTCCAGCGGGAGCGCAAGCGGCGGCTCGAGGCCGCCGAGGCGTTCCAGGCGGCGGGACGCGACGAGCAGGCGGCGAAGGAGCTCTCGGAGCTCGCGATCCTCGAGCAGTTCATGCCCACGCCACTCTCAGAGGAGGAGCTCGAGCGGATCGTCGACGACGCGATCGCCTCGACCGGCGCCACCAACATCCGCGACATGGGCCGCGTGATGGCCGATGTGATGCCGCAGATCGCGGGCCGCGCCGACGGGAGCGCCGTCGGCCAGCTGGTGCGCGAAAAGCTGGCCTAGTACTCTCACACTCAAGTGTGGCAACAAATTTTGGGTGTGTCCTCGCCGTTGGGGCGAGCGACTCCTCTGGTTGGAGGCGGCCCGGGTACGGGCAGGACCGTCGGTGTGGGTGGGCGCGTGGTGCGCTGGTAGTGGTGGCGCCGTCGGTCACGTCGGGCGGGTTTCCCCACTCGGCGGTGCTCTGTGTGAGCGATCTCGGTCGGTGCATGGTCAGGGCGGTGGATCCTGATCATGTTTTGCGCGGCCGCGACGTCTCGGTGGTGGCGTCTGCGAAGGACGGGTTTTGGCAGCAGAGCGTGCGGCCGCTCTTGGTTGCTCGTTTGCCGCAGGCCGGGCAGGTGGAGCTGGTTCCGCGTTCGTTGACCCGTTCAAGGGCGATGCCGATCTCCTCCAATCTGTAGCCGAGGGC
>DATKRX010000062.1:0-6901 GCA_035531915.1 Gaiellaceae bacterium | reverse complement strand
GGTGCGCTGCGAGCCTCGACGGTTCCGCCCGCGGACGTGACGACGTGCTTCACGATCGCGAGCCCGAGCCCGGTGCCGCGCGACGACCGCGCCTGGTCGGCACGGTAGAAGCGCTCGAAGAGCCGCGGAAGATCGGAGTCGTGCACACCCGCCCCGTCGTCGCCGACCGCGAGCAGCGAGCCGGTCGCATCCTCGATCGCCGTCACGGTCGCGGTACTGCCCGGCCCCGCGTAGCGGATCGAATTCGCCAGGAGGTTCTCGACGACGACGCGCAGCATCCGCGGACGAAGCGGCAGCTCGACCGCGGCGCCGACGGCGACCGACACGCGCACGTCCGCGTGCTCCGCCCGGTCGGCGAGGGCCGACACGACCTCCTCGACGACGGGCAGCACGGGCGAACGCCCGAGTGAGACGACCTCGCGCCCCGTCTCGAGCTCCCCGAGGAAGAGCACGTCGTCGATCAGGTCGCGCGCCTGCTGGATCTCCTGCCGCGCCGCCTCGATCAGCTCGTCGACGTTCGCGCCGGGGAGCGCCGTGCTCTCGAGCAGGACGAGCAGGCGGGCGAGCGGCGTCCGGAGCTCGTGGGAGACGGCGGCCGTGAAGCCGGCCCGGAGCTCCTGGTAGGCCGAGAGCTCCGGCAAGGCCGCGAGGAAGAGGACGAGCGGCCGCGGCTCGACCGCGAGCGCCTCCTCGCCCACCCGGCGCCCGGAAGTTCCGTCCCCGAGCGCGGCAACGGCCGCCGGGCTGGCCGCGACGAGCCGCCGCTCGCTGTCCAGGACGACGACCGGCTCCGCGAGGGCCCCGACGAGAGCCCGAACCCGGCCCGCCTCCTCGTTCACCACCCCTGCACCAGTCCTTCACCCCTCGGCGACGCGTCGGACAACCCTGCCCTCGATAATGCCAGCGATGCCCAGGGTTCTCATCGTCGAGGACGACGAGGTGATCGCGCAGGGGATGGCCCGCCACCTCGGGGCGGCGGGCTTCGACGCGACGTGGGTCGGGAACGGCGAGCAGGGCCTCGCCCGGCTCCGCTACGAGAAGCCCGATGCGTGCGTGCTCGACCTGATGCTCCCGGGCCTCGACGGCTGGAAGCTGATCGAGACGGTCCGCGCGGAGGGAATCGCGACGCCGATCGTCGTCGTCTCCGCACGCGGCACCGAGCACGACCGGGTGCACGCCCTCGAGATCGGAGCGGACGACTACCTCGTGAAGCCGTTCTCGATGAAGGAGCTCGTGGCACGCGTGCGCGCGGCCGCCCGCCGCGGCGGACGCCGTGACGAGACCCCGCGCGGCGAGCCGATCGAGATCGAGGAGCTGCGCATCGATCCCCGCGACGTGCAGGCCTACGTCGACGGCGAGAGCGCCGAGCTGACGCCGACCGAGTTCCGCCTGCTCTACCAGCTTGCGCTCGACCACGGCCGCGTCTCGACCCGCGACGAGCTGCTCCAGAAGCTGTGGGGGCGCCGCGAGTCGCACCGCGACCGCACGGTGGACGTCTTCGTCCGGCGCCTCCGCGAGAAGATCGACCGCCGCGCCTCGAGGCACACGTTCATCCAGACGCGCTACGGCGTCGGGTACAAGCTCGAAGCCGTGCCGAAGGATCGCGCGGCTACCGGCTCGGGCCGGTAGCGAGTCCGACACCGCGGGTTCACCAGAGCGACGCCCACGGACCGGCGGTCGACGCCCACCATCCGGGTGTGAAGTTCATCGTGCTCGCTCACAACCGCTCCGAGACGAACCTGGCGCTCGCCGCTGCCGCCGTGTCGCTCGGGGTGGAGGGCGAGGTGCTGCCCCCGCGCGCCGCGCTTCGCCACCTCGGGCCGAGCGATGTCGCGCTCGGGCGGCTCGATGTGCGCGAAGGGCTCGACGGGATCGAGAGCGGCAGCAACGAGCTCGAACGGCTCACGCGCGCAGGCGTCCACGTGCTGAACCCGGCCGACGCGCTCGCGGCCGCGCACGACAAGCTGCTCACCGCGCGGGTGCTCCGGCTCAACGGGCTGCCGCATCCGCATTCGTGGCTCGTCGCCGACGGGATGCCCTCCGTCGTTCCCGAGCTGCCGGTCGTGTTGAAGCCGCGCTTCGGCAGCTGGGGTCGGGACGTCGTCCTCTGCCGCACGCAGGCCGAGCTCGATGACGAGCTCGAGCGCCTGCGCTACCGCGACTGGTTCCGCGAGCACGGGGCGCTCGCACAGGAGCTCGTGCCGCCGCTCGGCTGGGACCTCCGCGTGATCGTCGCGGGCGGCCGCGTGATCGGGGCCGCCCGACGGTTCGCCGCGGTGGGCGAGTGGCGGACGAACGTCGCGCTCGGCGGCGGCACCGAGCCGGTGGCGCCGCCGCCCCTCGCGCGCAGGCTCGCGCTTGCCGCCGCCGCGGCGATCGGCTCGGACCTTCTCGGCGTCGACCTCCTGCCGACGAGCACCGGCTACGTGATCGCCGAGCTGAACGGGGCGGTCGACTTCCGCGCCCAATACGCCCTCGACGGCGACGACGTGTTCGAGCTCGCCGTGCTCGAGCTGCTGCGCGCCGTGACCGACCGGCACGCGCTCGCCACCGCCGGCGCCTAACCCTCGTACGGCTTCGGCTGGAGGCCGGTCGCGACCTCTCGCCGGCCGCCCGACTCGTAGACGATGTCCACGGTCTCGTGCTTGCGGTACGAGCCCACCACCCCGAGCCACATCCCGGCCCAGCGCCAGAAGCCGAGCCGGCCTTCCTGCGCGATCGGGCGCGGGAACACGAGCGCGCGGCCGATGAGCTCGTAGTCGACGCCGGGCAGCTGCTCGACGCCGTTCACGAACACCTGGAAGACGCCGGGCACATGCCGCGGCAGGTCTACACACGAGCGCTCCTCCACCCCCGTAGAATGCCCGTTCGGGTGCGTCGCAAGCTGTTTGTCCTACCGGTGGTAGCCGTTGCCGCGTTGACCGTGGTGGGCGTCGCGACGGCCGCGAACGGGGGCTTCACGCCGCCGACGCCGCATTCGCCGAACGCGCACGGGATCATGACCGCGTACGACGTGATCCTCGGCTTCACGGCGGCGATCTTCGTGATCGTCGAGACGACCCTCGTCGTCTTCATCTGGAAGTACCGGAGCCGCGGACGCGCACGCACCGTCGAGGGCCCGCAGATCCACGGTCACACCCGGCTCGAGCTGCTCTGGACGGCACTGCCCGTCGTCATCCTCGCCGTCATCGGCACCGTCATCTTCGTCGAGCTGCCGGGGATCGCCAACGTGCCGGCGGCCAACGCGAGCGACCGGCTGAACGTCACCGTCGAGGGCCACCAGTTCTACTGGCAGTTCGACTACCCGAACGGCGCGCACTCGATCGGCGACCTGCACGTGCCGGTGGGCAAGGTCGTCTACCTCACGATCGTCTCGCCCGACGTGAACCACAGCTGGTGGATCCCGGAGCTCGGTGGCAAGACCGACGCGATTCCGGGGCGGACGAACCACACGTGGTTCAAGGCCGACAGCCCCGGCACCTACGTCGGGCAGTGCGCCGAGTTCTGCGGGCTCTTCCACGAGGCGATGCAGGCGCGCGTGATCGCGACCTCGCAGCAGGCGTACGACGCGTACATCGGCTCGGCGGTGAACACGAGCCTCGGCCGCTCGGAGTTCCAGGGAGTGTGCGCGACCTGCCACGGCATGCAGGGGCAGGGGGGCTACGGCCCGGCGATCGCCTCGAGCTCGCTGCTCACGCAGGCGGCCGGGCTCGACCAGATCGTGCGCAACGGGCGACTCCGCATGCCGGCCGTCGGAGCCGACTGGACGAAGGAGCAGCTGCAGGCCCTGCTCGCGTACGTCAAGCAGAACGTCTACAAGGGAGCGGCGACGAGTGGCGGCTAGCGCAGAAACGGTCCCGGTCGTCGACTGGAAGCAGGGCAAGGTGGCGAGCTGGCTCGTCACCGTCGACCACAAGCGCATCGGGATCATGTACATCGCGACGTCGCTCGTCTTCTTTGCGTTGGGCGGGATCCTCGCGCTGCTCATGCGCGCGCAGCTCGCGACGCCGAACGAGAGCTTCCTCACGAAGAACAGTTACGACCAGGTCATGACGATGCACGGCACGACGATGATCTTCCTCGTCGTCGTCCCGATCCTGGCCGGCTTCGGGAACTTCCTCGTGCCGCTGATGATCGGCGCGCGCGACATGGCGTTCCCGCGCTTGAACGCGTTCTCCTACTGGGCGTTCCTGCTCGGCGGGATCGTGCTGTACGGCAGCTTCTTCGCGAGCGGCGGCGCGGCGCGCGCGGGCTGGACGTCGTACGTACCGCTGTCCGAGTCCGCGTACAGCCCCGGCCACGGACAGGACTACTGGATCCTCGGGCTGCACATCCTCACGATCTCGTCCTTCGCCGGCGCGGTGAACTTCATCGTCACGATCCACAACATGCGCGCACGCGGGATGACGTGGATGCGCATACCGCTCTTCGTCTGGGCGATGGAGACGTACGCGATCCTGCTCGTCGCGGTGCTCCCCGCACTGTCTGCCGGCCTGACGCTGCTCCTGCTCGACCGGCAGGTGGGCACACACTTCTTCCTACCGTCGAAGGGCGGGAGCGCGCTGCTCTACCAGCACGTCTTCTGGTTCTTCGGGCACCCCGAGGTCTACATCATGGTGCTGCCCGTGTTCGGGATGATCTCGGAGATCATCCCGGTCTTCGCGCGCAAGCCGATCTTCGGCTACAAGGCGGTCGCGCTCTCGACGATCAGCATCGCGTTCTTCTCGATGCTCGTGTGGGCGCACCACATGTTCGCCGTCGGGATGCCCGTCGGTCTCGACTCGTTCTTCATGATCACGTCGATGGTGATCGCCGTTCCGACGGGGGTCAAGATCTTCAACTGGCTCGCGACCGCGTGGCGCGGCAACATCCATTTCGACACGCCCATGCTCTTCGCGCTCGGATTCATCGCGCTCTTCACGATGGGCGGCCTGTCCGGCATCTTCCTCGCGGCGTTCCCGTTCGACTGGCAGGTGACGGACACCTACTACGTCGTCGCCCACCTGCACTACGTCCTCTTCGGCGGCTCGATCTTCGGGATCTTCGGCGGCCTCTACTACTGGTGGCCGAAGATGTTCGGGCGGCTGCTCGACGAGCGGCTCGGCAAGACGAGCTTCTGGCTCCTGTTCGTCGGCTTCAACCTGACGTTCCTGCCGCAGCACATGCTCGGGCTCCTCGGGATGCCGCGGCGGATCTGGACGTACCACCATGGGGGCCTCTGGGAGGCGTACAACTTGATATCGACGATCGGGTCCGGTGTGATGACGATCGGGATGCTCGCCTTCGTCGCAAACGTCTGGGTGACCCACGGCCTCCGCCGGGGGACACGGGTCGGAAACGACCCGTGGCTCGCGGACACGCTCGAGTGGTACGCCGCCTCGCCGCCGCTTCCCCACAACTTCGACAGCGTCCCGTACGTGACGAGCGCGCGGCCGTTGCGCGACCTCCGCCACCGGCTCGCGGAGGAGACGTGACCGGAACCGCCCCCGGCCCGTGGCTCAGGCTGACGGCGCTGCTCGCGTCGGCCGCCGTGCTGCTCGCGGTGGTCTCCGGCGCGGACAATCTCGGCATGACGCACCGGGTGCTCGCGGCGCTCGCGGCGCCGACCCTCGCGGCCCTGCTCGTGAGCGCGTGGCTCGCACATCGGAGTCTGCTCCCCGCCGTGCTCGGAGCGTCGGCGCTCTTCACCGCCGCGGCTGCGCTGCAGGGCCGTGGCGCCCACACGGTGCTGGCCGCCGTCGCGCTGGCTGCGCTCCTCGTCGTCAGCGCCCAGACCTTCCGGGGCGAGCACGTGCCCTGGGGCTCGTGGCGCGACTACATCGCCCTGACGAAGCCGCGCATCATGGTGCTGCTCCTGATCACGGGGTTCTGCGGGATGATCGTCGGCGCGCGCGGCTGGCCGGGCACCGGCACCGCGGTCGCCGCGATGGTCGGCCTCGCGCTCGCGTGCGGCGGGGCGAGCGCCTTGAACCACGTGCTCGACCGCGACATCGACCCGCTGATGGGCGAGCGGACCAAGCGCCGCCCGGTCGCGTCCGGCCGGGTCGAGCCGAGCCGCGCGCTCGAGTTCGGGCTCACGCTGTCGGCGCTCTCGTTCGTGTTGCTCGCCAGCACGGTGAACGTGCTGACCGCGGTGCTCGCACTCGTCGGGAACCTCTTCTACGTGATCGTGTACACGCGCTGGCTGAAGCGCACCACGTCGCAGAACATCGTCATCGGCGGCGCTGCGGGTGCGGTTCCGCCGCTCGTCGGCTGGGCGGCCGGGACGGGGAACGTCAGCGTCTCCGCGCTGATCCTGTTCGCGATCGTCTTCGTGTGGACGCCGCCGCACTTCTGGGCGCTCGCGCTCCTGATCAAGGACAACTACAAGGCGGCCGGCGTGCCGATGCTCCCCGTCGTCAAGGGCGACCGCGAGACCGCGCGGCAGATCGTCGTGTACTCGCTCGGGCTCGTCGCCGTCACGCTGCTGCCCTGGGCGTACGGCACCGTCGGCCTCCTCTACCTCGCCTCCGCGCTCGGGCTCGGGGCGGTCTTCATCTGGTACGCCGAGAGGCTCCGCCGGGACACGACCCCGCGGCGGGCGATGGTCCTCTTCCACTACTCGCTCCTCTACCTCGCGCTCCTCTTCGTTGCCATGGCCGTCGACCTGGTCGTCTGATGGATCCTGCGCTCGCCCGCAAGAACGCCCGGCTCGGCTGGCTGCTCTTCGGGGTCTTCTGGCTGCTCTTCGCCGGGACGATCGGCGTGGCGTTCCTCTATCTCGCCTTCGATTAGGAGGGAAATCTCTAAAGGAAGCGGCCTCCGCAGCCGATCTGCGGGGGCGAGATGCCGCCTCTGCGTCGTTTCCTCCTGCTCGCTGCGCTCGCCGCGGGTGCCGCCGTGGTCGCCGGACCGGCGTTCG
>DATKRX010000061.1:0-2608 GCA_035531915.1 Gaiellaceae bacterium | reverse complement strand
GGGACGGTCGGGGCCGGAGGTGGTTTCGGCCGCGGAGGCGGCGCCGGAGCAGCAGGGGGCGCATCGACGACCGGCGCCGCCACGACCACCCCCGTCCGGCCGCCCGTCTCGGCCGCGCAGCAGAAGGCCCTCACGGCCTGCGCGAGCCTGCGCCCGACGGGCGGCTTCGGTGCCGGCGGTGCCGGCGGCGGCTTCGGCGGCGGGGGCGGATTCAACTCGAGCAATCCCGCGTTTGCGAAGTTCACGGCCTGCCTCAAGCAGCACGGGATCCCGGCGGGCTCGACCGCCTCGCGCACCTCACCCGCCTACCAGACAGCGTTTGCCGCCTGCCGCAGCCTCCTTCCCTCCGGCGGCCTCGGCTTTGGCCGTGGTGGTGGAGCCGGCGGGCAAGGAGGAGCGGCAAACGGCGCCACCTTCGCCAAATACCAGGCGTGCCTGAAAGCGCACGGAGTTCAGACCGGCGCCGCCGGCCAGTCGGCCACCAAGCTCCAGGCAGCGATCACCGCCTGCCGCAGCGTGCTCCCGGGCGCGGGCAGGGGCAGCTCCCAGCCAACGACAACGGCGCCGACCACGACCGGGTAGACGGCCTCTCTCCCGTAGCCGGAGCCCGAGCCGTTGCGGTTGGACGACCGGCTGGGCGACGCCGAGCCGGTCGTCAACTGCGCTGTGACCGACGCCGCTCGTGCCGGTAGGGGTCCGTGAGCGGGAGGCAGGAAACGAGTAGCACCGCGGCGGCGATCAGGATGCCCCCGACCGCGAGACCGCTCGGCCGCGAGCCGTAGACGAGATAGAGGACGCCGACCGTGAGGAGGGTCAGCCCGTTCGCGATCAAGAGGATCCGGATCAGGAAGAGCGACCCGATCGAGCGCCGTCCCCTCCCCGGCCGTCGGCCCCGACCAGGACTCGTCGGGCGGCTGCTGCTCACGTTCAAATCGTAGAGCGCCTTCGGCGAGACAGCCCGGGCCCGCGTTCGTGAAGTGAGTGCTTTGGGGTGTCGCGGGCCGACTGCTCGTCCGAGTCGGGGGAGTTGTTGCGGACCGGCAGGCTCAGCCGCATCAAAGTGCCGCCGCCGTCGGCGAGCTCGGCGGAGATCGTGCCGCGATGAGCCTCGGCGATCTGCTGGACGATCGCGAGGCCGAGACCGGAGCCGGGCATGCTCCTTGCGGAGGTCGCGCGGTAGAAACGCTCGAAGACGTGCGGGATGTCTTCCTCGGCGATCCCCGGACCGTGGTCACGCACGGTCAGCACACCGTGCGAGAGCCGCACCTCGACCGCTGAGCCCGAGGGACTCCACTTCGCCGCGTTGTCGAGCAGGTTCGTGATCGCCCGCTCGAGGCTGGCCGGTGCGCCCACCACGCTCGTCGGCTCGAGCTCGGCCTCGATCGGCACCTCGGGGTGGTTGCGCGCCGCGCGCCTGATCGCCTCTTCGGCGACGTGGTCGAGCCGCACCTCCTCGAACTGGCTCGCCTGCTCCTCGCCGCGGGCGAGCTCGGTCAGCTCACCGACGAGCGCGGTCATCTCGCCGAGCTGATCGATCACGTCGCGGATCAGCTGTGCGCGCTCACCGGGCGGAAGCGCGTCGGCACTCGCGAGCACCTCGATGTTCGTGCGCATGCTCGTCAACGGCGTTCGTAGCTCGTGCGAGGCGTCCTGGACGAGCTGCTGCTGCCGTTGCGCAGCCTCGCCGAGAGATTCGAGCATCGCGTTGAAGGTCGACGCGAGCGTCCCGAGCTCGTCGGTGCCTCCGACCGCGATCCGCTCGCTCAGATCGCGCGTCGCGCGTACGCGCTCGGCCGTCTCGCTCAGGTCGCGCAGCGGCCGCAGCGTCGCACGGGCGACGAGGAACCCGAAGCCCGCGGCAACCGCGATCCCGCCGGCGGCGACGATCACGAGCCAGAGCCGGATCGTCGAGAGCTCGTTGTCGACATCGGTCAACTTCGACGCCACTTCGAGAGCGAGCCCGGGTTGGTCGGCGGTTGGCGGAGAAAGATTGGTTGTGAAGATCCGCAGGCGCGTGCCGTGCGAGTTCGTGTCGAAGAAGCCGTCGGGCTTCACGCGCGCCGCGACCAGCCGGGCCTCTGCGACTCCCGGCAGCGGTGGATTGGTCTTGTTGAACTCCTCGGGGAGGTAGATGTTGCCCGTGCTGTCGACGTATTGGAACTGACCGCTGAAAGGGTCGGCCGGGACGAAGATCGCGTACTCGTGGGGGCCAATGCGGGGGTGAAACGCTAGTTCCCCGGGAAGATGAGGGATCTGTGTCGCCTGCGCGCGGAGCGTGGCGTCGAGCTGGCTTCGCAGCTCGCTGCGGACGAGGAAGTAGACGAGTACCGAGGCGAGCACGATTGCGACCGCTACCGCCGCGGCAGCTCCGTAGGCGAGCCGCGCCCGGAAGGTCAAGCCCTAACCCTCGCGCAGGGCGTAGCCGACGCCGCGCACGGTGTGGATCAGGCGCGCCTTGCCGCCGGCCTCGGTCTTCTTGCGCAGGTAGCTGATGTAGACGTCGAGGGAGTTCGAGCCGTAGCCGAAGTCGTATCCCCAGACGCGATCGAAGATCACCGAGCGCGTCAGCACCTGCCTGGGGTTGCGCAGGAAGAGCTCGAGCAGCGCG
>DATKRX010000060.1:0-12274 GCA_035531915.1 Gaiellaceae bacterium | reverse complement strand
GGATGTTCGAGCCACCCGTGTCGACGCCGACGGCGCGGACGACAGCGATCGCGGCGTCGCGGAGCTCTTGGTAGACCTCGTCGGAGAGTGTCATCTGCGGCGCCACGGTGACCGAGTCGCCCGTGTGGATACCCATCGGGTCGAGGTTCTCGATCGAGCAGACGATCACGACGTTGTCGGCGCGGTCGCGGACGACCTCGAGCTCGAACTCGTCCCAGCCCCGGAGCGACTCCTCGACCAGCACCTGCCCGATCGGCGACTCGGCGAGCCCGCGAGCGACCTGGCGGCGAAGCGCGTCGTGCGTCGCGGCGAAGCCGCCGCCGTGCCCGCCGAGGGTGAACGCCGGGCGCACGACCGCGGGAGCGCTGAGCCCGTTCGCCTGCACGGCCTCGGTGACGATGGTCGAATCCGCGACACGCAGCCCGCAGGATTCGACCGCCCGCTTGAAGAGCTCGCGGTCCTCGGCCTTCGCGATCACCTCGACCGTAGCGCCGATCAGCTCGATCCCGAGTTCCGCCAAGACACCGGCCGCGTCGAGCTCGCGAGCGAGGTTGAGCGCGGTCTGGCCGCCCATCGTCGGCAGGAGCGCGTCTGGCCGCTCGAGCCGCAGCACCGCTGCGACGCCTTCGAGGTCGAGCGGCTCGAGGTAGGTCGCATCGGCGAAGCCGGGGTCGGTCATGATCGTCGCCGGGTTCGAGTTGACGACGATCGTGCGGAAGCCCTCCTCGCGCAGCACCTTCAGCGCCTGGCAGCCCGCGTAGTCGAACTCGCACGCCTGGCCGATCACGATCGGCCCCGACCCGATCAGGCAGATCGATTGAAGGTCGTCACGCCGCGGCAACGACTACCTCTTCGACCCATTCGTCGAGGATCGGCCACGCGTCGTGGGGGCCCGGCCCGGCCTCGGGGTGGAACTGCACCGAGCGGGCGCGCAGCTCGGGGTAGGCGAGCGCTTCGACCGTGCCGTCGTAGAGCGATTCGTGCGTCGCCGCCCGGCCGCCGTCGGACTCGACCGCAAAGCCGTGGTTCTGGCTCGTCACGAGCACCCGCCCGCTCGAGCGCTCGAGCACCGGGTGGTTTGCGCCGCGGTGGCCAAACGGCAGCTTGAAGGTCTTCAGGCCTGTGGCGAGCGCGAGCAGCTGGTGGCCGAGGCAGATCCCGAGCACGGGCACGCGTCCGAGTAGCTCGCGCACCGTTTCGACTTCGAGCGTGAGCGGCTCGGGGTCGCCGGGGCCGTTCGAGAGCACGACGCCGTCGTAGCCCGCGAGGGTGGCGGGATCGACCCCGTGCGGGAACACGGTCACCGACACGCCCAAGCGCGCGAGGCGGCGCAGGATCGAGCGCTTGGCGCCGTAGTCGACAACCGCGACGCGCACCGCGCCCTCGGCGGCGAAGACGTAGGGCTCGGAGGTCGACACGCGAGCGGCGAGTGATTGGCCGGCCATCCCGGGCCTGCTGCGCGCGAGCTCCACGGCCGCCTCGGCCTCTCCATCGCCGGCGACGAGTGCGCAGCGAAGTGCTCCCTGCTCGCGCAGGTGAAGCGTCAGCGAGCGCGTGTCGAGCCCCGTGAGCGCCGGAAGCCCCTGCGCGGCGAGCCAATCGGTCCACTCCGGCCCACGTGCTTCGCGCATCACGACGCCACAGGCGTGCGCGCGAGCCGACTCCGAGCGGGAGTCGGCGACCCCGTAGTTCCCCACCATCGGCGCGGTGAAGCACACGACCTGACCGCAGAAGCTCGGATCGGTCGCGATCTCCTGATACCCCGTCATCGCGGTCGTGAAGACCGCCTCACCGAACGCCGTCCCCGTGGCGCCCACGCTCTCGCCTGGAAACACGGTTCCGTCCTCGAGCGCCAAGAAGCCGCTCACGCTCCGCCCACCGCCGAGGCCCCACTCGTGCATGTTGCGAGGCTCGCTCCCTCGCGGACCGCTCGCGCCCCGGCCACACTCGGGGTGCGCGGTGGTGCGAGTGAGCTCATGCCGTGCCTTCCACGGTGGTTTCGGCGCCTTCGGCGGCGGATGTGCTCATCCCTCGTACGCGACCCGGCCGGCGGCCACCGTGAGCAGCACCCGGCCACTCAGGCGGCGACCGAGAAGCCACGAGTTGGCGGAGCGCGACTTGAAGCCGTCCTCACGCACCTTCCAGCTCACCTTCGTGCCGAGGAGGACGAGGTTCGCGGGCGCGCCGACTGCGATCCGCGGCCTCTCGAGGCCGAAGATCCGCGCCGGGCCGGCCGACATTCGCTCGAGCAGCGTCTCCAGCGAGACGAGGCCCGGCTCGACGAGCGAGGTGTGGAGCGAGGCAAACGCCGTCTCGAGCCCGGTGACGCCGAACGGCGCCTCCTCGAAGGGAACGTCCTTCTCCTCACGCGAGTGGGGCGCGTGGTCGGTGGCGATCGCCTCGAGCGTCCCGTCGACGAGCGCATCGATCAGCGCGGAGCGGTCCGCGTCGGTTCGAAGCGGCGGGTTCATCTTCAGGTTCGGGTCGAGCGAGCGCACCGCATCGTCGGTCAGGCAGAGGTGGTGGGGCGTGACCTCCCCACTCGCCTCCACCCCGCCCGCGCGCGCGATTCGCAGAAGCTCGATCGACTCGCGCGCCGACAGGTGCATCAGATGCAGCGGTTGGCCGGTGTCGGCGGCGAGCGAGAGCTCCCGTGAGACGCCGAGGCTCTCGCCGAGAGAGGGCCAGCCGCCGAGGCCGAGCTCTGCCGAGACGGCTCCCATGTGCATGTGCCCGCCCCGGGTGAGGGTCGGCTCCTCGCAGTGGAGCGAGAGGCGCAGGCCTGTGATCGCGTTGTACTCGAGCGCGCGGCGCATCAAGCCGGCGGTCGCGACGGGCCGGCCGTCGTCGGTGAACGCCGCTGCGCCGGCGTCAGCGAGCTCGCCCATCTCCGTCAGCTGCGCGCCCTGCTGGCCGACCGTGATCGCGGCGGTGAAGCCGACCGGGATCAGCGCCTCGGCCTCGGCCCGCGCCCGCAACCCGCGAAGCACTTCGGGCGTATCGACGACGGGGTCGGTGTTCGGCATCGCGAGGATCGCGCAGTAGCCGCCCGCAGCAGCAGCCGCGGTCCCGCTCACGATCGTCTCCTCGTCCTCGCGGCCGGGCGTGCGCAGGTGGACGTGCGGGTCGACGAACGCGGGCGCGAGAACGAGGCCCTCGCCGTCGATCACGCGATGGCCGTTGACGTCGAGCCCCGCGCCGATCGCGGAGATCACGCCCCCGTCGACCCGGACGTCGAGCAGCGAGTCGATGCCTTCGGTCGGGTCGAGCACACGCGCGCCGCGGACGACGAGGTCGTCCGCCCCGCGCCCGCCGACGAGGATC
Source organism: Gaiellaceae bacterium (assembly GCA_035531915.1). Taxonomy (GTDB): domain Bacteria; phylum Actinomycetota; class Thermoleophilia; order Gaiellales; family Gaiellaceae; genus PALSA-600. Next base: position 8,950 of record DATKRX010000060.1, on the reverse strand, counting down.
ACGCGACCCCGACGGCCGTCTCGACCGCGACCGGGCCGGTCGTGAGCAGGTCGTACAACACCGCCATGCGAACGACGAGGCCGGCGCGCACCTGGTCGACGACGAGTGCCGCTCCGGAGTCGGCGACCCGCGGGTCGATCTCGACGCCACGATTCATCGGTCCGGGGTGCATCACCTTTTGCCCTGCGCGGAGGCGCTCAGGCGTGACGCACCAGCGGGCGCTGTATTCGCGAAGCGAGGGGACGTAGTTCGCGCCCTGCTCCATCCGCTCGCGCTGCATGCGGAGGACATAGACGACGTCGGCGGAGCGGATCGTGTCGATGTCGAAGGACACCTCACCGAGCTCGCGCGGCAGGAGCGGCGGTGGCCCCACGAGCACGACGCTCGCGCCGACGAGCTCGAGCGCCTGGATCAGGGAGCGCGCGACGCGCGAGTGGAGCACGTCGCCGACGATCGCGACATGGACTCCCTCGAGCCGGCCGAGTGCGTTCTGGATCGAGAAGAGGTCGAGCAGCGCCTGGGTCGGATGCTGGTGTTTGCCGTCTCCGGCGTTGACGACGTGGGCATCGGTGACGGACGCGACGAGGTGCGGGGCGCCGATCTGCGGGTGGCGGATCACGATCACGTCCGGGTCGTAGGCCGAGAGCGTGAGCGCGGTGTCCTTCAGCGATTCCCCCTTGTCGACCGACGAGCCGCTCGACTTGATCGAGAGCGTGTCGGCCGAGAGCCGCTTCGCCGCGAGCTCGAAGGACGACGAGGTGCGCGTGGAGGATTCGAAGAAGACGTTCATCACCAGGCGTCCGCGCAGGGTCGGGAGCTTCTTCGTGTCGCGCTCCTGGGAGAGCGCGAAGGAGTGCGCGGTCGCGAGCAGCCGCTCGACGTCGTCGCGGTCGAGGTCGCGGACCGAGAGCAGGTGCCGGCGCTCCGACTCGCGTGGGGGCAGGAGCTCCCCGACCACCCGCAGGTGCTCATTCATGGTCTGCCTCCTCGGAGCCGCCGATCAGGACGACCCGGTCGACCTCGTCGACCTCGACGAGCTGCACCTGGACGCGCTCGTGGCGCGCGGTCGGGAGGTTCTTGCCGACGTAGTCGGGCCGGATCGGAAGCTCGCGATGGCCGCGGTCGGCGAGCACGGCGAGCTGGACCCGTGCGGGCCGGCCGTATTCGAGCAGCGCGTCGATCGCGGCGCGCACCGTGCGACCGGTGTAGAGGACGTCGTCGACGAGGATCACCGTGCGCCCTTCGAGCTCGAAGTCGAGCTTGGTGTCGCGAACGATCGGTTGGCGGCGGCGCGGAGCCTGGCCGTCGCGGACATGGACGTCGTCGCGGTGAAAGGTGATGTCGAGCTGGCCGAGGTCGAGCTCGGCGCCGGCACGCTCCTCGATCAGGCGGCGCAGCCGCTGCGCGAGCGGCACACCGCGCGAGTGGATCCCGACGAGCGCGACGCTTTCGAGCTCGTCGTTGCGCTCGATGATCTCGTGCGCGATCCGGGAGAGTGTCCGTTCAATGGCCTCGCCGTCGAGCAAGATGCGCCCGTCCGGGGCGACGGCATGCTGATGCATTCGACTCCTTTCCGGCCTCTCTGGACACGGTTTAAAGGGGGTTTTCGCGTACGAGCTAGGAACCGTCAGGCGTCATGGACTGTAGCAGCCCTCCCGGATGCTCTTCGAACCGGCCTCCGAACACGCCGGAGAAGGCGACAACTCCCGCGAGACCCCCGCAGCCGAGCAGGATGATGCAGCCCTCGCGGCGGCTCGCCCCCATCAGGGACCAGATCGTCGCGGGCCATTTCGCGAACTGAAGCTTGTTCAGGACAGACCAGGTGATCTCGTCGAACAGCGCGACGCCGACCGAGACGGCGGCGAGCCCGAGGGTTACCCACCGCCAGCGCTCGAGCGCGAACGGCATCCCGAGAAGCAGGAAGGGCAGCGCGACCGTCGCGAAGCGCGGTCCGGGCGAGAGGCCACCGTTGGGCAGGAAGTACCCGGATGTGTAGGCGGCGAAGACGAATGCGATCGCGCCGGCCGTCCAGGCCTCGAGCGGCTGGCGGCGGCCGAAGCGGACAAGACCCGCGATCGCGGCGAGCAGGACGGGCGAGACGAGGAGCAGGCCGTGACCGTCGAGGAGAAGCGTCCAGATCCCGTTGCCCGACGGCAGGCCGACGCCGAAGAGGTTCTGCTGCTGGAACGGCGTGAACATGTTGTCTGTGTACCGGTAGGAGAGCCGCCAGGGCGCGCCGAAGGCGAGCCAGTCGTAGACGCCGATCACGATCGCGGGAGGAATACCGCCGATCACCGTCGCGAGCGCAGCCCGGCTTCCCCCGCGCCGCCACGCGTAGACGAGCAGCACGAGCGCCGCGAGGCCTGCGGGGTATTCGAACAGCACCCCGATGCCGGCGAGCAGGCCCACCCACACCCAAGCGCGGGGCCGCCGCGCGCGGGTGGCGACAACGTAGGCGGCGAGCAGGGCGAGCGCGTCGGGGACGTGGCCGAACAGGGTCGGGCCGAGCGAGCCGATCATCGTGCCGACGCCGAGCGTCGCCGCAACCGGCGCCCCGGCTCTCTCGACGAGCCCTTCGGCGACGCGGCCGGCGAGGAACACGAGCCCGAGGAACGCGAGCCCGCCGCCCCAGATCCGGACGGCCCAGAGCGGCCAGCGCGAGAGCCAGATCTGGTGGCGCCCGGACGAGCTCGTGACCAGCTTCGGGTCGGCGAGGCGCACGACCTCGACCGCGGGGAGCGCAAGCAGGGCGATCCCCGGCGCTTTGTCGGAGTACCAGTGCCCGCCCTGGAAGGCGCGATCGATCGTCAGCCGCCAGTAAGGGTCGATGTTGAGCTTGTCCCGAAGGAGGATCGAGTCGCTGACCGCGAGCCGGCTCGAGTCCTGGGCACCGCTGATGCTGACGAGTGGCAACGTCCCGAGCGCGATCAGCGCCAACACGAGCCACTCGCGCGGATAGCCGCTCAACCTCATCGCGTCGCGACGGCGAGCAGCCAGTCGAAGCAGTACTCGAACTGCTCTGGCAGCTCGTCCTCAGCCTGCATCAACCCGGCCGCGTATTCGTCGGGCGGGATCAGATCGAACGTCGAGAACGCGCGCGAGCGGATGACGTCCAGTGCCCGCTCCCTTGAGGTCTCGCGACGCTGCCGCAGCCGCGCGATCTGCACGGTGGGCAGGCCGGCCGCGGTGAGCTCGGCTCGAAGCGCCTCGGCGCTCGGGAAGCGGGCCCGGTCGAGCTCGGGCACCGAGGGGAAGAACCGGGCGAACCAGACCTCGTCGAAGCTCGCGGGATCCTCGCTCGCGATCGCGAGCCGCCCCTCTGGCCCCAGGACGCGGGCAGCCTGGGCGAACGCGCGCGGGCGGTCAAAGAGGTGGATCGCCATCCGGGTCACGACCGCCTCGAACCACCCTTCCTTGTATGGCAACGCCTCGGCCCGGGCGCGGCGAGCGTTGACGCCGATCGCTTTCGCCCGCTCGACCATGGCCTCGGATGCGTCGATCGCCCAGACCCGGGCGAGCTCGCGTTCCTCGAGGGCCTGGGCGAGACGTCCGGTGCCGCACCCGACCTCGAGCACGCGCGCTCCGCGAAGCTCGCCGAGCCGCACCAGCGCGTCGAAGATCTCCCACCAGTTCTCGTCGACGGGTCGAAGCTCTTCGTAGCGAGCGGCACGGCCGTCGAAGCTGGTCTCGATCACGATCCGCCTTCGGGCAGCGCGCCGCCCTTGACCAGAGTCGGCTCGCCACGCTCGGGAAACTGCACCTCGACGGTATCGAAGTCGCGCGGCAGGATCGTTCCCGGGAACACCTCGCGTGCCTCGCGCAGCAGCTCCGAGGCGAGGTGGCGCGGCGAGACATGTGTGAGCGCAAGCAACGAGACGCCGGCGTCGCGAGCGATCTCGGCTGCCTGAAGGGCGGTCGAGTGGCCGGTCTCGGCGGCGCGCTCCCGCTCCTGCTCGCCGAAGGTTGCTTCGTGGATCAGAACGTCGGCGCCCGGGAAAAGCAGCGCGACCGCACCGGCAGGGACGGTGTCGCCGGTGTAGACGATCGTCCGCCCGGGACGCGGAGGGCCCACGAGCTGGTCGGGTGCGACCGTGCTTCCGTCGGGGAGCGTGACCGGCTCGCCGCGCTGGAGCATGCCGCGCTCGGGGCCAAATGGGACGCCGAGCGCGTCGGCTGCGGCATCATCGAAACGGCCCGGTCGCTGCTCCTCGGCGAGGGCGTAGCCGACAGCCGGTACGCCGTGGTCGACGGGGAAGGCGCGCACCTCGTAGCCGTCTTTTTTGCAAGCGTCTCCGGCGCGGAGCTCCTCGAGCTCGACGCGGTAGCTGAGCCTCCCGAACACGCGCTTGAGAGAGTCGAAGAGGTCGCGAAGCCCGGCGGGACCGTAGATCGTGAGCGGCGTCTCACGCATCCGCAGCGAGAAGGTCTTGAGCATCCCGGGCAGCCCGAGGTAGTGATCTGCGTGGAGATGCGTGATGTAGATCTCCTCGAGATCGGCCAGCCCGACCGAGGAGCGCAGCAGTTGGCGCTGCGTTCCCTCGCCGCAGTCGAAGAGCAGGCGGTCGCCGCCGCGGCGTATCAGCAGCGAGCTCGTTCCGCGGCGGGCGGTCGGCGCGCTCGCGGAGGTGCCGAGGAAGACGATGTCGAGGTCCACCGGCCGATCGTAGCTTCGGCCCTTCCGACCCCTTTCGGCAGAACCGGCTCCTGGGGAACGCGCCTAAGGCAAAACGAGCCGCTCGCCCGGGGCGATCGACACCCCGGTCAGGTGGTTCGCGGCCTGGATCTGCCAGATCGCGTTCCGCACGTCACCGCCGTAGTGCCTGGTCGCGATCGACCAGAGCGTGTCGTATGCCCTGACGCGGTATACCACCTTCGGCCCGTGCGCGCCCGAAGGGCGGGCGAGCACACTCCAGGCGAGAAGCACGAAGCCAGCTAGCACGACCGTCCTGAGAAGCGTCTTGGGGAGCGAATGGTAGAACATGTGTTCGCCACAGTAGCGAACAGATGTTCGTTCGTCAAGTGAGTGTTTTTCGCCTGCTTGACCGGCTTCAACTTGGTCTTCATGTGTTTCAGCGCTTTCACTTTCGTCAGCTTGCGCGGTGGGTTCGGCGGCGTCAACGGCGCCGTGGGCTGCCACGAGGTCATCTTCCCCTGGCAGGCGCCCCCTGTCTGCGCAAGCCAGGTCACTACCACGGTCGCGGAGAGCTTCGGCGCCGGCGCCACCGGCGAGAACTCGTAGAGCCCGCTTTGCCAGCCGGCGAGGTTCGGCTCGTCGACGAGATGGAAGATGTTGATCAGCTGCACGTTCGGGTCACAGGCGAGGAGCGCGAGCGTCTCCTTGTAGTAGGTCGCCTGGTATGCCTGGGTCGCGAACGTCCCAAACACGCCGCCGGCCGCGTTCGCACTCACCTCGAGGTTCACGTAGCCGAGCTGGTTGGTCTCCGCGGTCTGGATCCCCATCTCGTTCAGGCTCACGGGCAGGCCGCCGCCGGGCTGCTGCCCGATCGTGTGCTGCAGCGAGCCGTTGAACCCGTCGTAGAAGGCCTGGTAGATCCGGGGCAGGTTCGAGATGCTCGCGTCGCGCTGGTCGGCGTAGCCGGTCGCGAATGGCAACGACTGCGGCACCGGATAGGGGTGGAAGTCGAACCCGTCCATCAGGGGCGCCGTGCGTCCCGTCTTCGCAGCGAACGCCTTGAACCAGGCGCCCAGGTAGCCGAGGAACCGCACCGGCGAGGTCGACGAGTTGCTCGGTGCGGTCGGGCTGTCGTTTCCGCGCGGCGAGAGGCCGACGCCCCAGACGAAGTTCGAGCTGCTCACAGTCTTGAGCGCGTCGTAGGCGGCCGCGAGCGCGCGTCCGCAGATCTCAGCGGATTGGTTCTGGCCGGTGCTTCCCCACTGCGGGTTCAGGAAGAGCGGTTGGTTGCACTCGTTGCCGACGATGAACTCGTGGACGCTCGGGAAGGTCTGCGCGACCGTCGCCGTCCAGGCCGCGAACTGCTGGATCCTGGCCGTGTCGCCACACGCGACCGGGCTCGTGGAGGGGCTGCAGTGCTGCCCGTCGGTGAAAACCTGAGAATGCAGCGGGTAGAGGTCGAGTTCGACCGTCACGCCGTCGCTCTGCGCGGAGGAGAGCACCTGGCTGATCGAAGCCTGGAGCCCAGGGTCGATCGGGGTCGGCGACGTCTCGTCCCAGCGAATCGTGAGAGCGTTCAACTTCAGGCCCTCCGACGCCATCGTCGGCATGAAGAACGAAGGCACGGACGCCTCGTACTTCGCGTCGTCGTTGATCCCGACGATCAGGTTGGCCGCGGCGGAGCAGCACAGCACGAATGCTGCGCAGACGCACGCGAGCGCTCCGACGATCCTCCCCAGTGCTCCCCTTGAGTTGTGACGAACCCGTTCAAAGACGAACCAAATCCCCGTTGAGCACGGAATTCGCGATTCCGGCCGCGCCGAAGCGTAGCGGATCCCCGGTCGGGAGACCTGTCTCGGCTACGGCGGCCTCGATCGCGGCGCGGGCGGCGGCATCGTCGAGGTTGCAAGTGTTGAGAGCGATCGCGACGACCTTCGCCCGCCGCGCGATCAGCGTGTTGCGTTCGTAGAGATCGATCAGCTCGCTCAGGCTCGGCATCGGGAAGCGCGGGTCGCCGTCGACCACGGCCTGGCCGGCGAGGTGGCAGAGGACGAGGGCGTGCGGGGCGCTCCCGTGCAGAAGGCCGAGCGTGACACCGGAGTACGCAGGATGGGTGAGCGAGCCCTGGCCTTCGACCCAGAGGAGCTCGCCGCCGCGGGCGATCCCCTCGAGCACGAGACTCTCGACGGCGCCCGCGAGGAAGTCCGAGACGACGGCGTCGATCGCCATCCCCCACCCCGCGATCGCCATCCCGGTCTGGCCGGTCGGAACGAACAGGCTGGCAACGCCGCGCCTCTTCGCCTCGGCGTCGAGCTCGAGCGCGACGGTCATCTTCCCGATCGCGCAGTCGGAGCCGACCGTCAGCACGACCTTCGCGCGATGGCTTAGGTTGCTGCCGGTCGGGACGTTGAGGCCTGACGGTGGCCTGCGCAAGTCACGAAGCTCGACCTTATGAGAGACAGCGAGCTCAACGAGCTCGCTGTCCTCGGAAATGAACTCGTGGAGTCCGTTCTCGATGTCGAGACCGTTCGCGATCGCGCTCTTCAGGAGCTCGCGCCAGGCCGGCGGGAAACGGCCGCCCTCCGTTGCGACGCCGACGAGCGCCGTGGTCGGTTCGAAGAACAGCGCCTCCTCGACGGTGCCGACGACCGGGATGTCGTCATCGGCCTGGCCGGCGCGCTCGGAGTCGAGGATCGCGACGACTTGTTCGCGCCGATAGCGGAGAACCCCAAGTCCTGTCTTGCCGTAGTGCGGGTCGGCGGAATGGCCCTCCGCCAAGATCAGGACTCTACGCTTGCTCAACGCCAAGCCCCGGCCAATCGGCGGGGGGAGTCTGGACACCGTCGAAGAACACGACGCCGGGCCAGGGGTCGAACGCGAGCAGCAGGTTCCCGTCGAGATCGACGTGATCGAAGAGGCTCGAGATGTGCGCGCCGGCTGCGATCCCGAGCCCGGACTCGACCATGCAGCCGAGCATGACGCCGAGCCCGAACCCACGAGCGGCGTGCGCCATCCGCACGGCCTCCCGGATCCCGCCCGACTTGGCGAGCTTGATCGTGACCCCGTGGGCGCGCTCGTGGCAAAAGGCCAGATCGGCGAGCGTGAGGCAGTCCTCGTCGACGTAGATCGGGAGTGGTGAGCGGCGTTTCAACTCGGGTCCGTCGGGGTCGCCTGCCGGGAGCGGTTGCTCGCAGTATTCGAGCGGCATCTGCGGCAGCAGCTCGAGCGCCTCATCGAGTGTCCAGTACTCGTTCACATCGACTTGGATCGGCAGCTCGGTGACGCCGACGACGGCTCGCACCCGCTCGAGGTCGAGCCCGTCGCGGCCACCGAGCTTCAGCTTCAGCCGCTTAAACCCGCGGGCCGTGGCAGCCTCTGCACGCCGAGCCATGTCGTCTGGGTCGCCGAGCCAGACCGTCCACGAGGTCGGTGGGCCCTCGCGGCGCAGGCCGAGCAGCTTGTAGACGGCTACGCCGGCCAACTTCCCCTGCAGGTCGTGGAGCGCCGCATCGACGGCTGCGCGAGCCGCCTGCTCCCCCGGCGGGAGTCGGTGGGCAATCTCGTCGAGCGCCCAGGGGTCCTCTCCCAGCTCGGCTTCCTTCAACCAATCGAGCGCTGAGTGAGCCGACTCGCCGTAGCGGTCGATCGGCGCCGCCTCGCCGAAGCCGCAGTGGTCGCCATACCGCAGCTCGACCTGAACGACCTCCGCCGAGTCCTGCGTCTCGCGCGCGATCACGAATGTCTCCGCGAGCTCAAGGGTGACGATCCGGGCGTGCAACTCCACGAAGCTAGACTAATGGGATTCCGGCGCCCGTAGCTCAGGGGATAGAGCGTTCGCCTCCGGAGCGAAAGGCCGCAGGTTCGATTCCTGCCGGGCGCATCACTGGACTACCTGCAAACGAGAGGTTTCGTGGTTTCGAGGTTGCGAACCCAGAGAACCCGTTCCTCCTGGACGCGCGGATTGTCGTCGGGGACTTCGGGCTGGCGAAGCGGCCTGACGATCCGGACCTCACGACCAGGACAGGCCCGTGACCGTTCCACCAGCGCGCCCCCGAGCTTGTCGCAGGCGACCCGAACCCGGATTACGAGCGAGCCGACGTCTACTACGTAGCGGTCACGCTCTGGCGAATGGCGCTCGAGAGGGACTTCGCGGCCCGCGGCCAGATCGTTCGATCAGCGAGGACAGCCGGGCGGTCAGGATGCCGGGCGAGCCCCAAATCCGTGCGCTTGTGCAGCTGATCGAGCGGGCGACGTCCCGCTCGCCCTGAGGTAGGCCGAGGCTGCGCGAGCTCGCAGCCCAGCTTCTGGAATGGGTCG
>DATKRX010000059.1:0-34717 GCA_035531915.1 Gaiellaceae bacterium | reverse complement strand
CGTGATGTTGTAGTAGACCTTTCGGAGCGGGTTCGAGAACGCCCAGCCGTAGGCCTGGCTCATGAAGGCGCCGTCGGCGGTATCCATCAGCGACATGCCGGCGGCGAACAGGATCGGCAGTGAAAGCACGGCGAGGAACGGCACCGCGTGGCTCGCCACTCCAGCCGCGACCGCGAGCAGGCCGACCTCGGTCGCGGTGTCGAAGCCGAGCCCGAAGAGCACGCCCAGCGGGTACATCTGCCACGACTCTTCGATCCGCGCGAAGAAGCGGCCGAGGAAGAAGCGGTTCATGAAACCGCGGTCCTGGAGCCGCTCCTCGAGCCGCGCCTCGTCATACTCGCCGCGCTTCAGCTCCCGGTAGATGCGGACGATGTCGAGCAAGACGAGCAGGTTGAGGACACCGATGATCCACAGGAAGGTGCCCGACACGCTCGCTCCGATCGTGCCGCCGTAGGCCTGGAAGGACGAGAAGTGCGCCCGTACCGTCCGCGCGGCGACCGTGAGCGCGGCGGCGAGCGAGAAGACGATCGTCGAGTGGCCGAGCGAGAAGAAGAAGCCGACGCCGAGTGGCCGCTTCCCCTGCTGGAGGAGCTTCCGCGTCGTGTTGTCGATCGCCGCGATGTGGTCGGCATCGAACGCGTGGCGCAGGCCGAAGGAGTAGGCGAGGACGCCGAGCCCCGCGAGCGCCGGGTAGCGGCCCGAGTAGTAGATGAAGAGCCCCCAACCGGCAAGGTGCAGCGCAGCGACCGCCGATCCGAATCCCGACAGGCGAAGCCACTCCTGCTTGCTCAAGGCGTTCGTGAAACCAGGGCGGGGCATGGGCTCCTCGGGTCGGGGGTCGATCGACGCGCCTCATTCGCCGCGCGCCGCGAGATCGGTTCGGTTCGCCCTCGCGGCGGTTCGCGCCGACGAGGAGGCGATCGAACCGATCGCGACCCCGGTGCGAACGAGCGTCGTCAGCCCCCTTCCGGGGTCACGAGAGGAGTTCCAGCATGAGCACATTCAGCCGACGTTCGTTCTTCAAGGCGGCCGGCGTCGCGACCGGCACGGCGATGATCTCGATCTCGCCTGCAGCAGCCGCGGCGATCGAGCCGGGCGCATTGGAGACGACGCCCAGCGGTCCCCTGCCTCAAGAGCCCATCGTCGCCGTGATCCGCAACGCGGAGCTCGGCGAGGTCACAGTGCTCTCGGGACGGACCGAGAAGACCTACACCGACAAGCTGCTCGTCAAGCGGCTGCTCAAGGCGGCGAGCAAGAACCATCACAGCGGACAGGGGGTGGCATAGATGTCTTCGCACCGCGAAGCCCCCGAGATCAGCATGGACCCGGCTGCCGACAATGCCGACGTCTATGCGTTCGTCAGCCCCGACAAGCCCGACACGGTCACGATCATCACGAACTTCGTGCCGCTGCAGGCCCCGGCCGGCGGGCCGAACTTCTTCGAGTTCGGCAACGACGTCCTCTACTCGATCTTCATCAACAACAGCGGGGATGCCCACCCGGACATCGAGTACCAGTTCCAGTTCCACAGCTCGCTGCGCAACCCGAACACGTTCCTCTACAACACCGGCCCGATCGACTCGCTCAAGAGCACGAACTGGAACAAGCGCCAGTTCTTCTCGATCACGCGCGTCCAGGACGGCAAGTCCAAGCTGCTCGGGTCGGACCTCAAGTGCCCGCCGTGCAACATCGGGCCGCGCTCGACGCCGAATTACGAGACGCTCGCGGCCGAGGCGGTTCACACCCTCCCGACCGGCGAGGTCGTGTTCGCAGGGCAGCGGAACGACCCGTTCTTCGTCGATCTCGGGGCGATCTTCGACCTCGGCGACCTGAGGCCGTTCCAGCATCTGCACCTGATCCCGACCCCTGACGGCACCGGCGTCGACAACACGAAGGCCGTCAACATCCACTCGATCGTGATCCAGATCCCGATCAAGAGCCTGACCACAGACGGCTCGATGCCGACAGATGTGATGAGCGCCAAGTCGGTGCTCGGCATCTGGAGCTCCTCCAGCCGCCGGAAGGTGAAGATGATCGACGCGGCGAACGACTCGAAGTCCGAGTCGGGCCCGTGGACGCAGATTTCGCGCCTCGGCAACCCGCTCTTCAACGAGGTGATCGTCCCGCTCGGCAAGAAGGACGTCTGGAACGGGCAGCAGCCGTCGGGCGATGCTGCGTACCTCTCCAACGTCGAGCACCCCGAGCTGGCCGGCCTGCTTCCGGTCCTCTACCCGAATGTGTTCCCGAACCTGGCCGCGCTCAAGACCGCCCGGGCCGACCTCGTCGCGATCCTGCTGACGGGCCTTCCGAGTGGTGTCGTCGGCGGGTTCCAGAACTACACGGGCAAGACCTACGCCGACATGCTGCGGCTGAACGTGGCCGTGCCGCCGGCGAAGTCACCGAACCCGCTCGGCGTGGTCGGCGGTGACCTCGCCGGGTACCCGAACGGCCGCCGCGTCTTCGACGACGTGGTCACGATCGAGCTCCGCGCGATCGCGGGCCTCACCGTTCCCCTGGTCGACAAGACGTTCAAGCCCGATGCGGCAACCTCGGCGATCGACCAGGGCATCGCCCCGGCCGCGAGCCGCTACCTCACCGCGTTCCCGTACGTGGGAACGCCTTACGACGGGTACGACACGCCGTCGAGCTGATCCCACCGTCCTTCCAGCGCCCCGGCGGCGGAAACACCGCCGCCGGGGCGGGATCGGAGAAACCATGCTGATCGAAGCCCAGAAGCAAAGCCATTCCCACCCCGACACGCCCGAGCACACCCACGCTCACGGCGACCACCACAAGCACCATCCGGCACACGAGGTTCGCATCCAGCCGGTGGTGCTCGACCTCGGCGAGGGAATCGGGGCGCTGATCGTCCACACCGACCCCGTCCTCCTCGGGAGGGAGGTCGAGATCAGCCCGGCCGGAGACGACGCAGACCGCCAGCACAAGGAGGTCTTGAAGCGCGCACTGGGCGAGGCGACGGCGCACGTCCTCGTCTACGACAACCTGCCCGAGGGCGATTACACCCTGTGGATCGACGATGTCGCGAAGGACCGCGGCGTGCATGTGCAGGGCGGCTCGGTCGCGGAACTCGACTGGCGCGCCGCATAGCTCACTCTTCCCTGAGCCAGCCGAGGCGCTGCTGCAACCGCTCCTGCTCCTCGCGGGTGAGCGACCAGTCGCGCAGCACAGCCCACACCTCGGACGGCTGCCCGGCGCGCGACCAGGTGCGGACGCGGTGCTCGTCGGCCCTCCCTGCGACGCGAATCGCCTGCCGCCACGCGGTGTGCTGCGTGAGCGCGAGCCGGCGCATCACCGAGCCGCGCCGGAGCAGCTGCCGGTAGTCCTCGGCGACGTCCGCAGCGTCGAAGCCCTGGTACATCGGTACCGGAACTATGCCGTGCGGGCGAGCAGCTCTCGAGCCCCGCCGAAGTGCCGGCCTGGTTGTCCCCGACCTCGAGCCTGCCGAAGCGCGGGGCCGCCTCGGCGGCGGCAACTCTCGCCAGTTCGTCTCGGTGCCCGGGCGAGCGTGCGCGAAGTCGTGGCCGAGCTAGCCGTCTGCGCGGTGCGGCGGCTACTGGGCGGATTCGCGCTCGAAGCGCGCGACCGTGAAAGCGGCGATCAGCGGCACGTTGAGCGTGAAGATCGCGAGCAGCAGCGTCATCACGAGCAGCACCGCGCCACGCGTCTTGTCGTAGACGAACGCGTACTCGATCATCCCCGAGATCACGACGTAGACGAGGAGCATCCAGCCCGCGACGAGTCGGAACCGCCACCACGCGAACCCGGGCCGCCGCGCGAGCAGGAGAACGTTCAGCGCGAGCACGGCGGCAGCCGCCGCGAGGAGCGCGACGGCCGGCCCGAGGGCGGCGCGGCGCGGCAGGGAGGCGGCGAGGTAGATGACGCCGGCCGCGACGAGGCCGATCGAGAGCATCCCGAGCTCGGTGACCTTCGGCTCGGAGGGTGCCGCTGCCTCGGCGGCGGCCATCAGCTCGCGAGCCTCGTCATGATCACGAGCGTCGCGACCTGCATCGCGCCGGTAACGGCCGCGGCGTACATGAAGCGGCGCATCAGCTTGCCGACGACCGCCGGGTTCGGCGCGGGCTTGCGCAGCTCGAAGAGGACGGCGATGTTCGCGGGCTGCAGCAGGCCGAGCGCAGTGACGGCCATCACCGCGACGACGATCATCGACGCGACGACCCACGCGTGACGGCTGTAGTGGCCCGAGAGCATGCCGTTCACGCGCGCGAGCTGGAAGCCGGATGCGAGCGTCATCGTCACGAGCGTCGGCATGATCAGCAGCATCTTCGGCATCAGTCGCTTGGTCAGCTCGACGCGCGCCGGGATCGAGAGGCCGCGCATGATCGGGCCGATCACGAAGCCCATGAAGAGGTCGACGCCGGTCCACAGGCCTCCGCCGACGACGTGGTAGAAGGCGAGCGGCCACGTCCAGTTCCCCTGGATCGCGACGACGAGGCCGATCAGGACCACACCGACGATCGGGATCCCGGCGAGCGGCACGATCGTCGAGGACGGGGCCTGCGCGGCTGCCGGATGAGCGGGAAGCGCGTGATCGGCGACGGCCACTGGGCGACTATACGACGCTCGCAGCGAGCGGCACAAGCTCGAAGCGTTCGACGTCGACGAGCCCGCGATCGGTGATCTTCAGCGACGGGATCACCGAGAGCGAGAGGAATGCGAGCATCTGGACGGGCTGTGGGAAGGTGACTCCGAGCGAGCGGACGGCGGCGCCGAGCTCGCGGCTCGCGTCGAGCACCTCGGCGAGCGGACGGTCGGAGAGGAGGCCCGCCACCGGGAGGGGCAGCTCGGCGAGCACCCGCTCGGCGCTCGCGACGACGAGGCCACCGCCGAGCTCGCGCAGGCGCCGGGCGGCGATCAACATCGCCTCGTCCTCGACGCCGACGACGATCAGGTTGTGGGCGTCGTGGGCGACCGTCGAGCCGAACGCGCCTCTCTGTAGGCCGAAACCGTGGACGAAGCCGCGCCCGACGCGGCCGGTCTGCAGGTGTCGCTCGAAGACGGCGACCTTGGCGAGGTCGCGGGCCGGGTCGGCGACCGCGTGGCCGTTCTCGGTCGCCGGCTCCCGCGTGAGCGACGCGGTGATGATCTGGTCCGGGACGAGGCCGATCACGCGGGCCGGCCCGCCGCTCCACGGCACCGCGAGGTCGGACAACTCGATCGCGCCGACATGGACGGTGCGCTTGACCCAATCGGGCACGGTGGTGGCGGGGATCTCGCCGACCGGCTTGCCCCGCTTGAGCACGCGGACGGGAACAAACGAGACGAGGTCGTCGAGGAAGACGATGTCGGCGCGCCGGCCGGGCGCGATGGCCCCGAGGTGGCTGAGGCCGTGGTAGGTAGCCGGGTTCAGCGAGGCCATCACGATCGCGTCCTCCGGGGTGGCGCCGAGTGCGACCGCGTCGCGGACGATCGCGTTGATGTGCCCGTCGTCTGCGATGTGCTCGGGCTCACGGTCGTCGGTGCAGAAGGCGATGCGGTGCGGCCCGTAGGTGAGCGCGAGCGGGAGCAGCGCGTGCAGGTTGCGGGCGCTCGAGGCCTCGCGGATCAGGAGCCACAGGCCGGCGCGGAGCCGCTCGAGGCCCTCCTCGGCAGTCGCCGCCTCGTGATCGGAGCGGATCCCCGAGGCCGCGTACGCGTTCAGCGCCCTACCGGTGAGGCCGGGTGCGTGGCCGTCGACGTGGCTCGCGAGAGCGAGCTTGGCCAGCTCCCGGGCGGAGCCCGAGACGACGCCGGGGAAATTCATCATCTCGGCGAGGCCGAGCACGTGAGTGCGGCGCAGGAGCCCCTCCAGATCCCCGGTCGTGAGCTCGCGACGCGGTGACTCGAAGCTCGAGGCGGGCACGCACGAGGAGGCCATGAAGTAGATGTCGAGCGGCAGGTCCGCCGCCTCGTCGCACAGCCAGTGCACGCCGTCGGTTCCGAGCACGTTCGCGATCTCGTGCGGGTCGGCGACGATCGCGGTCGTCCCGAGCGGGAGAACGAGCCGGGCGAACTCGTCGGGGAGGAGCTTCGACGACTCGATGTGCACGTGCGGGTCGACGAAGCCCGGAACGAGGTAGCGGCCCTCGGCGTCGAGCGTCTCGCGGCCCTCGTAGACGCCGAGGCCGGCGACGACGCCGTCCACGATCGCAACGTCGGCGTCGAGCCATTCACGGGTGAACGAGCAGAAGACGCGGCCCGAGCGGATCACCAGGTCCGCTTCCTCCGCGCCCCGGGCGACCGCCAGCCGCCTTGCCAGATCGACCGCCGACACGCTCCGATGATCGCATTTTCTCCGCGATATGGTTGCCGTGGATGGTGCGGTTCGAGCGACGGTTGAACCAGCCTCGGTGGCTGAAAGCGGCGGTCCCGGCCGGGTCGCTCGTGTTCGCGTTCGTCGTCGCCGGGGTGGTGCTGCTCGCGACCGGCCACAACCCGCTCCACGCCTACAACGACCTGTTCGAGTACGGCTTCATCCACAACGGGGCGCTCGGCGAGACGCTGATCACGGCGACGCCGCTCGCGTTCACCGGGCTCGCGGCCGCGGCCGCATTCCGGATGCGGCTGTTCAACATCGGCGCCGAAGGGCAGCTCTACCTGGGCGCGATCTGCGCCGACGCCGCGGGGCTCTACTTCGGGGGGAACGGCGGCCCCTCGGCGTTCGTGATCGCAGCGATGGTAGCCGCCGGCTGCGCCGGCGGGGCCGCATGGGCGCTGATCCCGGGGGTGCTGCGGGCCTTCTTCCGCACCAACGAGATCATCACCTCGCTGATGCTCAACTACGTCGCGGGCTTCCTGCTCACCTATCTGATCTTCGAGAGCGAGTCCTACTGGCGGCAGACGACGGGATTCAACGCGACGGTGTTCCCGCAGGGGAAGCCGCTGCCGAACTCGGCGCTCTGGCCGATGTGGACGATCCACCTGCGCGGCGGCATCCCGGTGCCGCTCGGCCTCTTCTTCGCCGGACTCGTCGCGGTGATCCTCTGGATGCTCTACCAGCGGACCCGGTTCGGCTTCGAGGTGCAGGTGCTGAGCGACTCCGAGCGCGCGGCGCGCTACAGCGGCGTTCGGATCCGGCGCAAGATCCTGGCGGTGATGGCGATCTCGGGCGCGATCGCGGGCCTCGGCGGCGCGAGCCAGGTCGGCGACTTCACCCATTCCCTCGACGGCGACCCGAACGGGCTGCAAAAGCTCGGCTTCGGCTACACGGGGATCGTGGTCGCGGCGCTCGGCCGGTACAACCCGTTCGCGGTCGTCGTGATCGCGTTCCTGATCGGCGGGCTCGAGAACGCCGGCAACGTGCTCCAGGGAGCGAGCTTCCCGGCTGGCCTCGTCGGCGTGATCCAGGGGATCATCCTCTTCTCGGCGCTCGGCGGGGAGCTGCTCGGCCGCTACCGCATCAGGCTCGGACGCGCCGCGCCTGCGCCTGTCGCCCCTGCGAGCGGCGGCGAGGCGGCATGAACCACTCCCTGCTCGTCGTCGTGATCGCCTCGGGCGTGACCTACGGGACGCCGCTTCTCTACGCCGCGCTCGGCGAGCTCCTCGCGGAGCGCTCAGGGGTGCTCAATCTCGGCGTCGAGGGGATGATGCTCGTCGGCGCGGTGATGGGCTTCTGGGCTGTGCAGCGCTTCCACCCGGATACCGCGCTGTCGCTCGCCGCGGGGATCGGAGTCGCCGCGCTCGCCGGGGCGCTGATGGCATCGATCCACGCGTTCCTCGTGATCACGCTCCGAGCGAGCCAGATCGTCTCCGGCCTCGCGCTGACGATCTTCGCCGGCGTCGCCGGCCTGTCGTCCTATCTCGGTAACGACCTGAACCTCGCCGACCAGCCGGCCGTGCACCAGTTCAACCCGGTCTTCCCCGCGTCGCTGCGGAACTGGCCGATCGTCGGCCCGATCGTCTTCAACCAGAACGTTCTCGTCTACGCGTCGTGGGTGCTCGTCGCCGTCCTGATCTGGTATCTGAACCGCACCCGCCTCGGCCTCAACGCCCGTGCCGTGGGCGAGTCTCCGGCCGCTGCCGACGCGATGGGGATCAACGTCGCCGCCTACCGCTACGGCCACACGATCGCCGGCGGCGCGTTCGCAGGCATCGCCGGTGCGACGTTCACGCTCGCGATCAACCCGCTGTGGACGGCGGGCATCACCGGCGGCGCCGGCTGGATCGCGATCGCCCTCGTGATCTTCTCGTTCTGGCGTCCCGAGCTCTGCCTGGTCGGCGCCTACTTCTTCGGCGCGTTGCAAGCGCTCGCGCCGGAGCTCCAGGCCCGCCAGATCAGCCTCGGCCCGACGACCCTCTGGACGAACTCGCTCCCCTACCTCGCCACGATCGCCGCGCTCGTGCTGATCTCGATCGGCAACGCCCGCCGCCGACTCGGCGCCCCGGCGGCGCTCGGCGTGCCGTATACGCGCGAAGAACGGTGAGGCGCCTCGGGCGCCTCTCCGCGCGCTCGGAGCTGCTCGGCGACCCGGCCGGTCGGCTCACCGCTCCGAAACCGCCGGATCCCGACACACGGCTCTCGCACCCGTTCTCAGGCTCTGGTCCGCTAGCGAAGCCCGACGGTTGCCCCTACGGCGTCGAGATCGATACGTCGCGCGGCGGAGTCCTGCGGGAGGCCGGGCATCGTCTGCATGTCCCCGCAGATCGCGACGATCCAGCCCGCGCCGGTGTAGGCGCGCAGCTCGCCCACGGGCAGCGTGAACCCACTCGGGGCGCCGAGCCAGGTCGGATCATGCGAGAGAGACAGATGGGTCTTCGCGATGCAGATCGGCAGGCCGCCGAGCCCGCCGACCTCGAAGGTTTCGGCCTGCGCCCGAGCCAGCGGTGAGAGCGCGACCGAGGCTGCGCCGTAGGCGCCGATCGCGATCGCCTCGATCTTCTTCTCGATCGGCTGCTCGAGCGAGTAGAGGTAGGAGAGCTCGGTGGGCGCGATCGCCGCCTCGACGACGGCGGCGGCGAGCTCGGTCGTCCCGGCGCCGCCGAGCTCGAACCCCTCGTTGACCGCGACGCCCTCCGCACCGAGCTCGTTCGCGAGGCGCCTCGCGGCGTCGATGTCGGCGGCCTCGTCGCGAGGGGAACGGTTGATCGCGACGACACAGTTGAGGCCGAACCGCCGGACGATCCCGAGTGCGGCACTCAGGTTGTCAAAGCCACGCTCGAGGGCCGACAGGCCGCCGTCGGGATCGCCGCCGTGGTGCTTGAGCGCTTGGACGGTGGCGACGAGGACGACCACGCTGGGAGAGAACCCGCCCAGCCGGCAGACGATGTCGACGAACTTCTCGAACCCCATATCGGCGCCGAACCCGCTCTCGGTGACGACGAAGTCGCCGAGCTTGATCCCGAGCCGGTCGGCGATGAGCGAGTTGTTGCCGTGCGCGATGTTCGCGAACGGCCCGCAGTGGACGAGCGCCGGATTGCCCTCGGTGGTCTGAACCAGGTTCGGCTTCAAGGCCTCCTTGAGCAACACGGTCATCGAGCCTGCTGCGCCGATCTGTGCGGCTGTGACCCGCTCGCCCTCGAAGGTCGACCCGACCGTGATCGCACCGAGGCGCGCACGGAGATCGGCGAGATCCTGCGCGACCGCGACGACGGCCATAACCTCGGAGGCCGCCGTGATGTCGAAACCTGCCTCGCGCGGGATACCGTTGGCGCGCCCGCCGAGGCCGAGCACGATCTGGCGGAGGGTGCGGTCGTCCAGGTCCATGCACCGCCTCCAGCTGATCGAGTGCGGGTCGAGCCCGAGCTCGTTGCCGTGGAGCAGGTGCGCGTCGACCATCGCCGCGAGCAGATTGTTGGCGGCCCCGATCGCGTGGATGTCGCCCGTGAAGTGCAGGTTGATCTCTTCCATCGGGACGAGCTGTGCCCGGCCGCCGCCCGTGCCGCCGCCCTTGATCCCGAACACCGGCCCGAGCGAGGGCTCGCGCAGGCACAGGATCGGCCTCTCGCCGATCCGCGCGAGGCCTTGCACGAGCGAGATCGACGTCGTCGTCTTGCCCTCGCCGAACCGGGTCGGCGTCATCGAGGTGACCGAGACGATCCGACCGTCGGGCTTCGAGGCGAGCCGATCGAGCGCGCTCAGCTCGATCTTCGCCGCCAGCGGCCCGTACGAACGCACCTCGTCTCCCTCCAGGCCGAGCGCTGCCGCGAGCGCCGAGACCGGAACCGGCTCGAGCTCGGTATTCGCCTCCATCACCTCGATCCTCCTCCTCGCCCACTGGTTCGGGAAGAATCCGTAGTCTGATCGCTCCGAGCTCTCGAGGGGGTAGATGATGAACGACCAATCGATTGGCGGCTGGCTCGACGAGCTCGCCTCATCCGCGCCGGCTCCCGGTGGCGGCGCTGCTGCGGCGCTCGAGACGGCGATGGCGGCCGCACTCGTCGAGATGTTCTGCAACCTGACGATCGGGAAGCCCGCCTACGTCGAACACGAGGCGACGATGACCTCCGTCCGGGACCGCGCCACCGAGCTCCGCGCCGAGGCGCTCCTGCTGGCGGCAGAGGACGCGGCGGCCTTCCGGGCGGTCATCGACGCCTACCGCCTGCCCAGGGAGCCCGAGAGCGAGGCAGAGATGCGCCGGCAACGCATCCAGGGCGCCCTTGCAGGCGCAGCAGACGTGCCGCGGCGCACCGCGGCGAAGGCCACCGAGATCCTCGACCTGACCGAGACCGTAGTCCCCCTCGGCAACCTGAACGTGATTTTCGACGCGGCCGCAGCCGCCGGAGTCGCCCGCGCGGCGCTTCAGACCGCGTTGCTGAACATCGACGCCAACCGAGCCCTGATCGAGGATCCCGTGCTCGGCGCGGAACTGGCGGCGATCACGGCAGAGATCGAGCAGCAGCTTCGGCGCGCCGACCGGATCGTCGAGGCGGTCCGGGCGCGAGCCGCTGGATGACGCTCTTCGAGGGCCGGGCGCTCGCCGCCGAGATCCGCGCGCAGGTGGCCGACGAAGCCGGCGTCTGCGCGCCGGTGCTCGCCGCTCTGATCGCGACCGAGGATCCGGCCACCGAGTGGTACCTGGGAGCGCTCGCGAAGGCGGCCGCCGCGGTCGGGATCGAGTTGCGCGAGGAGCGGCTCGACGACACCAACCGCGACCGGGTCCTCGAGCGGCTCGACGCCCTTTCGGCCGACGCGACCATCCACGCCGTGCTCTGCCTGACCCCGCTTCCCGAGGGCCTGAGGCTCTCCGAGGCGGGCGAGCGGATCGCGCCAGGCAAGGACGTCGACGGCGCCAACCCGACGAGCCTCGGGCGGCTCGCGGCCGGACTGCCGTCATTCCCGCCGGCGACCGCCCAGGCCGTGATGGAACTTCTCCACCACGCCGGGACGCCGCTCACTGGCGCCGAGGCGGTCGTCGTCGGCCGCTCGACGGTGGTGGGGAAGCCGCTCGCGCTGCTCCTCCTGGCCGAGCACGCGACCGTCACCGTCTGCCACACGCGCACGCGGGAGCTCGCTGCCGAGACAAGGCGCGCCGAGATCCTCGTCGCCGCGGCCGGCCGCAGGCACCTGATCGGCGCCGAGCACGTCAAGCCGGGCGCGATCGTGATCGACGTCGGGACGAACGAGACCGAGGAGGGTGGGATCACGGGCGATGTCGACACGGCCGCCGTCGAGGCGGTCGCCGCCAAGGTCACGCCGGTCCCCGGCGGCGTCGGCCCGGTCACGACCGCGGTCCTGCTCCGCAACGTCGTCGCAGCCGCACGAGAGGCTCGCGATAAGGCACCCTTACGCTTTTCGTAAGGCGAGCGCGCTAGAGTTCCTCCTGTGGCAGCTGCAATGCGTCCGATTCTCCTGCCGTGCCACGGCGCTTCCAGCCGCGGGGTGGAAGCCGCCGAAATCGCCTCCCGCCTCGCCGGCCACGGGCTCGTCGAGGTGGTCGAGGACATCGAGCAGATCGTCGCTGCGGCCCGCGCCGGCCGCGAGGTGATCGCCCTCGACGCATGCGCCGCGAGCTGCCAGGCGCGGTTCCTCGACGCGCGAGGCGTCGCGACCCTGCGGACGCTCACCCTCTCCGACGACGGCCCCGCCGGGAAGGACGTCCGCGACGCGACCTCGGTCGGTGAGCTCGAGGCGGCGACGAGCCCGGTGAAACGTACGCGGCGCGTGATCTCCGTCCCGACCGGCGAGCTGAGCGGTCGCCGCTCCCACTCCCACGAGGACTATCTGCTCGCGCTCGACGCGCTCACCTCGCCGGTGGTCGAGTGCGGCGCGATCGTCGACTCGCCGACGCTCGCCGCGCACGTCGCCCAGATCCTCGGCATCTCGCGCCCGGCCGCCGGCGAGACGCTCGCCCGGCTCGAGGAGGAGGGGTTCATCCGGCGCGGCGTGCACAAGGACGTGCTCCTGACCGTTACTGGCCGCTGCGAGGCCGACCGAATCCTGCGCAAGCAGCGGATCCTCGAGTGCTTCGCGGTCGAGACGCTCGGCTACCCGGTCGACGAATGCTTCGAGCGCGCCCGGGAGGTCTCGCTCGGGTTCGATGACGAAACGCTCGGTCGCGTCTGGACGGCGCTCGGACGCCCCGTCCGCTGCCCGCACGGCTGGCCCGTCGACCCCACCCGTTCCCGGATAGAGACGCGCGGGCTCGTCGCGCTTTCCGCCGCGGACGCCGCCAACGTGACGGTCGAGCGCCTCGACGAGATGAGCGGCGAGCGCCTGCGGGCGCTCCTCGAGGCCGGGATCAAGCCCGGCCGCTCGTTGAGCGCGGTTTCGGTCAACCCGGCCTCCGGGATGGTGGGATTCGCGACGGCCGGCGAGCCGAACGGGATCAGCCTCGTCCTTGCCGGCTCCGTGCTCGTTCGCGCCGCCTGAGTGCGGTAGCCTCGGGCCGTGAGATGAGCGACCTGGCAGAAACGGCGAAGGCCCTGGTCGCTCCCGGTAAGGGGATCCTTGCCGCGGACGAGAGCGAGGGCACGATCGCGAAGCGCTTCGCGGCGGTCGGCGTCGAGTCGACCGAAGCGCAGCGCCGCGCCTACCGTGACCTGCTCTTCACGACCCCGGGCGCCGGCGAGGGGATCAGCGGCGTGATCCTCTATGACGAGACGATCCGGCAGCGCTCGGCGGACGGCACGCCCTTCGCGGAGCTGCTCGAGCGGCAGGGGATCATCCCCGGGATCAAGGTCGACCGCGGTGCGAAGCCGCTCGCACTCTGCCCCGGCGAGACCGTGACCGAAGGGCTCGACGGGTTGCGCGCCCGCTTCGAGGAGTACCGGGCACTCGGCGCGCGTTTCGCCAAGTGGCGGGCTGTGATCTCGATCGGGCCGGAGCTTCCCACGGCGACGTGCCTCTCGGTCAACGCACATGCACTCGCCCGCTACGCCGCGCTCGCCCAGGAGGCGGAGCTCGTCCCGATCGTCGAGCCCGAGGTGCTGATGGACGGCGACCACACGATCGGACGCTCCTTCGATGTCACCTCGCGCACCCAGCGGGCCGTCTTCGAAGAACTCGCAGAGCAGCACGTCTCGCTCGAGGGGATGCTGTTGAAGCCGAACATGGTGCTCTCCGGCTACGACTGCCCGGAGCAGGCGGGCGTCGAGGAGGTAGCCGACGCGACGCTCAGGTGCCTGCGGCTCGAGGTGCCCTCCGAGCTGCCCGGGATCGTCTTCCTCTCGGGCGGGCAGAGCGACGTGGAGGCGACCGGGCGCCTGAACGCGATCAACGCCACCTCCGGGCCCAAGCCGTGGGAGCTCTCGTTCTCGTACGGCCGCGCGCTTCAATCGGCGGCGCAGGGGGCCTGGCGGGGGGAGTCCGCCAACGTCGCTGCCGCGCAGGCTGCCTATCTGCACCGGGTGCGCATGAACGGTGCCGCTCGCTGCGCAACCTGGTCGCCCGAGCTCGAGCTCGGCTGAGCCGAAACACTGCTCTGAGGAGCCCTCGCCGCCGCGCAGGCTGACGCCTCGCGGATAGACCCGCCTTCGCGGCGCTCGATCACCACCTCGAGCTCGCGCGGACTCTAGGCTGAGGGCCGTGCGCTCCGAGATCGTGATCGACTGCCCCGCGCTGCGCGCGAACGTGCGCCGGCTCCAGGACCTGCTCGCGGGCGCGCAGCTCTGGGCGGTCGTGAAAGCGAACGGGTACGGGCACGGCGCGCTGACCGTCGCCGAGACGGCGATCGAGGAGGGTGCGACCGCCCTCTGCGTCGCCACGATCGACGAGGCGATCCAGCTACGGGCGCATCTTTCGGCCGCGCGGATCATCGTGCTCGGCCCCACTCCAGCTCGCGCCCATCGCGCCGCCCGGGAAGCGCGGCTCGAGCTCGTCGTCGTCGAGCCGCCATGGCCGGAGGGGATCCCGCTGCATGCCAAGATCGACACCGGCATGGGCCGCTGGGGACTTGCCGATCTCGCCGCCTCGAGCCCTGACCTGGTCGGACTGATGAGCCATCTCGCCTCGGCCGACTGCGATCCGGAGTTCACGGAACTGCAGATCGCCCGCTTCGCCGAGATCGCCGCCCGCCACCCCGGCCTCACCCACCATCTCGCGAACAGCGCCGGGATCCTGCGCTTCCCGGCCGCACGGCTCGACGCGGGCCGGGCCGGGATCGCGCTCTACGGGCTCTCCCCCTTCGGGACGGAGCCTCTGCTCGACGGCCTCAGACCCGTGCTCGAATGGCGGAGCCAGCTCACGCAGGTGAAGCTGCTCGAGACCGGCGAAAGCACGGGCTACGGACGGAGGTTCGTCGCCGCCGAGCCGACCTGGATCGGCCTCGTACCGGTCGGGTACGCGGATGGCTTCCGCCGCGACCTGACCGGGACGCACGTCCTCGTCGACGGGGAGCGCCGGCCGGTCATCGGCACCGTCTCGATGGACTCGTTCGCGGTCGCGCTCCCCGGCCCCGCCGCCGCGGGGACGCCGGTCACGCTGATCGGAGATGGCCTGCTCGCCGAGGAGCACGCAGCGGTCGCCGGGACGATCACCTACGAGCTCGTCTGCGGGATCGACTCGTCAGCGACGCGCGCTCGCCGCTCCGTGCAGGGCCGGCAGGCTGCCGAGTGTTGACGTCCCCGGCGCGGGTCGTCGGCCGCGCCGAGGGGTAGCTCGGCTGCGGCTCTTCGTCGCTCGGAGAGCGACGAGCGAGCGCCAGGCGAACAGGGGTTACGAGCGCTGCGAGACGCCCCCTTCCCAGCCGCGCCTTCACGACTGTCGGGATCCCTCCCCGCCGGAGGCTCAGGCGACGACGATGAAGTTGCTCTTCTTGGTGGACGAGGTCGAGTAGAAGAACCACTCGCCCGGCGCCAGGGTCAGCGTCAGGCTCCGTCTGCCGACGAAGACGCCCGTCGTGACGGCGGCCGTCGCCTGATGGATGTGCTTGAGGACGAAGCCGCGCTTCTTGCTGTGATCGGTGACGATGATCGTGTAGCGCCCCGCCGAGAGGGAGCCGATCGCCCTCCCCTGGTAGGTCAGCGTGACGTTCCCTGCCGTCGTGACCGAGGCGGCGAGCGTTCCGAGGAGCCGCGCGGGTTTCGGGTACGCCGCCTTCGTGGGGACGGTCGCGGGGAGCGTTGCTCCTGGCGAGGTGGTGGTGACGGGACTGGTCGGCACCGTCGGCGACCCCGACGAGGTGGTCGTGAGCGTCCAGTGCGCGACCGACGGCTGGTTCAAGTCCTGCGCGACGTAGGTCGAGCTGGGCGCGAAGGTCGCGTTGTCGAGCTCGTGGTCGAGATCGCCGTAGTCAAGGGTGGTCGAGATGTTCACGGCCGGGCCGACGAGCTGGAACTGGACGAACCCCTTGCAAGCGGTGAAATCGGTGCTGCCGGCGAGATCCGGAGCCCCGAACGGGCCCGGCGTGATCACCAGCAGCTGGTAGCTGCCGGGCGCGATCGAGGTCACGGTCGCGCCTGCATCGTTCGTGATCGTGAACGTGCAGCCCATCGTGTAGTTCACATACAGCGTCGGCAGGAGGGCAGCCCGCGAGCCGAGCGACCCCGCTGCCGCAAGAGTCGCGACTGCGACGAGTACCGCCATCAGTCTCGGGAGACGCCGTGCGCTCACCATCGGGACGACTTCCATCCTCTCACATCACCGCTGCCCGCCGCCACACGCCGGTCAGGAGACGCCGAGCGCGCGCGCGATCACGAGCCGCTGGATCTCGTCGGTACCCTCGCCGATCGTGAGGATCTTCGCGTCCCGGTAGAAACGGCAGACCGGGTACTCCTCGATGTAGCCGTACCCGCCGTGGATCTGCACCGCCTCGTCGACCGCCTTCAGTGCGACGAGGCCCGCCTTCAGCTTCGCCTGCGCGGCCGGGAGCGCA
The DNA here is from genome assembly GCA_035531915.1 of Gaiellaceae bacterium. Lineage (GTDB taxonomy): Bacteria > Actinomycetota > Thermoleophilia > Gaiellales > Gaiellaceae > PALSA-600. Next base: position 18,449 of record DATKRX010000059.1, on the reverse strand, counting down.
AACGCGCGCCCGGCATCCTTGAGGAGCGCCGCCTTGTAGGTGAGGAGTCGCGCCGCCTCGATCTCCGTCGACATGTCGGCGAGCTTCATCTGGATCGCCTGGAAGGTCGCGATCGGCTTACCGAACGCGTTGCGCTGCTTCGCGTAGCGCAGCGACTCGTCGAACGCTCCCTGCGCGAGGCCGACCCCCATCGCCGCCACCCCGATCCGCCCGATGTCGAGCACCTCGAAGAACTGCTTCAACCCGGCGCCGCGCACGCCCAGCAAGTTCTCCTCGGGGACGCGGCAGGCGGTGAACGCGAGCGGCCGCGTGTCGGAGGCGTTCCACCCCATCTTGCGGTACGGCTCCCCCACCTCGAAGCCGGCCACGCCGTTGGGGACGAGCAGGTTCGAGATCTCGCGGCGGCCGTCCGTCTCGCCCGTCACCGCTGTGATCGTGACCAGGCCGGAGATCTCTGTGCCCGCGTTGGTGATGAACTGCTTCGCGCCGTCGATCACCCATTCGCCGCCGTCGAGCACCGCACGCGTGCGCGTGTTGCCTGCGTCAGACCCCGCCTCGGGCTCGGTTAGCCCGAACGCCGCCAACCGCTCACCCGAGGTGAGGCGCGGCAGCCACTCGCGCTTCTGCTCCTCCGTCCCGAACAGGTAGATCGGCTGCGTGCCGAGCGAGGTGTGGGCACAGAGTGTGATCGCGACCGAGGAGTCGACGCGCGCGAGCTCCTCTACCGCGAGCGCGTAGGCGAGCGTGTCGGCGCCGGCGCCGCCCCACTCCTCCGGGAAAGGGATCCCCATCCAGCCTAGCTCGCCGAGCTTGCGCACGATCTCGTAGGGGAACGTCTTCGTGCGGTCGAGCTCACCCGCGACCGGCGCGATCTCGCGCTCTGCGAAGTCACGAACTGTCGCGCGAAGAGCCTCGTGCTCTTCGGGGAGATCGAAGACCACGTGGCAAAGCTATCGGACGCCCGAACTCGGCGGGGGAGTTTCGACGACGCGGCCTACCGCGCGCCACGGGCGCGCGGAGATCGCTTGCGTGCGAGCTTCGAGGTTCCAGGTCGTCTCGCCGCCGGCGGACGGCGAACGTGCAGATCCACGCTCATCCCTCGGAGGACGGGGCTGCCGATCGGCGCTTCTGCTCGCTACTTGCTCGCCCCAAGGAAGTTCGCGGCGGCTCACGGTCGAGGCGTCTCCTCGCGCCAGGCGGCCGGGCGGCGCTCGAGGAAGGCGCGCATGCCTTCCTGGCCCTCCTCGCTCGTGCGCAGCTCGGCGATCAGATGCGTGGTCTCGTCGGCCGGGAGCGGCGACCGCGCGATCCGCTTGGCGATCCGCACCGCCTCGGGGCCCGCGGCGAGAAGCGCCGCCACGACGCGCTCGACCGCCGCGTCGAGGTCGTCGGCGAGCTCGCTGACGAGCCCGACCCGGAGTGCTGTCTCGGCGTCGAACAGCTCGCCCGTGAGCAAGAGCGCCCGCGCCGCGCCGGTGCCGATCCGCTCGATCAGGAACGGCGAGATCACGGCCGGGACGAGGCCGAGCCGAACCTCACTGAACCCGAATCGCGCTTCCCGGTCGGCGACCACGATGTCGCAGCAGGCAAGCAGACCGCACGCGCCGCCGAGTGCATTGCCGTGGACGGCGGCGACGACGGGCGCCGGGCAGCCGTCGGCCGCCTCGAGCAGCGAGCGCCAGGCGCGCGCCTCGGCCAGGTTCTCGGAGGCGGTGTGGTCGATCGCGGCCCGCATCTCCTCGATGTCGCCCCCGGCCGAGAACGACGGGCCCTCGCCTCGGAGAACCACCGCCCGCGCCTCGCCCGCGCCCTCGAATGCCTGGGTGAGCGCCGCGATCAGCGTGCCGTCGAGCGCGTTGTGCTTCTCCGGGCGCACCAACGTCAGCTCCAGCACCGCACCGTCCCTCGCTGTGCGCAGGCCGGACACGCCTCAATCTTCCAACTCGACGAGGACGGAGCCGCGCGCCACGGTGTCACCCTGCGCGACGTGAACGGTCCGGATCGTCCCGGCGCGCGGCGCGAGGAGCGGCATCTCCATCTTCATCGCCTCCAGCACAACGAGCGGCTCGCGCGCCTCTACGGCGTCCCCTGCAGCGACGTTGACCCTGATCACCGTCCCGGGCATCGGGGCCGCGACTGCAGCGCCCTCCTCGCCGGGGAGGTGCGCGTGGGCGGGATCGTCGAGGTCGGGCGGAGCGGCCACGAGCGGCGAGGCCAGGTTGATCCGGAACGGCCCCGCCCATACCACCGCGGGCAGGCGCGCGGGCATGGGCGTGAGGGGCGGGTACCGCGTCAGGAAGTCGGTCGTCGTGTCCCCCGCCCGAAAGGCGCGATGGGCGAGAAGCCAGCGAAGGAACGGCAGGTTCGTGACTACGCCCTCGACCTCGGTCTCTGCGAGGGCCTTGTCGAGCGTCGCGATCGCCTCCTCGCGCGTCCCGCCGTGAGCGATCAGCTTGGCGATCATCGCGTCGTAGCGCGTCCCGACCTCGTCGCCCTCCTCGACACCCGCGTCCACACGCACCCCGCCTGGGAGCCGCAACCGCTCGATCCGCCCCGCCTGCGGCAGGAACGTACGCGGATCCTCGGCGTAGAGCCGCACCTCGATCGCGTGGCCGTCTTCTTCGGCGTGCGGCCGGATGCCGGCCCCTCGCTGACTCCGCTCCCGTGCAGCTTCGGCCTCGACAAGAGGCAGACCCTGGGCGATCCGGATCTGGTCTGCGACGAGGTCGCGCCCGGTCACCGCCTCGGTGACGGGATGCTCGACCTGGATGCGGGCGTTCAGCTCGAGGAAGAAGAAGTCTCGGCCGGCGACCATGAACTCGGCCGTGCCCGCACCCCGGTAGCCGATCGCCGAGGCAAAGCGAACCGCGGCGTCGCAAAGCGCGGTACGCAACCCCTCGTCGATGCCAGGGGAAGGCGACTCCTCGAGCACCTTCTGGTGGCGGCGCTGAATCGAGCACTCCCGTTCTCCGAGCGCCAACACCCCGTCGGCGTCAGCGAGCAGTTGCACCTCGACGTGCCGGGCACGCTCGACGTAGCGCTCGCAGAACACCGTGTCGTCGCCGAAGGCCGCGCCTGCTTCCCGGCGAGCCGCGTCGAGCGCCGGCTCGAGCTCAGCGGCGGAGCGCACGACCCGCATCCCCCGGCCACCGCCGCCGGCCGCCGACTTGACGAGCAGAGGAAAGCCGAGCGCCCCGGGCTCGCCGCTCTCCACGACAGGCACGCCGGCCGCGCGCGCGATCCGCTTCGCCGCCAGCTTGTCGCCGCCGGCCCGCAGCGCGGCGGGCGGCGGGCCGATCCACACGAGTCCTGCGGTCTCGACTGCCTCGGCGAACTCCGGGTTCTCCGACAGGAACCCGTATCCGGGGTGGATCGACCGAGCCCCCGATTCGAGCGCCGCCCGGAGATGCTCTGCCGCGTCGAGATAGCTGACGATCACCACCGTCTCCCCCGCGCTCCGCGCATGCAGCGACCCGGCGTCGGCGGGCTCGGCGACCGCGACCGTCGCGATCCCGAGCTCCCGGCAGGTACGAAAGACACGCACCGCGATCTCGCCACGGTTCGCGACCAGCAGCTTGCCGACTTCGCGGCTCACATGCGGAAGACGCCGAACTGCGTCTCGGGGATCGACGCCTGGAGAGCCGCGGAGAGCCCGAGCGCAAGCACGCGGCGGGTGTCGAGTGGGTCGAGGATCCCATCGTCCCAGAGCCGCGCCGTCGAGTAGTACGGGCTCCCCTCGCGCTCGTACTTGGCGCGGATCTCGTCCGGATCGTCATCGCTGACGATCGAGAGCACGGTCGCAGCCTGCTCGCCGCCCATCACCGAGATGCGCGAGTTCGGCCACATCCACAGCTGCCGGGGGCTGTAGGCGCGCCCGCACATCGCGTAGTTGCCGGCGCCGAACGACCCGCCGACGACGACCGTGAACTTCGGCACCTCCGCGCACGCCACCGCCATCACGAGCTTGGCGCCGTCGCGCGCGATCCCACCCGCCTCGTACTCCTTGCCGACCATGAACCCGGTGATGTTCTGCAGGAAGAGCAGCGGCACGCGCCGCTTGCACGCAAGCTCGATGAAGTGCGCACCCTTCTGCGACGACTCGGCGAACAGGACGCCGTTGTTGGCGAGGATCCCGACCGGGTACCCCTCGATCGCCGCCCACCCGCACACGAGCGTCTCGGCATAGCGCTCCTTGAACTCGTCGAGCCGCGAGCCGTCGACGATGCGGGCGATCAGCTCGCGCGGGTCGACCTGGGTGCGGTGATCGTCGGGAATCAGGCCGTACAGCTCAGCGGGGTCGGAGGCAGGCGGCTCGGGCTCGGAGAGCTCCCAAGGGGGCTCGAGCGCCTTGCCGTGAAGGTTCTTGATGATCCGCCGCGCGATCGCGAGCGCGTGCTCGTCCGAGGTCGCGTAATGGTCGGCGACCCCGGAGTGGACGGCGTGTACCTCGGCGCCGCCGAGCTCCTCGACGGTGACGTCCTCGCCGGTCGCCGCCTTCACGAGCGCCGGCCCGCCGATGAAGATCGAGCCGGTGCCGCGCACGATCACCGTCTCGTCGGCCATCGCCGGCACGTAGGCGCCGCCGGCGGCGCAGAACCCCATCACGACGGCGATCTGGGCGATCCCCTGCGCCGACATGCGCGCCTGGTTGTAGAAGAGGCGCCCGAAGTGCTCCCGGTCGGGGAAGACATCGTCCTGGAGCGGCAGGAAGGCGCCTCCGGAGTCGACGAGGTAGATGCACGGCAGCCGGTTCTGCTCCGCCACCTCCTGCGCCCGCAGGTGCTTCTTCACGGTCAACGGCAGGTATGAGCCGCCCTTCACCGTCGCGTCGTTGGCGAAGATCATGCACTGGCGCCCTTCGACGACGCCGATCCCGGTCACGATCCCCGCCGACGGAGCCTCGCCGCCGTAGATCTCCCAGGCCGCGAGCGCGCCGAGCTCGAGGAACGCCGTGCCCGGGTCGCAGAGCCTGTCGACTCGTTCTCGGGCGGGAAGCTTGCCGCGTCCGCGGTGGCGCTCCATCGAGGCGGCGCTGCCACCGGCCGCGACGAGCGCCGTCCGCTCGCGCAGCTCCGCAACGAGCGCCGCCATGCGTTCGTGCCGGCGCTGGAACTCCTCGGCGCCTGTGTCGAGGTGTGAGGTCAGGGTCGCCATCGCTGCGTACGCCCACCGTATACCCGCAGAAGTATTGTGGAGTCGACGTGAGCCTCGAGCTGCCACGGCGCGTGCGGATCCGCGAGGTCGGCCCTCGCGACGGGTTCCAGAACGAGCCCGAGGTGATCCCGACCGCCGACAAGATCCGGCTGATCGACGAGCTCGCGGGTACCGGGCTCGAGCGGCTCGAGGTGACCTCGTTCGTCCGCCCTGACGTGATCCCGCAGCTCGCCGACGCCGAGCAGGTGCTCGCCGCGGCCAACCTGCCGGCGAGCGTCCAAGCGACCGTCCTCGTCCCGAACGAGCGCGGGCTCGAGCGGGCGCTCGCGCTCGGCGACCGCTTCCAGCAGGTGAGCGGGTTCGTCTCCGCCTCGGAGACGCACAACCGGAAGAACCTCAACCGCTCCGTCGCCGAGTCGCTCGCCGAGCTCGAGCGGATGATCGGGCGCGCCCGCGGCGAGGGGCTGCGTGCAGGCACCGTGATCAGCGTCAGCTTCGGCTGCCCCTACGAGGGCCGCGTCGAGCCCGAGCGCGTGTTCGAGCTCGCCCGCCACCTGATCGCGGCCGGTGCGCAGGAGATCGGATTCGCGGACACGACCGGGATGGCGAACCCCGTGGCGGTGCTGGCGTTCTTCGCGGCCGCGCGCGAAGCGCTCGGCGAGGCAGAGCTGACCGCCCACTTCCACAACACCCGGGGCCAGGGGCTCGCGAACGTACTGGCGGCGCTCGAGGCCGGCTGCGAGTCGTTCGAGTCGAGCTTCGGCGAGATCGGCGGCTGCCCAGTCCCCGCCGGCGCGACCGGCAACATCGCGACCGAGGATCTCGTCTCGATGCTGCACGAGATGGGGATCGAGACGGGGATCGAGCTCGACGCGCTTCTCGCCGTCGCCCGCCACCTCGCGGCGAGCCTCGGCCGCCCGCTCGGCTCGCACACGCTTCTCGCGGGGCCCGTCTCGTGGGGCGGTCTCCCGGCAACGAGCTGAGTCGATGCCGGGGCGTCGTCGCGGTCACTCTCGGCCGGGCCGCTAGCAGCTCTCGCCGGCATCCGGCGAGCGGCGGGCGCTCCCGGAGCGCTGGCCAACCTAGCGATGAGGCTGGGAGCAGGACGGCGCGAGCGCCGGCCGGGCCGCGGGAGCCGCGGCCGCGGCTGCGAGGACGGCGTGCGCGAGCCGGTAGGCGCCCGCCGGGTCGACGCGTCCGGCCGGCAGCTCGACCACGAACGCCGTGCCGGCGGGGAGGCAGTGGCTCTCCCAGGTGACCGCGCTGCCCGGCTCGGCGAGCAGCGGGCCCATCCGCATCCCGGCCGCCGCGGCGAAATCGTATTCGATCGTGACGCTGCCGACCGAGTCGTCGACGACATCCAGGTGCTGGTGGAACCAGATCGAGATCGAGGGCCGCACCCGCTCGAGGAGCCGGAGGGCGATCCGCGTCTCGGGCTCCGACAGCGGCTTGGGGCCGGAGTCGAAGACCCCCTGCAGCGACGTCCAGCGCCAGGGGAAGTTGCGGTTCAAATCGACGTTGCGGGCGTTCCCTCGCTGGTTGAGCGCGTAGCCGTCCGGGTTGAGGTTCGGCACGATCCAAAGATCCAACCCGGGCGGCGGCGCCATAAGGGAGAGCCGGCGGGCTACGGCGATCCCGGCGCACTCCGTCCCGTGGATGCAGCCGACGACGAGCGCCTTGCGGGTGCTCGCGAACTCGCCGGTCTCGATCGCCTCGATCGGTCGGCCCTCGCGCGAATGGCCGAGCAGCACGACGCGCCGCCCGATCGTCCCTCCGTGACGCCCTCCGCTCCCGGCCGAGACGAGGGCGAGAGCCGTGAGGAGCGCCAGGGCGGCGGCGAGGCCGAGCCGGCTCAGCTGACCTGCGATTTGACGTACTCGATGTAGCCGCGCACGTCGGCCGCGGGCTCGGAGTAGGCATCGCCGAGCGTCGACTCGATCCGAGCCATGTACTCGGAAGCCCACGCCGGGAAGTCGTAATCGATCGCGTGTAGGAACTCGAGCGACGCCGCGAGGCGGAAGTCGGCGATCGAGGGCGAGTCGCCGCCGATGAACTGCTTGCCGTCGAGGAAGAACGACCGGTAGCAGTCGAGCGGTCCGGCCAGCGCCTCGGCCGCATCCGAGGCGGCCTTCGTCTTCATCGCGTCGTCTGCTTCGGAGGTGGCGACCTCGCCCGGGTACTGCGGGAAGTTGAGCGTCGGGTAGGTGGCGCGCGCGAGCAGCGGGTAGAGCGTCCCGATCAGGTAGAAGTTGGCGCTGTCGACCATCGCCCGCTCCCCGGGTCGGTGGGATAGAACTGGTCGAGGCCGTGCTTGTTGCAGAGGTAGGCCATGATCGCGCAGCTCTCCCAGAGCGAGCCCTTCGGCAGCCCGGTCTCCTCGAGCATCGGCGTCAGGTGGGCCGGGTCCTTGGCGTGGAACTCGGGCGTCGTCGTCGAGCCCCACACGTCCTGCTCTTCGAAGTCGAGCCCGGCGGCCCGAACGAAGATCCTGGCGGTGAGGTTGTTGACGCTCGGCTTCAGGATGTTCAGCGTGTGCGCGGCCATGGAATCCTCCTGAGTCAGTAGGGATCTTTGGGGGAGCGGTCGTCGGAGAGCGAGAGGCGCGACCGCCTGACGAGCGTTTCGATCGCATCGGCGAGGTGGCTCTGGGCAATGTGGTGGTCGCCGCGGGCGACGCGGAGCTCGTGCGCCTCGAGCAGCACCTGAGCATGCGTGAAGCCGGCCGGCGGCTCGAACAGGTACGCGGACAGCTCGACCAGGAGGCCGAGTGGGTCCTCGAAGTAGATCGAGTCCATGAAGCCGCGGTCCTTGACGCCGCTGTGGCGCACACCGCGTTCGTCGAGCCGCTCCACAGCTTGGTCGAACGTCGACTTCGATACCGAGAATGCGATGTGGTGGACGCAGCCGATCTCGGTCGAGGTGCGGGTCGGGTCGGGCTTGCGCTCCTCGTTGGTGAAGATCGTGATCAGCCGACCGTCGCCCGGGTCGAAGTAGAGGTGGCTCTCGAGCTGGTTGTCGAGGTTCGGCTGGTCGAATACGAACGGCATGCCGAGCACGCCTTCCCAGAAGTCGATCGACGTCCGGCGGTCTGCTCCGACGATCGTGATGTGGTGGACGCCCTGGGTCTGGAGCTTGCGCATCTCAGCCACCCTGTTCGACGAGCTTCGATTTGTACTCGCTCCGCGCCAGGCTGCCCCAGGGGACGAGCTCGACCCGGGTCGAGACGACGAGCACGTTGCGAATCCGCTCGCGGATCGCAGCGGCGAGCTCCTCGCCGGCGACGGCGTCCCGGGCGAGCTCGACGCTGACCGGGAGCGGCGGCTCCTGTTTGACGGCCGTCCCTTGCGGCCGGACGAGGATGTTGCCGCTCACGGCAGGGGCGAAGGCGCTCACGATCTCGCGGACAGCGGAGGGAAAGACGTTGACGCCGCGCACGATCAGCATGTCGTCGGTGCGCCCGATGCAGCGGACGCGGGGGCTCGTGCGACCGCAGGCACACGGGCTCGTCCGCAGCTGGACATGGTCGCGCGTGCGGAAGCGGAGGAGCGGCGCCGCTCGGTGACGGAGATGGGTCAGCACGAGCTCCCCGGTGGCGCCGTCGGCCAGTTCGACCGGGTCGCCGCTTTCGGGGTCGATCAGCTCGGCATGAACGAACCCGCGGGCGCCGAGGTGCATCCCGTCCTGGGCCTCGCACTCACCCCAGAGGGAAGGGCCGATGTCGCCGATTCCCATCGCCTCGGTCACCTTCGCCCCCCACCCCTCCTCGAGCTTGGCGCGGAAAGCCGGCTCGCCGCCGCCGGGCTCGCCCGCGACCAGCACACGCCGCACGCTCGAGCGGCGGAGCTCGACGTTCCGCTCGGCCGCCCATTCGAGCAGGTAGGAGGCATACGATGGGGTGAGCACGGCGGCTTCGGGCTCGAGCATCTCGATCGCCAGCACGAGCCGTTCGGTGTTGCCCGTGCCGACCGGGATGTGACAGAGGCCGATGCGGTCGAAGGCCGTGAGCGCCGCTCCCGCGACGAACGGCCCGGCGTTGTAGGTGCTGACGATTCGCTCGCCCGCGACCACGCCGGAGGCCGAGTAGCTGCGCGCCGAGCCGGTGACCCAGTTGTCGAGATCCTCGGCGGTCAGCGGAATGTAGCTCGGCGTCCCGGTGGTACCGCTCGTCGAGTAGATCCGCACGATCTCCGACCGCGTCACGCAGAGGTGCGCGCCCACCGGGTTCTCCGCCGTGCAGGTCGCCTTCAACTCGCGCTTCTCGGTCAGCGGGAGCGCTCCGATCTCGCCGAGTGTCCCGGCTTCGCGGGCCGAGGCGAACCCGGCCGCGCGCAGCTTGCGGCAGTAGAACGGCGAGCGCTCGAACAGGTAGGTGAGCTGCCCGGCGTAGCTCTCCTCGTCGAGTGTCCGCTGCTCGCCCCACGGGAGCGTCTCGAGCTCCGGGGCGAGCATCAGTCGCCTCCGGCGCGGTACTCGATTGCCTCCTCGGCTCCCGCCGCCATCAGGAAGCCGAGCGGCTGCTGCTGCTCTTCTGCCAGGTGCGCGAGCAGGCCCGCGGTGCGGGCGAGAATCGGGACCGCCTTCACGGTGGAGGCCGGGAAGCCGAGGTCGAGCATCACCGCCGCGATCGGCATCGAGACGTTCATCGTCAGTGGCCTACCCCACGTCACGGCCGCCGAGGCGCGGCACGCGCGCGCAAGGGCGAGGTGCGGCCCACTGACGCCACGCGCCTCCGCGAGCTCGAGGATCCGCTCGGCGCGCGGGTCGAGCGGCCGGTGAACCGGGTGGCCGAAACCGGGCAGCTTCTCGCCCGCGGCATGCACAGCCCGCGTCACCTCAGCGGCTGCCTGCTCGGGCGTGGCGCCGGAGACGACCTTCGCCTGTGCCTCCACGAGGAGCCGCGCGCAGACCTCGGAGGCCCCGAGGATCACCGGCCCGCAGCCGAGGATCCCGGCCGCGACCGCTCCTTGGAGCGAAAGGGGATCGGCTGCGAGCGTCATCCGAGCGGCGATGTTCGTCGGCATCATCCCGTGCTCGGCGATCGCGACGAGTAGCAGGTCGAGGAAGAAGCGCTGCTCCTCGGTTGGCTCGACGCCGGTGAGGAGCAGGTGAAAGTACTCGGTGAAGCTGAGGCGGCCCATCAGCTCGGCGGTGAGGTCATGCCCGCGCACCTCGACCCGGTCGGGGTAGGCCTGGCCGATGTGGCTCACGGGCGCCTCCGCCTTACCGATCTGCATGGAACCCGTGACCGCTCGCCATTGCGGCGACGCTACGCACAGGCACTGCGAACGTCAAGAGCCGCGGAAACTCGCCGCACCTCCTCGAGCGGCCGCCCTCGTCGGCTTGTCGAGCGACCTTGCCGGGCTCGGTGCGTCGGCGCGAGGCAGACGGTCCAGCGATCATGGTCTGATCGTCGAGCGTTCGCTCCGGGCGGCCGGGGGGGGAGCTCCGCACCTGCCGGTTGCGAGCGCGGCGCTCGGGTACACGTAGGCATCGATCAAGGACAGGAGCGAACAATGACCGCTTTTACGATCGTGAACTTGAAGGAGATCGAGGACTCCGCCGGCGAGCGCAGCCCCGATCTCGAGGCGCGGTTTGCCCGCCAGCAGCTCAACTCCACCCACCTCGGGATCAGCTACTTCCGCTATGCGCCCGGCTACCGAAGCCCGATGGGCCACAGCCACCGCGAGCAGGAAGAGGTCTATCTCGTCCTGAACGGCTCCGGGCGGATCAAGCTCGGCGACGAGATCGCGTCGCTTGGGCCGTGGGACCTCGTCCGGGTCGCACCGGAGACCGTGCGGGCGTTCGAAGCCGGGCCTGACGCCCTCGAGCTGATCGCGCTCGGCTCCGACCGGCCTGAGGGCGGCGACGGCATCCCTGCCCGCGATTGGTGGGTCGACTGATGCTTCTGCGTTGGTACGGGCAGTCGGCGTTTCTGCTCACGAGCGAAGACGGCTCCGCGGTCGTCATCGACCCCTTCGGTGATCTCTCGGCCGCCCTCGGCGGCAAGCTGCGTTTCGACTATCCGGCCATCGAGGGCGTCGAGGCCGACCTCCTTCTGATCACGCACGAGCATGCCGACCATAACGCCGCCGAACGGATCGGCGGCGAGCCGCAGATGATCCGCTCGACCGCCGGCAAGTTCGACACGCGCTTCGGCGAGGTCGTCGCGATCGCCTCGGAGCACGACGGCGCCGCCGGCACCGAACGGGGCCCGAACACGATCTTCACGTTCCGGTTCGGCGGTTTCGCGATCTGCCACCTCGGCGACTTCGGGCAAGCCGCCCTCCGCCCCGAGCAGCGCGAGGCGATCGGCGAGATCGACGTCCTGCTCGTGCCGGTCGGGGGCAGCGCGACGATCGGCGGCGAGGCCGCGGCCGCGATCGTGCGGGAGCTCTCACCCGGCCTCGTTGTCCCGATGCACTACCGCACGCGAGCAATCGACTTTCTCGAGCCAGCCGACCTCTTCCTCGTATCGCTCCCCTCCTGGCGGATCGACCACCTCGAGGAGAGCGAGCTGACCGTGGAGTCGCTCCACGAGCCTCGCATCGTCCTGCCTGCCGGACCGACGAGGTAACGCGGCACGCGGATGCAAGCGGGCCGGCGGGCCTGCCCGGCGACCGGGCTGCCCAAGACAGCGCCCAAAGCGGCGCTCGCGCGGCCGGCTCGTGCGGGTTAACAAACTCGGGGTTCAGCTTCGCCCGTTTCCTGACGAAAGAGAGAGGAAGCAACCCCGGCGACGGGAGGCAACGATGAAACCACCGCAGATCCTCGTTGTGGACGACGACCTCGCTCTGTGCGAGCTCGTCCGTAACACGTTCGAGCTCGAAGGGCTCGAGGTTCTGGAAGCTCACCACGTCGTCGAGGCGGAACAGCTGATCGTCGAGGAGGTTCCCGACGCGATCGTGCTTGACGTCGGTCTACCCGGCATCGACGGCCTCTTCTACTGCGGGCGCCTGCGCGAGAGCCCTCGTACGAAGAACGTCCCGATCGTGATCATCAGCGGCTCCGAGAGCGCCGCCGCTCATTCGAGCGCAGCCGGTGCCGACGCGTTCGTCCGCAAGCCGTTCGACCCGCTCGAGCTGCTCACGCTGCTCGAGGGCCTGATCGGTGTCCAGCCGCTCGGCCGTGCCTTCGGCCCGGGCATGTCCGAGCAGGCGGCCGGGGAGAATGCCGACCAGCTGGGGCTCCTGATCGACGTGGGGCGACGCCGGCACGAGGAGCTCAACCAGGCCTACTGGCAAACGGTCAGCGCACTTGCATCCTCGCTCGAGATCCGCGGGGTCGAGACGACCGGCCACACCGAGCGCGTGACCGCGTACGCGTTGCGCCTCGCGGTCGAGGTCGCTCCATCGCTCACCGACGACCCGAGCCTCGAGTGGGGGTTCCTGCTTCACGACGTCGGCAATATCGGCGTTCCCGACCGGATCCTGCTCAAGCCGGGGACGCTCGACGCCGAGGACTGGCGGCTGCTCCGGCAACACACCATACTCGGGGAACAGCTCCTCGAGCATGTCTCTCTGCTCGCGGGCGAGGGCCTGCGGGTCGTCCGCTCGCACCATGAACGTTGGGACGGCACCGGGTACCCGGACGGGCTCGCTCGGCAGGACATCCCGCTAGGGGCACAGATCTTCTCCGTCGCCGATGCGCTCGACGCGATGACCGACCGGCGGCCCTACCGGCGAGCGTTCGGATGGGACAGCGCGGTCGCACGGCTGAGGGAGGCTGCCGGCTCGCACTTCGACCCGGATCTCGTTCACGGGCTGGTCGCCTGCGAGCCCGACCTGATCTCGATCCGCGAGAGCTGGCTGGAACCGAAGCCCGGGCCGATCCCGGCTCGGGCTCGGGCTGCCCGCGCGACGGCCGCCCGCTTGCCTCGACGCCCCACGCCAACCCGCTGAACTCATGGGCGGACGGCCGGTCGTGTGTCTGCAGTGCGGCTACCAGTACAGGCTCCGCTGCAGCCACCGGACCGTCGTCCAGGCCCCGGTGTGCCCGAGTTGCTCCTACGCCGGCTGGGAGCCGGGCGCGCAGGAATGGCGCCCGGGCGCTCCTCGAGTGCAGACGAAAGGAAACCAACCACCCTTCGCCGGCCAGGGGCACGGCCGTCAGACCCCGCAACGAGCCAGGGTCCGGTCGGTAGCAGCCCTTCGACCTCAGAGGCGCCGCGGGAGCGAGACGGGCTCGGCATCGTCCCGATCTCCGTCCTCTCCCCCGGTGGAGCCGTCGGCAGCTCGCGGCCGGCGCCGGTCGGTAAGCGGGAGCTCGAACCAGAAGGTCGAGCCCGACCCTGCCTGGCTCGTGAATCCGATCCGGCCGCCGTGGCCCTCGATGATCTCGCGCGAGACTGCGAGACCGAGGCCCGTTCCGGTGATCCCGCTCTCGCGCGCGTCCCCTCGGAAGAACTTCGTGAAGATCCGTGCCTGATGCTCCTCCGAGACACCGAGCCCCTGATCCCGAATCCGGACGCGAACCGCATCGATCTCGAGATCGGCGTGCACCTCGACCAGTCCGCCCTCGGGCGAGTACTTGACCGCATTTGTGAGCAGGTTGTCGATCACCTGGGCGAGGCGATCGCGGTCGCCTCGGACCGGGAGCGACTCCGAATCGATAGCGACCTCGATCTGGTGCTTGCTCGTCCCGCTCGAGAGCAACTGCGCTTCGGCGACCAGCAACGGCTTCAGGTCGAGCGGCTCGTCTTTCAACTCGATCCGTCCCGGCTCGACTCGCTCGCCCTCCAGGAACTCGTCGACGAGCGCCTCGAGACGCCTTCCCTGCTCGTGCACGATTTCGAGGTAGTGCGTCACGTCGGCGGGAGCGACGTCCCGATTGAGCAGCACGCTCGTGTAACCGCGAATGCTCGCGAGCGGTGTCCGTAGCTCGTGCGAGACGACGCTGACGAGCTGCGACATCATGCGCTGGCTGTGCCGGAGCTCCTCGTTCTGCGTCTCGAGCTCGTGCTTGCCTTGCTCGAGCGAACGGGCCATCCCGTTGAAGGCCCGAGTCAGCGTGTCGATCTCGGCCGCCCCGCCCTCGTCCAGCCTCGTCGAGAGGTCGCCGCGCGCCACCTGGCTCGCGCCTGCGGCAACCATCCGCACCGGTCGGGCGACGCCGCGGGCGAGAAAGACTCCGAACACGACGAGCAGCCCCGCAGCGGCGATCAGCGCCCCGACGCCGATCCTCACCGCGCGGGCGGCCTCGAGCTTTGCCGACGCCGCGTATTGCGCCGCGAGGCTGTCCTCGTCGCTCAGGAGCCTCGAGAGATGGTTGCGGATCGATCCGATCCGGATCAGCCCCTCTCTGGTCGCCACCGGTGATCGGGCAGCGCTCGTGCTGATGCGCGCGATCGCGATCAACGGCAGCCCGTATTCGTCGATGTAGGCGTGAATCAGCAGCGAGAGCTGCTCGACCTGACGCCGTTGAGCGAGGTCGTTCGGGAGCAGCTTCTCGACCGCCGCGATCGCGGTCGGCACATCAACGCGGCCCTGCCGCCAGGAGCCCAGAAACCGCGTGTCGGCATCGCTGATCACAAACGACCGCAGGCTCACCTCGAGCTCGTTCACCACGCGCTCGAGTCCGAGCGTCGCCTTTGTGAGGTCTCTCGATTGGGCCTGCTCGTTGGTCGACTGCCCCAGGTGCGAGGTGGCGATCAGAAGGAGCGTGAATGCGCCGGCGACGAGGATCGCGAGCATGGCGCTACCCGCGATCACCCGTGTCAGCAAGGACAGCGAGGCGGTCGCGCGGGCGAGCCTTCGAACCGGCCTGCCGGAAAGACTCGTCGGTCGCGCGGCGACCGGCCACGTCGCGTCAGGTGCGCGCGCCAAGCAGATCCTCGACAAGCGTCTTGAGCTCCTCGGGGTCGAACGGCTTCTTCAGGAATCCACTCGCGCCGGCGCGCAGCGCGGCGCGCTGGTCGCTCTCGGCCGAGAACGCCGAGACCACGAGCACGGGGGTGGGGCGCGACTCGGTGGCGCTTCGGACAGATTCCAGCACAGTCAGGCCGCTCGCGCCGGGCAGCATCACGTCGAGCAGGACGAGGTCGGGCTGGACCCGCTCGACGAGCTCGATCGCTTCGGCGGCGTGCGTTGCCTCCACAAACGAATACTCGCTCGGGAGCGAGATGCGCATCAACTCGCGCAGGCTCGGCTCGTCGTCGCAGATCAGGATCGTGGTTGTTTCGTCTGGCATCGGGTCAGGTCACGAGCCGAAACAGGAGGAACTCTCCCGGTCGCGGGCCGCCCAGATAGGTCACGGTCACGCTCCCGCGGGCATTGTCATATAGGCCGGTGCCTCCGACGACGGCGAGCTCGTAAAAGAGCCGTGATCCGATCACACCCTCGACCATGATCTTGCCCTTCGGTAGGAAGTAGGTGCCGTTGCAGTTCATCGAGCCCGTGCCCGTGTTGATGCAGGTGACGTCGGTATGGCCGATCGGGGTCGCGCTGATCCCCTTGTTGAAGAGCGACTGGCGGTAGAAATCGATCGCGCCCGCGCCCCGACCCGACTTCCCACCGTCCACGTGCGTGACCTTGACGAGCCGGTCGGTGACCTTGATCGTGCCGGGTCCCGTCAGCGAGACGGCTGCGTGCGCCGTAACGCTCAGGACGAGCATCAAACCAAAGGACCCGACGGCTCCGATCTCGAGTTTTCTCGGCATTCCTACCCCCCGAGTTGGCGATGTGTTCCATACGCCTCATCGGCTCGCCTTCCTCGGAGCTTGAGCCGACATTTTTGGACCCGAATCCGGCGCCGGCCGCTCTGCTCGAGCAGTAGTTCCACCGATGGTCGGCAAAACCGACACCCAGGCTGCCAGGCTCCTCCCCTCCCCTCGAGCCCTGTCGCCGGTGATGGGATCGTCGATTCGGGCGTGCGAACCGCCGCGACCGGCAGCGACTCGGCGAGCCGAAGTGCCGCAGGCTCAGCCACTTCACACGGGTCTCATCGTCGAGGGCCTACGCTGAATGAATGGTCAGCGACCGTCTCGAGCGCGATCTGGCGATCCGGAGCGGGCGGGCGGCGCTCGATGCCCCCGGCCGTCGCGCGCAGGCCGTCTCCTCCCACGGCGATGCGAGGGCCCGCTTCGCTTCGGGCCCGGCCCTGCTCTCGCCGCTCTATGCCTTCTACACCTGGCAACTGCGCGGTCGTGTCCTCGCCCACCCGCTGCCTCGCCACGTCGCCGTGATCCTCGACGGCAATCGCCGCTGGGCGGCGCTGGCCGGGCTTCGCGAGCCCGGCGCCGGTCACCGGCGAGGTGCCGACACGCTGGCAGAGCTGATCGGGTGGTGTGCGCGGACGGGGATCGGCGAGCTGACGGTCTGGGCGCTCTCGATCGAGAACCTCTCTCGCCCGGCTCAGGAGCTCTCGGCGCTGACAGAAATATTGGCGCAGGAGCTCACCGCGCTCTCCCAGCGAGCTGCGCGGGGCGCACCGGCGTTCCGGATCCGTGTCTTCGGTCGACTCGACTCGCTCATACCCGTTCTGGCCGACACCGCCCGGCGAGTGCAGGAGGAGACCGCGGAGAACGGAGGTCTGTCCCTGAACGTCGCTCTTGGCTACAGCGGCCGCGACGAGCTGGTGGACGCCACCCGCGCCCTCATCCGCTCGCTCGTGGCGGACGGCGTGCGCCCCGACGAGATGGCGGCGCACGTCGACGCGGATGCGATCGAGCGGCATCTGTACACGGCCGAGCACTCAGACCCGGACCTGATCATCCGCACAAGCGGAGAGATGCGGCTCAGCGGGTTTCTGCCCTGGCAGAGCAGCCACAGCGAGTTCTACTTCACCGATGTGTACTGGCCTGCCTTTCGCGAGCTCGACTTCCTGCGTGCGGTGCGCTCGTTTCAGCAGCGAGAGCGAAGGATGGGGCGCTGATCGGCTCGCGCCGGAGCCCCGGAGGGGCCTCCCCTGCGCGCACTCACGCCGCGCGCCTGGCGAGCACCGACGGCTACTTCGCGCCGGGAAGCGTGATCCGCCGCGTGGGCAACACCCTGGTCACCCCTTTCCTCGGCGGCGGCGCGGCGGTGCTCCTCCAGGTGGCGCACCCGCTCGTCGCCGCCGGCGTCGAACAGCACTCGCGCTACGACGACGATCTCTGGCGGCGCCTGGTCCACACCTTGCGCGCGCTCTACCTGATCACCTACGGGACAAGGGACGAGGCGGATCGGGTAGGGCACACCGTCCAGTCGGTCCACGCTCGGGTCCGCGGCACGACGAAGGAGGCGCTCGGCCCGTTTCCGGCAGGAACGCCGTACTCTGCCGAAGACCCCGAGCTCATGCTGTGGGTCCACGCCACGCTCGTCTACGCCTCACTCTCGGCCTACCAGCGGTTCGAGGAACGGCTCTCGAGGGCCGAACAGGAGAGCTACTACCGCGAGATGGCGGTCGTCGCCGAGCTCTTCGGCACACCGCCGAGCGTGATCCCGCCGACGCTCGACGACTTCGACGCCTACTTCGCAGCCCGGATCGAGAGCGCCGAGATCGTGGTCACCCCACCCGCCCGCCGGATCGCGCGCGTGATCCTGCGCGCGCCTCTGCCGGCGCCGGTCAGAATGCTCGCCCCCGCCCATCGCCTGGCGACCACGGCCCAGCTTCCAGCGCGGATCCGGCACGAGTACGAGCTTCGCTGGACGCTGCTGCACGCCCCGCTCCTCGCAGCGGCCGGCCGGTCGGTGCAGCTCGCAAGCTGGCCGGCGCTCAAGGCCGCGGGCCGCCTCCGGCCGCCACTCACGATCGCCGCAGCATGACGCGAGGTCTCTTCGTGCCCGGCTGGGCCGCCACCGCCGGCCTCTACGCCGCCGGCCTACCCGAGGGGTGGAAGGCGCTGCAACCCCCGTCATTTCGGACGACCGGCGGGGAGCTGCCCGCCTATCGCCGCTGGCTCGAGGCGCAACTCGCTCGAGAGGCCGGAGCGGTCACCCTGGCAGGCCACTCGATGGGCGCGGCGCTCGCTCTCCTGGCCGCGACCGACCAACCAGAGCGGGTCGAGAAGCTGATCCTGTTCTCCCCGGCAGGCCTACCGCTCGAGAAGTCGATCCCCGCGAGCATCGCCACCTTCGCCGGCCAGATCCTCCGCCGGCGCTACCCGACCCGCGAGCTCTGCCGGGCGCTCGCCCGCACCGCGGCGAGCCCCCGCGCGGCCTTGCGCCTGGCGCGGACGATCCACGACCTCGACCTGACCTCGGAGCTCGAGCCGCTTCGCTCGCAGCGCCTACCGTGCACCGTCATCGCTTGCACAACCGACGAGCTCGTGACACCGGCCCACTGCCGTCGGCTTGCTGTCCTCCTCGACGCCGCCTATC
>DATKRX010000058.1:0-17541 GCA_035531915.1 Gaiellaceae bacterium | reverse complement strand
TCCTGATCGAGTGGCAGATGACTGTCCGATCAGAAGTTCAAAACCGCCCTACAGAATCCTTCCGGGATAGGCCCTTAGGACGGGTATCAGGGTGACTCCGCACGCTCTGCGCGCGGCGTTCGCTGTTCAGTTCCTGGAGAGCCATCCCGGCGAGCTGGAGGCGCTGCAGCGGCTCCTCGGCCACCGGAAGCCCGAGACCACTCAGATCTACCTCCGGCGGATGGACAACGAGCGGGCGATGGAGAGCGTGCGGGATCTGAGCTGGGGCACCCGGTTCGGATCCACAGCTGAAGAGGCGCCTAGCGGATTCGAACCGCTGTACACGGCTTTGCAGGCCGCTACCTAACCACTCGGCCAAGGCGCCAGAGGGCTCAGATGGTAGCTACCTCGTCGCAACGTTCAGGCTGACGCCGCCGAGCTCGAAGCCGCCTACGGCGCTCGAGGATCGGGATTCGACCGCCGCTCTCACCTGATTTCGCTCAGCCTCCGGCAGGTCGGCAAGGGCCAGCGCGACCGGCCCGCGGAGCTCGCTGATAAAGAACCACAGCTCCTCGGCGTCGGCGAAGCGGTAGGCGACCTCGAGCTCCTCGATCTCGGGGTCCGCGAAGCCTGCCTCCGTGAGCAGGTGGGTGATCGTCTCGGGATTGCGCTTCGCCGAGAGCCGGGTTTCCGCCTCGCTCTGAGGCTGCAGGTGGCCCCGCTCGACCATCACCTCCGCAGGCACCGTCATCCACGGGTTCCGCGACCGCTCCGCCCAGACCGAAAAGGCGAGGCGGCCGCCGGGGCGCAGCACGCGGCGGATCTCGGCGAGCGCCGGTGGCGGCTCGCCCTTGAGGATGTAGCCGAAGCGGCTGAGGACACCGTCGATGCTCCCGTCGGGAAGCTCGAGCCGGTCGGCGTCGAGGACGCGGAAGTCGGCGTTCGCGATCCCGCGCTCGCCGGCGAGCCGGCTCGCGGCCTCGATCATCCCGGGCTCGCGGTCGCTCGAGATCAGTCGGCCCTCGGGGCCGAGCAGCGGCGCGGTCAGAAACCCCGTCTCACCCGCGCCGGCGGCCAGCTCGAGGATCGTCTGCCCGGGCTGCGGCTCGAGCCGCGCGACGAGCCACTCGCTCACCGGCCGTGTCCCGCGCCAGAGCAGCTTGCGCCCCTCCTCCCAGCGCGGGGCCATCGCCTGCCACTGGTCGCTCATCGGTCAACCTTGTCTCACAGCGCCCGGAGCTGCTCGAGCTCGGCGGCCGACGGCTTCCACTCGCCGGCGGCGGAGTTCGCGCGCACCTGCTCGGGGCTCATCGCCCCCGCGATCACCGAGCACACCGCGGTCTGCGCAGCGAGGCCGCCAATCGCAACGTCGAGCAGGCTGACGCCGCGCTCGGAGGCGAACGCCTCGAGCGCCTCGATCCGCGCCCACCGCTCGTCCGAGACATCCAGCCGTCCTGAGAGCCGCGTTCCGGAGGGCTCGGGCTCGCCGCGTCGGTACTTGCCGGTGAGCAGGCCGCTCGCGAGCGGGAAGTACGGGATCAGCCCGATTCCGAGCCGCTCGCAGACCGGGATGAGCTCCGCCTCTACCTCGCGCTCGAGCCACGAGTACTCGTTCTGCGCCGAGACGAAGCGCGTGATCCCGCGCGCGTCTGACACCGCCTCGGCCTCCTCGACCTGCGCGCCCGAGAAGTTCGATGAGCCGATGAAGCGCACCTTGCCGGCCTCGACGAGCTCGTTCATCGCGCCCAGCGTCTCCTCCACCGGTGTTACCCCGTCGGGGCGGTGGTACTGGTAGAGATCGACGTGGTCGGTGCCGAGCCGCTCAAGCGAGGCGTCGATCGCGGCGCGAACGTAGTCCGGATGCCCGCGCGCGACCGAGTTGTCGCTCCGGCCACTCCCCCACCCGAACTTCGTTGCGATCACGACCTGGTCGCGGCGCCCTGCGAGCGCCTGGCCGAGGAACCGCTCGCTCTCACCGTCGCCGTAGCTCTCGGCCGTGTCGAACAGGGTGATCCCGGCTTCGATTGCCGCGTCCACGACGTCGCCCGCGGCGGACGCGTCGAGCCGCCAGCCGAAGTTGTTGCAGCCGACACCTACGATCGAGACGGTGAGGCTCGACGAGCCGACGGTGCGCGTGCGCATCCCTCGAGCCTAGCTCCGCTTGCTCGCGACGAGGTGGTAGACGTGCCAGTGCTTGGTCTTGCCGGTCGCGGTCGGGCCGACGCCCTCGAACTCGTCCAACAGCTCGACCTCGAACGGAAGCAGCAGCTCGTCCAGCTCCGCGCGCGTCTGGACGAGCAGGCCGGTGCGCGCCCAGTCGTCGTTCGGGCCGAAGAACTGGCCGGCGAAGCGGCCGCCGGTGACGATCGACTCGACGATCCGCCGCCACAGCTCGGGGAACTCGGCCGGCGGGCAGAAGGGGAGCGCGAAGCTCGCGTTCACGAACTCGCACCGAGGCCAGGAGGCCTGCTCGAAGCGAGCAACCTCGGTCTGGAGCTGGGGCGCGTCGGCGCCGGCGAGCTCTGTCAGCCGGTCGATCGCCTCGGTTTCCCGGTCGATTGCGAGCACGCGCCAGCCGCGCCGCAGGAGCTCGAGCGTGTCGCGGCCGGTGCCGGCGCCGAGATCGACCGCGAACCCCGGAGCGGGGAAACGATCGACCGCGTCGAGCAGCGTCGACCGGGCATCGAGGCCGGCGGTCCGGTAGTAGCGCCCCCAGGGCCGCCAGGTATCGTCGAGCACGCGCAGCCAGTTGCCGTGCGTGATCTTTGCGAGCGCCTCGTCCTCGTACCCGGCCGCACGCAACGCGTCGAGCAGCCGAGGAAGCCCGGCGACCCCATCGAGATCCTCCGCGAGCTCGGCGCCCTCGAAATCCGAGCCGAACGCGACGTGATCGACGCCGATCCGCGAGGCGATGTAGTCGAGGTGCCGCACGATCCCGGTGAGCGAGCTCGACGTGTCGAACGAACCGTCCTCCCGCAGGAAGAGCGGGCTGAAGTTGACGCCGACGACCCCGCCGGAGTCGCCGATCGCGTCCAGCTGGCGGTCGGTCAGATTCCGCGTCGAGGCGCAGATCTCGTGCGCGTTCGAGTGCGTCGCGACGATCGGCGCCTGGGTGATTCGCGCGAGGTCCCAGAAGCCCGCCTCGTTCAGGTGCGAGACATCGACGAGGATTCCGAGCAGGTTGCAGGCATGCACGAGGTCGAGGCCGGCCCGCGTCAGTCCGGGACCGGTATCGGGCGACCCCGGAAAGCTGAACGGGACGCCCTCGCCGAAGTCGTTTCGACGCGACCAGGTAATCCCGACCGAGCGCAGGCCGCGCTCGTACCATTGCTCGAGATCGGACAGGTCAGCTGAGAGCGGCTCCGCCCCCTCGAGGTGCATGATCGCGTTCACGCGACCGGGGACGATCTCCTCGACCCGTTTCACGAGCGCGAGCTCGAGGCGCTCCAGCACCTCTGCCTGCTCCAGCACAACGCGGCGAGCCTCCTCGAACGGGATCGGCGGCTCGGGCGGGAGCGAGTAGGGAACGCCCTCCGGAAGCTCGAACGCCGGCCCCGGCGCCAGCAGCGCGAAGAACCCTCCCGCAAAGCCGACCTCGCCCGCCGAGGCGAGATCGATGTGCTTCGGCTTGTGGCCCTGCCAGACCCGCAACGCGAGATCGTTATGCCCGTCGAGGATCACGAGCCAATCGTACGGACCGGCTGGTAACGTCGGCCGCGTGGACGATCACGATCACAGCCACGACCATAATCACGGGCACAGCCACGACCACGGGGACAGCCACGAGCACGAGCACGACGAGGAGGCGCCCGACGTTTCCGGCTGGCTCGCAAGCGCGCAGAAGCTGAACTGCCCGTCCTGCGGCGCCACCGGCGCCTTGTCGCTCGGCGGCGGCATCTTCTGCCCCACCTGCGGCGAGGTCACGACGAACGCGGGCTACCAGCCTCCCGCGCCATCCCCGGAGCCGGAATCCGGCCAGGACTGACGCGGTACCCTCGCGCTGTGGACGGGCACAGCCATGCGGGACACACGCACACGCTCGGCGAAGACACCGACGCCCGGCGCCTGACAACCGGCCTCGCGCTGATCGTCATGTTCATGGCCGGCGAGATCGTGGCCGGCATCCTCGCCCACTCGCTCGTGCTGCTTTCAGATGCGGCGCACATGCTGACCGACGCCGGGGCGCTGCTCCTCTCGCTCGCCGTCCTGCGCCTCGTGAAGCGCCCCGCACAGGGAAACGTCACCTTCGGCCTGCGTCGCATGGAGGTGCTCTCCGCGCAGGCGAACGGTGCGACGCTTCTCGTGCTCGCGGGCCTGATCGTGTTCGGCGCCGTGCAGCGGCTCGTGACGCCGCCCTCGGCGGGCGGATTGACGATCCTTGTCGTGGCGCTCGCCGGGATCGCTGTCAACCTGCTCGCCACCCGCGAGCTCGCCAAGGCGAACCGCGAGTCGATGAACATCGAGGGCTCGTTCCAGCACCTGCTGACCGACCTGTACGCGTTCGGGGCGACCGCTGTCGCGGGCATCGTGATCCTGGCCACCGGCTTCGAGCGGGCCGACGCGATCGCAGCGCTGATCGTGGCGGCGCTGATGCTGCGCGCGGCCGTCGGGCTGCTGCGCTCCTCCGGCCGCGTGCTGCTCGAGATCGCCCCGCCGACGCTCGACGTGGAGGAAATCGGAAACGCAATGGCCGCCAACCCCGGCGTCACAGAGGTGCACGACCTGCACGTGTGGGAGATCGGCTCGAGCTTCCCAGCTCTCTCGGCCCACGTCCTCGTCGAGGCAGAAGCCGACTGCCACGCGATCCGGCGCGAGCTCGAGCTGGTGCTCGCGGAGCGCTTCGAGATCGACCACACGACCCTCCAGGTCGAGCACGCGCACGAACGACTGCTTCAGATCGGCGCCGTCCCCCACGACGGCCGGTAGCGCCGCTACCGGCAACTACCCGTCGACACCCGGGTCGCAACGGTTCCACTCGGACCCGGCCGGGCTTGCGACAGTCGAGGAGCCCAGGCGCCGAGAGGCAAGCTCCCTGGGGCCCGAGCCGCCCGGCCGACAGGTGGGGTTCAGGTCGCTCGCGCGCACCCGTTTGCCCTCCTCTCGGCCGTTGCGATCGCGACCGGAGTGATCTTCGCCTCCGGGATCGTGACTACTGGAACAGCTCGAGCTACGGTGGGCGGGGCTCCTGGGCCGGGACGAGGTCGTCGATCGAGACACCGAACCAGAGCGCCGTGACGACGATCAGAGCGAGATCGGCCGCCGTCGTCGTCCAGGAGCGCAGGCCGAAGCTGACCACGTCGACGAGGAGAAAGGCAGCGGCGGCAACCCAGGCGGCCCGGACGAGGCGGCGCAGCGAGCCCCCGAACCACCGCTCCGCCGCGGGGGCCGGGAGAGAGGTCGAGCCGGGCGCGCCCGTCAGGCCCCGGAGCCTCGCGGCGACACGCTCCGTCCGCCGTGCCCGCCACTCCTGCCCGCTCGAGTGGAGGCGGTCGATCTCGGTCTCGGCGATCCGCAGCGCCGACCCGAGGATCAGCTCGCGGTAGTGGGCCCGGAACGGGTTTTCGACCGCCGGCGGGACACGCATCTCGGCCACGCCGACTTGTTCTCGCGCGGGAACCGTTGCCCTGCCGCGAGCTACGCGGTCGGGAAGGCGACGAACGCCTGGCGTGCAAGCGAGTTGAGCCTCGACGCCATCACGCCCAGGTCGGAGACCGTGTACAGCTGGTCGCCGATCACGATCGAGCGCTCGATCGTGGGCGTCGACCCGTTCACGGTGTCCTGCACGATCGGCGCGACCTCGGTGATCCCGGAGCTCGTCACGGTGTAGCCGATCGCGCCGTTGAAGGGCTGCGAGCTCGTCACCGGCGGTGCACCGGGGACGTACACGGTGCTCGCCGTCGCGTACACCTGGACGGGCAGGACGGCCAGGTTCGTCGCCGGCCAGAAGAGGAACGCGTGGTGGTCGTAGGTCACCTGCGAGGAGGAGCCCGTGCCGAGAGATGTCTTCGCGATCAGCCTCGGGGCAGAGGGGTCGGAGACGTCGAAGAGCTCAAGCTGCGCGCCGGTCGGCTCGTTCGTGTCGGTCGAGACGTCCTGCCCGATCCCGAGCAGCAGGCCGGCGCCGACCGGCTGCAGATAGGCGGAGTAGCCCTCGAGCTCGAGCTGCCCGGCGACCCTCGGCGCGCTCGGTGTACTCAGGTCGATCGTGTACAACGGGTCGACCTGCCTGTAGGTCACGACGTAGCCGGCGTCTCCGACGAAACGCACCGAGTAGATCTGTTCGCCCTGGCCGAGCCCCGAGACCTGGCCGACCGGGACGAGCAGGCCGCCCTGCGAGGCGAGCACGGTCACGTAGCTCTGGCTGAGCCCTGCCGGCGGCACTCCGCCTTGACTGGGCGTTTCTTGCGCCACCCCCCACCAGATCGGGCGGCTCGTGCTCGCGACCCGCAGATAGCCGTTGTATTCCGAGAGCGAGAACTGGTTCAGGAGGTACCCGGGCACCTCGCCTGCCGACACGAAGGTGGTCACGTTCGGGTCGGTCACGTCGAACTTGTCGATCACGGTCGTCTGCCCACTCGGGAGCTGCCCGACCTGCAGCAGCGGGTTCTCCCACTGCTGCGTCGCGATGTAGAGGCTCGTCTGGGACCCGTAGACGATCTGCGCGTCAGCCATCAACGAGGTCGACTGCGCGGCCTGGAGGCCCGCGTTGAAGTTGACTGTGACGATCGAGAGCATCCCGAGCCCCGAGAACTGCACCGGACGGCGGATCGTCCCGCACGAGGCCACCTGGCGGGTGAAGCTGCGGCCGGTACGCGTGTCGTGGAAGCGCCACATCGGCACCCAGCCCTGCGCGCCTCCCGCGAGCTGCGGCTCTTCGATCGCGTGCGGCGCCGAGGAGATCACGATCCGCGCGCTCGACCCGACCTGGCGAGCGTCGACGAACCGGCCGTCGACGGTCATTGTCTGGGTCACCTTCATCGCCGAGGGGTCGCTGATGTCGACCTCGCTGAGCACGGTCTGGGAGCCGTAGAGGAAGTAGGGGGAGGCGCGGAGGGCGGCGCTCGCACCGGCCGCGAGGGGAACCGGGCCCGGGTAGGCGTACTGGGGGCTCGAGATCACGATCAGCCGGTTGCCGTTCATCAGCAGCTGCGCGCCCGTGAGGCTGTTGCCGAGATCGAGCGTCCCGACGACCTTGGGTGAACCGCCCGTGATCGAGACCGCCTGCAGCTTTCCCTGGGCGATCGCGTAGATCGTCGAGCCGTCGGTCTTGACGATGTCGGGCTCGTCGACGCCGGCCTCCTGGTTGTTCGTGGTCGAGACGCCCGTGCTCCCCGAGCCGCCGCCGTCTGCCGAGGTCGCTCCGGCCGAGGAGAGCGACGGAGTGGCCGACCGGTTTGTCGAGGTGGTGCCCGCGCCGATCGAGGTCGTGCTCAGCGTCTCGAGCGGCGGCTCGGGAAGGCCGTGCGTGCTCGCGAGGTGGCTCTGCGCATAGCCGACAAGGGCCGTGCACGAGCCAAACGAATGCGGTTGCACCTGCGTCTTGGTCGGCTTCTTGAGGGCAAGCGCCCCGGTGGGCGCTGCCATCACTAGGACGACCAGCACCCCGGTGAGCAGCGAAGAGCGCCGCCACATGAGGCTCACGGTACTCCTCTGCGGCGAACCTTGGGGCCGAGAGGCCCGATCAGACCGGGTTACGAGGCCCGGGCCGGGTCGAGCTCCCGCGCGACCAGCGCAGCGTGCTCGGGGCGCACGACAGGCCGCCTCGAACGGCGGGCGAGGAGGTTGTTCGCGACGAGGGCGCTGATCGTCAACCCGGCGCCTGCGAGCTCGACCGGCCCGGGCCGGTAGCCACGGGCGATCTCGATCGCGAAGGTCGTGACCGGGATCAGGTTTCCGAACAGGACGGCGTTCTGGGGGCCGATCAGCTTGATCGCACCGTTCCAGGTCAGTACCGCGATGAAGGCGCCCGGGATCGCGAGGTAGGCGATCTGCGGGGTGACCGACCAGAGCTGGTGGCCGGAGGGGGCCGAGACGAGCCCGGTCGCGAGCGCGACGGCGGTTGCGGCGGCGACGGAGAGCCAGCCGAGGGCCGCGGTCAGGGCGGTGTAGCGAAGCGGCGAAAGCTCCGGGAACCGGGCGGCGCCGAGGCCGTAGAGCACGAAGCTGAAGACGCCGCCGAGGACGAGCGCCTCGCCCCAGCCGAGCGCGCCGTTGACGATCGAGGTCGGGTGGCCGCCGCTGATCACGAGCGCGACGCCGCTCAGGGCGAGCGCGAGCATCGCGAAGGTGGTGCGCGTCGGTCGCACGCCCGTGCGGCGCCAGAGGACAAACGCGGTGAGGAGCGGCGCGAGCGCCACGATCAGCGAGGCGCTCTGAGGGCGCGCGTGCGCGAGGCCGGTGTAGGCGAGGAGGTTGAAGCCGGCGAAGCCGAGCGTCCCCAGCCAGAAGAGGCGCAGCCCCTTGCCATCGAGGCTCAGGGAGCGACGCCCCTCGACCACGGCAAGAACGATCAGCCAGAGGCCGGCGGCGATCGCGTAGCGGATCGTCGTGAGCGGGAACGAGTTGATGCTTCCGAGCGCCGACTTCCCGACCACGAACTGGCCGCCCCACGCGATCCCGGTGACGGCGCCCATCAAACCTCCGATCAGTGCTGTTCTGTTGCGCATCGCGTCGCTCTCCTCTGATTTCGACGACAATCGAAATGAACGAGGCTCCTCCGACGTTTATTTCGACGATGATCAAAACAGAGCTCACAGAGATCCTCCAGGCGCTCGGCGACCCGGTCCGGCTCGCGATCGTCAGCGAGCTCGCCGGCGGCGAGACTCGTGCCTGCGGCAGTTTCACCCACCTCGGCGTCTCGCACTCGACCCTCTCCCACCACTTCAAGGTGCTGCGCGAGGCCGGCGTGATCGAGACGCACCCCGAGGGGTCGGCCCGCCTGAACACGCTCCGCCGCGAGAGGCTCGACGCCCGCTACCCGGGCCTGCTCGACTCGGTGCTCGCGGCCGGCAAGGCCTGAGGGGGCGCCGCGCGAGCATCCTCTTGCACTCTTTGATCACACGACGAACCTTCCCGATCGACGCCGGCGCCGAACTCGTCGCGGACGGAGCGCACGAGCGTGCCGTTCGATCGTCAATGAAACTGCGCGCGCCTTCGATCACTACCCGGCCCCCGGCTGAACTGGAAGGCGCCCCGCAGGCTCTCGAGCGCTGGCACCGCTCAGGCGACTGCCTCGACGCTGAGATAGCCGGGCCCACTGCGCGAGCAGGCATCGAACGGGAACGGGACGAGCTTCGACGCGGTCTGGTTGGGCGGGTAGACGCGCAAGCCCGCGGCGCTCACGCGGTGGCAGGTCGAGTTCGGGAAGTTCCCGGCCTCCGTGATGCGCAGCACTGCGGTTGCGGTCGCCCCGCTCGTGAGGTCGACTGTCCGCACACGCGAGGTGTTACGCGACCCTGCGCTCCCGAGCTGATGGCCACCGAGGTCGACGGCGGAGACGCCGGGATAGCCGGAGAGCGTGCACGCGTGGCCGGACAAGTTGGTGAACTCGAGCTTGTAGTAGATGCTGCCCGCCGTCCCGTCGCCCTGGGTGTCGAGCCAGACGACGAGGCCGGAGGTTGCGCAGCGCGCCGCGGAGGTCGTTGCCGTCCGTGCAGGCCTCGCGAGTCGGGCTCCAACGCCGAGTGCGGGAGCGGCGAGCGCCGCAGCGACCGCAGTCGCAACAACGAAGGTTGGTTGTCTCACGGGGAGGTTCATCGAATGGCCCCTTTGGTCGTGGAACGGCGTGGTGTGCGAATCGTGCACCGGCGGCCGGACAGGCGGCGGAGCTCAGTCTCTTCAAGAGCGCCCAGCGCCGGGTGGCGGATGCCGCTTCAGCCTCGGGTCGAACGCTGCCGGGCAGCGCGGTGACGAGCTGCCAGCCCGTAGTTCGCCAACGAGCGGCGAGGACGACACAGAGGAACCGCAGCTGGAGGGAGGCGGTCTTGTCCCGACGCTCGATGCGGCAGACTGAGTTTGGTTCGGCAAACGTCACGTCCGGATGACCGGTGGAGCGCGCAAGTGGCATGCTCACGCGACGGTGGACTCCATGGCTGACGAGAAGCCCAGCCAGCCTCCGCACGAGAGAAGAGGTACCCGCTGAAGACCCTCACGGACGAACTCGAAAGACATACACCTCTCGGGCGGCCGCTCGCGGTCGTGGCGATCGTGTTGGCGCTTTTCCTGATCGCGTGGCTCGCGAGCCGACTGGCTGCCCGTCTCGCCGCTTCGTACATCGATCGCAGCGAGCGTCGACGCTGGGTTGCCGCCAAGGACCTCGAGACGGGCGTGATTATGGGCATCCGGCAGCGCGAGACAGCGATCTCCCTGATCAAGACGAGTGTTCGCTACCTCGCCTTCGCGATCGCGATTGTCCTCTCGATCGTGACGCTCTCCGGAGCCCAACGGCTGCAAACCGTCGTCGGCGCCTCGTTCCTGGCGATTGTGATCGCATTCGCCGCGCAGCGATTCCTGATGGATGTGATCGCCGGCCTGCTGATGTTCTTCGAAGGCTGGTTCCGGATCGGGGACACTGTGGCGATCGACGCCCTGCATGTGCAAGGGATCGTCGAGGCGGTCTCGCTCCGGTCGATCACCCTTCGAAGCATCACGGGCGAGATCCTCCATGTGCCGAACTCGCAGGTGGTCGCACTGCGCGTGATCCCCCGCGGGTACCGAGAGGTCGAGATCGAGTTCTTCACCAACGAACTCGAGCCCGGTCGAGCGCTCATCGAGCAGATAGCGCGGATCTTGCCCGTCGGGCCGACCCGGTTTCTCCGCCGTCCCGATGTGACCGAGAGCGAAGTGCTCGACGACGACCTCTTCAGGATCACCGCCCGCTGCTCCGTGGCGGTCGGCCGCGAATGGCTCGCCGAGGACCTCCTCCCCAAGCTGATCAAGGAACGAGCTAGCGCGGGTCTGCTCTTGATCGGTCCGATCATCACCTTCGTCGACGATCAGGCTCTGCAAAGCTTCACGCGCGCGATGGCGACCGGCCGTCCCCAGCGCCCTGCGAACAAGCGACCGATGCGCCGACGGAATCGCCCGCGGCCGGATCCCGGCGGCGATGAATCCTGGCCTTCATCGTCGCCGGGCGAATCCACACGAGATTCCGACTGACCAAGCCGGGCTTCGAACCCGTGCCGCGGCGGCTAACGGCGCTCTCCAGCCCACAGGCTCAGCGTCCACAGGCTCAGCACAGCCGGCTCTCACCGCTTGTGCCGCGAGCGGGCACGAGTCGAGGTGTCGCAAGCGCGCCCACCCGCAGTCGGCATTGTCTGCGCGCCTACGGCGCGCCGGTCACCGGCTTCTGCTGTCGCGCGTGGCGATCGGCTTCCAGGAGGCCCTGCGTGTAGCCGATCGCGTGCAGTCGCCCGAGCGGCGAGTAGCCGGGCACGTCGGCACGGTCGCCCTCGAGCGTCGGGTTATGGTCGGTCCGCAGCGGCCCCTCGAACCCCGCTGAGCGGTACGCGCGAATGCACGCGAACATGTCCGTCGGGCCCTCGTCGTGGAACGTCTCGACGAACTGCTCCGGCGTTCCGGCGACGTCGCGGAAATGGACGAACGCGATGCGCCCTTGCTGGCCGAACTGGGTGATTGCCGCCGGGAGGTCGTCGGTCATGAGGGCGAAGTTGCCCTGGCAGAACGTGATCGCGTTCGCGGGGCTCGGGTGAAGCTCGAGGAGGCGCTGGAAGGCGTCCACCGAACGCATGATCCTCGGGACGCCGCGAATCGGGGAGAGCGGGGGGTCGTCCGGGTGCATCGCGAGTGTCACGCCGGCCTCTTCGGCGACCGGGATGATCCGCTCGAGGAAGAAGCGCAGGTTGTCCCACAGCGCCTCCTCGGTCGCGGTACCGGTTCGCGGAGGGGGTGCGTCCTGGAGGCGGCGGTGGTCGTACCCGGCGACCAGCGCGCCTGCCCGCCCGCGCACGGCGAGGTCGGTTCGCAGCCAGCCGAGCGCGGCGGCCCAGTTGTAGCAGAGGCACGGTATGCCGAGGCGGCCGAGGTTCCGGATGAGCGTCTCGAAGTGCTCGAGCTCTTCCTCCCGGCCGGGCTTTCCGAGTCGGAGTCGATCCATCGGCGGATTGTCCTCGATCACCTCGAGCGAGAACCCCTCCGCCTCGATGTTGGCTTTGTAGACCGAGAGCGGCACGAGATCCCACGGGAGATCGGCGGCATCGCCGCGCCAGTCGTGCAGACCCCGTGGAAGCACGCCGACCGCGTGATCGACGCCGATCTGGCGCAGCATCCGCCAGTACGGCGTCGGCTGCGCCTCGAGCAGGATCTCAGCCAGGTACGCCATGCGCTCTCCTCCTTGGACTAGACACCGCTGAACGCGCCGAACCCGCCGTCGACCGCGATCACCGTGCCGGTGACGAACCTCGACGCAGGCGAGCAAAGCCAGACCGCCGCACCGCCGATCTCGCCGGGCTCACCGAAGCGCCCTGCGGGGGTGTGGGCGAGGATCGCCGCGCCGCGCGCCGTCGGTCGGCCGGCGTCGTCGAGGAGCAGAGCCCGGTTCTGCGCGCCGACGAAGAATCCGGGTGCAAGGGCGTTGACGCGCAGCCGGTCGCCGTGGCGCTGTGCGAGCTCGATCGCGAGCGAACGCGTGAGGCTCTCGACCGCGGCCTTCGCGGCTCCGTACGCGGGAACGCGAGTGAGTGCGCGTCGGGCGGCCATCGATGAGATCGTGACGATCGCTCCTTCGCCTCCGCCCGCAACGAGCGCGTCGGCAAAGCTCTGGCACGGAAGCCACGTCCCGAGGAGGTTCGCGTCGAGCGCAGAGCGAAACGCCTCTTCCGGAATGTCGCGGAACGCCCCGCCTACAGGGACGGTCGCCGCTGGGAGGTTGCCGCCGGCGGCGCAGACGAGCGCGTCGACGCATCCCCAGCGCTCGAGCACCAGTTCACGAACCGCGTCCAGCTCGGCGGACGAGAGCACGTCGGCGGTGGCATGGAGGGCGTCGATTCCCTCGCGGCTGAGAGCGTCGTGGACGCGGCTCAACCCCTCGGCCCGTCGCGCCACGAGCGCAACCTTCGCCCCGGCAAGCCCGAGTGCCCGCGCGATCGCGCTTCCGAGAGCGCCGGATGCCCCGGTGACGACCGCGACTCGGTCGGTGAGCCCGAACATCGCCTCGAGCTCGGAGCGCGAGCTCATCGGAGGCGGAAGCTGTCGAGGCTGAAGTCCACGGCGAGCGCGCGGGCGAGCCGGTGCGCAGCCTCTTCGTCGAGCTGGCCGCTCGCCACGAGCTCCGCCAGCCAGTCGCAGCACACGCGTCTCCAGACCTCGTGTCGCGCCGGAATCGACGGGAACGCGCGCGTGTCGTCGACGAATCCGGCCGTGTTGGCGAGGCCGCAGATCGACGCTGCCGCGTCGAGGAAGCGGCGGATGCCGGCGGGGCTGTCGAGAAACCACCACGGGGCGCCGAGGACGAGCGCCGGGTAGTAGCCGGCAAGCGGCGCCAGCTCGCGCGTGAGCGTGCTCTCGTCGAGGGTGTAGGCGACGAGCGTGAACCCGGGATCTTCCCCATAGGCGTTCAGCAGCTCCTCGAGGTTGCGCGTCCATTCGGTGCGAACCGGGATGTCGGCACCGATGTCTGGCCCGAAGCGGTCGAACCCGGCGGCGTGGTGATTGCGCAAACTGCCGGCGTGCAGTTGCATGACGAGGCCTTCGTCGCGACTCAGCTCTGCGAACTGGAGGACGAGCCGGGCTGCGAGTCGCGCCCCGTCTTCGGGGCTCGCGAGCCCGCGCAGGCCGCGGTGGACAATCGAATCCGCCTCCGCCACGGGCAGGAACTCGGCCCTGGGGATCGTGACACTGACGTCGATCCCCGTCGCGCCGAGCCGCTTGAACGCCGCCAGCCGCGCCGACAGCGCATTGACGAGCGATCCGTAATCCCGGACGTCCGTGTCGCTGAGCGCCGCGAGACGCTCGACGTTCGCCGCCCAATCGCCGTCGTCCGCTCGCATGATCGGGTCCGCACGCAGTGTCGGGCGGACGCGTCCCGCCCATCCGGTTGCCTGAAGGGCCTCGTGCGCGGCGAGCTCGTCGAGAATCGAGTCGGTCGTACAGAGGACCTCGATCCGAAAACGGTCGAAGAGGGCCCGTGGGGAGTACTCCGGGCGGTTGAGCTTCTCGGCGAGCTCGTCATAGACCTGCTGGGCCGTCGACCCGTTCAGCGGCGACTCGATCCCGAAGACGTTGCTGAGCTCCAGGGCGAGCCAGAGCCCGGTCGGCGTCCCGGCAAACAGGGGAAAACCCTCCGCGAAGCATTGCCAGACGGTGCGTGGATCGGGGGCGGTGGAGCTCGACGCGGCGGGACGCACGCCGAGCTGCTCGAGCGGCGTCCCACGGCTGTGCAGCATCCGGAAGACGTAGTGGTCGCCCGAGACGAGAGCCTCGGCGGGGTCTCCGAGCGTCGCTTCCGGGTCGGCCAGAAGCCACGGGTCGACATGACCGTGCGGGCAGACGAGTGACAGGTCGGCGACGCTGCGGTACAGCTCTGCCGCGAGGGGGTTGCGGCCGAAGAGGAGACCCTCCGGCGGCACTACCGCTGCTGTCCGAGTTCGACGATCACACGCGCTCCTCGCTCCAGGGCCTGGGCGCAGTTGGCGAAGCTCAGCGCGGCGGGAAGGCGCTCGGTGACCGTCAGATCCTCCGTGTCTCTTGCGGCAGTCACTGACTTCAGCCGCAGGTCGTGGCTGCCATGTCGTCTCCGTCGTCGACGGACAGAATAGTCTCGCGCCCACGAGAGGGTGCCGGAAACTCGGTTCGGCCTCGTGGGGCGGGCGTTGTTCTCCAACCGGTTGAATGGGGTTATGCGCATCTGCCTGATGCTCGAAGGACAGGAGGGAATCGAGTGGGAGCAATGGCTTGCGCTCGCACGTAGGGCAGAAGCAGCCGGACTTGACGGGCTCTTCCGGTCTGACCATTACCGCTCGATCCTCCGTGGCGACCCGGCCGGCTCCCTTGATGCCTGGTTGACGCTCGCGGCGATCGCGGCCCGCACGGAGCGGATTCGTCTGGGGACGATGGTCTCGCCCGTCACGTTTCGTTCCGCCTCGGTGCTCGCGAAATCGGTGGTGACGGTCGACCATATTTCGAGTGGGCGCGTCGAGCTCGGGATCGGGGCCGGCTGGTACCAGGCCGAGCATGATGCTTACGGGTTCCCGTTCCTGACCGTTCGCGAGCGACTCGACGAGCTCGACCGGCAGCTCGCTGAAATCGAGAGGCAGTGGACCGAAGCCACCGACGTCTGGCCGAAACCAGTGCAAACGCCTCGGCCGTGGATCATCGTCGGCGGCTCGGCGAAGCCGCGAACGGTGGGTGCTGCGGTGCGGTTCGCCGACGAATACAACACCGTCTTTCCCAGCCTCGAGGAGGCGGGCGCCCGTCGGCGTATCCTCGACGAGGCCGCGAGCGCCGCCGGCCGAGAGCCGCTTCGTTTTTCGATCATGACCGGCTGCGTCGTCGGTCGAGACGAACGGGAGGTCAGCGATCGCTTGAGGATCTGGCAGGACCTGGTCGGCAACAACGAGCGTCCGCCACTTCTCGGCACCGTCGAACAGGTTGCGGAAACACTTCACCGCTACCAGGAAGTTGGAGTCGAGCGAGCGATGCTGCAACACATGCACCACGAAGACCTCGAGATGGTGACGCTGCTCGGCGAGCTCGCTGCCGCTCTCGCCTGAGGGTTGCGGTCGAGACCGACGGACTTCCTCCCTGATCCTCCGCCGACCGCCGTCACACGCATCGCCCGGGTGAGGTCGGATAGCGTCAAGCCATGGAAAAGCGGATGCTCGCTCGCGGCCTCGAGGTCTCAGCGGTGAGACTCGGATGTATGGGGATGTCTGCCTTCTACGGCGAGACCGACGAGCAAGAGTCGATCGCTGCCATTCGGCAGGCACTCGCGATCGGGATCTCGTTCCTGGACACCGCGGACATGTATGGCGAAGCGTTCGGGGAGAACGAACAGCTCGTCGGACGCGCGATTGCAGGGCGCCGCGACGAGGTCGTACTCTCGACGAAGTTCGGGAACGCGCCGAACCCCGACGGCTCGTTCCGGATCGATAGTGGTGCCTAGCCGTTTAGATTCACCGCAAGCGCGACCGATCGATCTGCGCAGCGACGCGATTACGACGCCCACCGACAGCATGTGGGAGGCGATGCGCGCGGCCGACCTGGGCTGGGCATCGGCCGGGCAAGACACGTTGCTCGTCGAGCTCGAAGAGACGGTCGCGAAGCTCGCCGGGAAGGAGAAGGCGCTCTACGTCCTCACCGGGGGCATGGCGAACCTCGTCGCGCTGATGACCCACACGCGGCGCGGTGACCAGGTCGTGCTCGACTCTCGTTCTCATATTCTCTGGTGCGAGGAGTGGGGGCTCTCGTACATCTGCGGTCTGACGGCTCGGAGCGTGGACGGTGTACGCGGCCAAATCAGCCCCGATGCGGTTGTCGACGCGATCAACGATTCTCTGTACCGCCATCGGCCACGCACGTCGCTTCTTTGCCTCGAAAACCCCGACAACACCTTCGGCGAGGCGGCCGATGTCGGCTACGTGGCGAGCGTCTCGAATGTCGCGCACGAACTCGGCGCCTCGGTGCACCTCGACGGAGCGCGAGTGCTGAATGCATGCGCCGCGCTCGATGTCGAGCTTCACGACATGCTCGCCTCGGTGGACAGCGCGATGATCAGCCTGAACAAAGGGTTGAGCGCACCCGGCGGGGCGATCCTCGTCGGCACGGCCGAGTTCATAAGTGAAGCGAGGATGAACGTCCGCAGGCTCGGCGGCTCCTCGTTCCATCAATGCGGTATCCACGCGGCGGCGGCACTTGTCGCCTTCCGCGAGATGCTTCCACAACTCGCGGAGGACAATCGCCGCGCAGCAGCGCTCGCCGAGGCACTCCGTCATGTGACCGGCGTTACCGTCGATCAGGGACGCGCCCCGACGAACATGGTGATCGTCGCACCGGATCCTGGATTGATGTCGGCACGCGGATTTGTCGACGGACTCGAGACGCACGGCGTGCTCGGGTACATCTCTGGCGAGAACACCGTCCGCTTTGTCACCCATCGCCACATCGACGACGACGACATCGCTCATGCCGCGGAGGCGGCGGCTGCCGTTGCGGAAAGCTTCGCCGCTTCGAACGCGAAGCAGCCGGCAATCGGAACATGAGCAGTTCCCCGAAGCACGGAGGCGATGGGGACGGTTCGTGAGGGACGGGCTCATCTGGCCCACGACTTCATAGAGAGCGCTTCGACTTCGCAGCCCCCAGGCGGCCGCTGCTCCACCGATCTCGGGCGGGCGGCGCGGACCGTCAGCTCGGTTCCGCGGCTTGGGTGTCGGCCCGATCGTGCCGGGCCCTCTTGATCAACCGGCCCTTTCTCGCCCGGAGTGAGAACTCGAACCCACCTTCTGACAGTCATACAGAAGGTCGTGGGTTCGAGTCCCATCATCCGCTTCAAGAAGGCCCAGGAAAAACCGGGGTTTCAGCCCGCTCCGAACTCTGGCGCGAGAAGAG
>DATKRX010000057.1:0-19785 GCA_035531915.1 Gaiellaceae bacterium | reverse complement strand
TATGCGCTCTACACCTACGCCGGGCTCAAGATCGCGCTCGGCTGCCGCGACCCGTTCGGGAAGCGGCTCGGTGTCGGGCTGACGATGCTCGTCGCCGGGCAGGCGACGGTGAACATGGCTGCCGTGATGGGACTCGCGCCGTTGACCGGAATCCCGCTGCCGTTCCTCTCCTACGGCGGCTCCAGCCTCGTGGTGCTGCTCGCGTCGGTGGGAATCCTCCTTAACATCGCGTGGAGTGGCAACCGGGAGACAGCTTCGCTGCGTGATCGCGGCCGGCGGGACGGCCGGGCACGTCCTGCCCGCGCTCGCAGTAGCGGACGCCCTGACGGAGCGGGGCGTGCACGTGACGTTCGCCGGGTCGCCGGATCGGGTCGAGGCGCAGCTCGTCCCTGACGCGGGCTACGAGCTCGACACGTTCAGGATCGGCGGCTTTCCGCGGCAGCCCTCGCCCGCGCTGGTGCGCGCCTTGCTGCGTGCCGGCGCGGCGCCTCGTGCCTGCCGGGCGATCCTCCGCAAGCGTCGCTGCGACGTCGTGTTCGGCGCGGGCGGCTACGTCGCCGGGCCGATCGTCCTGGCAGCGTCCTCGCTACGGCTCCCGGCGGCGCTCTCGGAGGCCGACGCGCACCTGGGGCTCGCAAACCGGCTCGCGCTTCCCTTTGCGCGGCGCGTCTTCCTCGCCTACCCGCTCGAGGGCCGAAGCGGCGAGCGCTACCGCGTCGTGGGGCGGCCGATCCCGGCGCGGGCCCGAGTGATCCCTCGGGAGGTGGCCCGCGAGATCTTCGAGCTGCCTCCCGAGGGCCCGGTCCTGCTGGTAGCGGGCGCGCTCGCGGGCGCGCGCTCGATCAACGAGCTCGTGATCGAGGCGTTCGCGGAGGTCGGCCCGGCGGTGCTGCACATCTCGGGGGAGCGCGACTACGGGGCGCTGAAGAGCCGGCTGCGCCGCGACGACTACCGCCTGATCCCCTCGACCGACCGGATCGGTGCCGCCTACTCGGCCGCCGACCTTGTGCTCGCCCGCGCCGGCAGCTCGGTCTGGGAGGTCGCGGCGGCGGGAAAGCCCGCGATCCTCGTGCCCTACCCGTTCGCGACCGCCGACCACCAGGCCAAGAACGCGGCGTACTTCGTGCGCGCGGGCGGCGCGATGATGATCCGCGACCTCGACCTCGCCGAGGTCCCTGACCGGGTCCGCTCGCTGCTCGACGACCCCCAGCGCCTCGAGCGCATGGGGGAGGCGATGCTCCACGCCGCGAAGCCGAACGCGGCGGAGGAGATCGCCGAAGGGCTGATCGCGCTTGCCCGCCCTTGACGGCCGCCGCTTCTGGTTTGTCGGGATCGGCGGCGCGGGCCTCTCGGCCTATGCGCAGCTCGCCCGCGCCTGGGGGGCGGAGGTCGGCGGCTGGGATCGCGTCGCGACCCCGTACCTCGCACCGTTCGCGGACGCCAACGTCGAGCTCTCGCCGAGCCCGGTCGTCCCCGACGGTTGGGAGGTCGTCGTCTCGTCGGCCTACCCGGACGTGCCCGGCCGCTCGCGGGCGGAGTTCCTGGCCGAGCTCGTCGGCCTGAGGCGGGCGATCGTGGTCGGTGGCGCCCACGGCAAGGGGACGACCTCGGCGATGATCGCGTTTGCGCTCCGGGAGACGGGAGGAGATCCCGCCTGGCTGATCGGCGCGCCCGTGCCGCAGCTCGGCGCCAATGCGGGCGCCGGCGAGGGATGGCTCGTCGTCGAGGGCGACGAGTCCGACCGGACGGTCTTCGGGCTGCAGGCCGAGATCGCCGTGATCACGAACGTCGAGCTCGACCACCACAGCGCGTTTTGCTCTCTCGCCGAGCTGGAGGCCGAGTTCGACCGCTGGGCGGCGAGCGCCGAGCACGCGGTTCGCGATGCGCCGCCGTTCGAGGGTGATCTGGCGGTGCCGGGGGAGCACAACCGGCGCAACGCGGGAGCGGCCCTGGCCGCTCTCACGCTGGCAGGGATCGAGCCGTCGGCGGCAGCGGCGGCGCTCGCGCGCTTCGCCGGGACCGGGCGGCGCTTCGAGGTGTCCGAGGTTCGGGGGGTGACGATCGTCGACGACTACGCCCACCATCCGACCGAGATCGCGGCCGCGATCGCGGCCGCCCGCGAGGCATTCCCGGGGCGGCGCATCCGGGCGCTCTTCCAGCCCCACCTCGTCTCGCGCACCCGACACCTCGCGGGCGCGCTCGGCGCAGCGCTTGCGGCCGCAGACGACGTCATCGTGACCGACATCTACCTCGCGCGCGAGCAGCCCGACCCGGATGTCAGCGGCAAGCTGGTGGTCGATGCGCTCTCGGATCGCGGCCGCCTGGCCGCTTGGATGCCGACACTCGAGGACGCCGTGTCGTATATCGCGCGGCGGGCCGAGCGCGGCGAGGTGCTGCTCGTGCTCGGCGCGGGCGACGTCGACCGCGCCCCGGCGCTCCTGCGAGAGCGGATCGGGCGCGCGTGATACACGGGCTTCCCGTCGAGGAGCACGTCCCGCTCTCTCGGTTCACGACGATCGGCACCGGCGGGCCGGCGCGGTTCCTCGGCCGGCCGGAGTCTCTCGCCGAGCTCGCCGGGCTGCTCGCCTGGGCGCGCGGCGAAGGGCTCGACGTGGAGACGGTCGGGCTCGGCTCGAACCTGCTCGTCGACGACGACGGGGTCGACGCGCTGGTGCTGAAGCTCTCGGGCGAGCTGGCCGCGACACGGGTCGAAGGGGAGACCCTCGTCGCGGGCGGCGGTGCGGCGAACGCGGTCTGCCTTCATCGCGCCCGCTCCGCGGGCCTCGGCGGCTTCGAGTTCGCCTCGGCGATCCCCGGCACCGTCGGCGGGGGCGTGTGCATGAACGCGGGCGCCTACGGGAGCGACTGGCGCGGGGTGATGATCGACGCGCTCGTCGTCGGCGCCGCCGGGTCGCGCACCCTGACCGCCGAGGAACTCGGCATGAGCTACCGCCACTCGAGTCTCGAGCCCGGCGAGGTCGTCGCCGAGGTCCGCTTCCGCCTTGCCGCCAAGGCCCCGGACGCGATCAGGTCGGAGGTCGCCGAGCTACTCGCGCGGCGCAAGGCCACCCAGCCGATCACGAAGCGGACCTTCGGCAGCGTGTTCAAGAACCCCGACGGCGGGCGCGGCGCCGGGCGGATGATCGAGGAGTGCGGGCTCAAGGGGCACGGGATCGGCGGCGCGCTGATCTCCGAACGGCACGCGAACTTCATCGAGAACGCCGGGGGCGCCACGAGCGCCGACGCGCTCGCGCTGATGGCGGAGGCACGCCGCCGCGTCCACGGGCGCTTCGGCGTCGAGCTCGAGCACGAGGTTCGCTTCCTCGGCCGGCTCGAGCTGCCCGCCCTGTAGGGAACCGCGCGCCGGCGGCGAACTTCGCCACGTGTCCGAAAGTCGGCGACGCACGACCGCCCGTCCCGCTGCGCCCCGTAGGCGGCGGGAAGCACCGTTGCCCGGTCACGCATCCCTCCGTCGACTCTCAGCCACTCGTTCGGGCTTACTGGTTCGCGTGGTCGCGGTCGGCGCCGGAGTGCTCGCACTCGCCGGTGGCGCCTACGCCCTCGCGCGCGAGACATCCCTCTTTGCCGTCAGGACGATCGCTATCTCGGGCGGCTCGCCGCACGTGCAGGCAGAAGTCCGCAGAGCGCTCACGCCTGAGCTCGGGCGCAGCCTGATCGTGATCAGCGGCGGCGAGATCTCGAGGCTCGTGGCGCCGATCCCCGATGTGGTGTCGGTGCGCTTCGACCGCGCGTTCCCGCACACGCTGCACGTGACGGTTCGCGCCGAGCACGCCGTGCTGCTCCTCCGCCAACGACGCAGGAGCTGGGTCGTCTCCTCGCGCGGGCGGGTGATGGCGCCGGTGTACCACCCGCGCCGCAGCAAGTTGCCGCGGCTGTGGCTCCCGGCAAGCGTGCCGGTGAGCGTGGGCGAGAGGCTCCCGCTCTACGACGGCTCGCTCGCGGCGGCCGCCGTCGCGCCGATCGCTCCCGGTGTGTTTCACGGTGGTGTGCGCTCGGTCGTCTCGAGCACGACGGCGCTCACGCTCGTGCTCGGCTCGGGGACCCAGATCAGACTCGGCGATCTCGGCGACCTCGAGCTCAAGCTCGCGGTCGCCCGCAGGATCATCCGGGTCGGGACCGCCGAGGGTGTGGTGGCGAGCACCGCGTATGTCGATGTCAGCGTCCCCGAACGGCCCGTGCTCGGCAGCCCGAACTCTTAAGTCGGTAGTACAGCTTGACGGTTATGCTGATCGAGGGTTTGGTTTTCTGCGTTGACAATCGGTATGCTTGCCCTTACTCTGCGGTGGAGGAGGCACTCGGTGGGGCCCAGCCTGCATCGAGACTTGACGTCGAGTGAACTTGAGATGAGAGACCGTTCCGGAAACTATTTGGCGGTAATCAAGGTCGTGGGCGTCGGCGGCGGGGGGACGAACGCGGTCAACCGGATGGTCGACGCGGGCCTGACGGGCGTCGAGTTCGTCGCGGTCAACACCGATGCGCAGGCGCTCCTGATGTGCGACGGCGACGTGAAGATCCACATCGGCGCCAAGGCGACGCGCGGTCTCGGCGCCGGCGCCGACCCGACGGTCGGCCACGCGGCTGCGATGGAGAGCCGCGACGAGTTGAAGGAGGCGTTGAAAGGCGCCGACATGATCTTCGTCACCGCGGGCGAAGGCGGAGGCACGGGGACCGGGGGCGCGCCGGTCGTCGCCGAGCTCGCCCGCGAGCTCGATGCGCTCACGGTCGGCGTCGTCACGCGGCCGTTCAGCTTCGAGGGCCGCCGGCGCGGCCAGCAGGCCGAGCAGGGGATCAGCGAGCTCGCCGACAAGGTCGACACGCTGATCGTGATCGAGAACGACCGCCTGCTCCAGGTGGTCGAGAAGCGCACCCCGCTCTCGGAGGCGTTCAAGATGGCCGACGATATCCTCCGCCAGGGCGTTCAGGGGATCACCGACCTGATCACCGTGCCGGGCATCGTCAACCTCGACTTCGCCGACGTCCGCACGATCATGCGCGACGCCGGCTCGGCGCTGATGGGAATCGGCGTCGGCCAGGGCGAGAATCGCGCCGCCGAGGCCGCGCGCACCGCCGTCAGCTCGCCGCTGCTCGAGTCGTCGATCGACGGCGCGACCGGCGTCCTGCTCAACATCACCGGGCCGGCCGACCTCGGCCTGTTCGAGGTCAACGAGGCGGCCGAGGTCGTGACGGGCGCCGCCGACCAGAACGCGAACGTGATCTTCGGCGCGGTGATCGACGACTCCAAGAGCGACGAGGTCCGCGTCACCGTGATCGCGACCGGTTTCGGCGCCCAGCGCCGCCGCCGCGCCCGCACCGGCGAGGGCCTTGCCCCGGTACCGGCCACCTCGCGCGTGCAGGGCCTCGAGCAGCCGGGCGATCTCGACGTGCCCTCGTTCCTGCGCGACTCCTGACCCTCTTCTCCCGGTCCGGCCGCTCGCGAGGGCCGGAGGAGCCGCCCGAGAGGCTCTTCGAGGGTGGAGCCCGCACGTTTCGCGCCCTCTCGTGCGAGGTGATCAGCGAGGGGCGAGCGCGGCAAGCTCTGCCGTGAGGCGGGCGAGCTCCTCGGAGGTGTTGTAGTGGGCGAACCCGACCCGCAGCGAGCTCGGCGGGAGGTGGTCGCCAAGCGAGACGCAGTACCAGTTGTCGGCGTACCAGACCCCGAAGCCTCGCTCTCCCAGGGTGCGCGCGGCGCTCTCGGCGTCGATGCCCTCGACGTTGAGCAAGAACGTGGGCACGCGTCCGTTCATGGTGGGAGGGCCGTAGAGGGTCACGTTCCCGGGCAGCTCGGCGAGGAACCGCTCAGCGAGGGCGCGCTCGTAGTCGCGCAGGACGGCCATCCCGCCGAGTGAGTCGAGATAGGCGATCGTGGCCCGGAAGCCGGCGAGCAGCTCGTAGGGGAGCGTTCCGGTCTCGAAGCGGCGGCCGAGGGGGCTCGACGACGACGGGCGTGCCTTGTAGGGGCGCCAGGGCTCAGCCGCCTCGGCGCGCAGATAGGCGATCCCGAGGTGGGGCCCGCAGAACTTGTACGGCGAGCAGAGGAGGACGTCACAGCCGATCTCCTCGACGTCGATCGGCTCGTGAGCGGCGTAGTGGACGGCGTCGACCCAGGAGAGCGCGCCGGCCTCGCGGGCGAGGCGGCAGATGCGGCGTGCCTCGGCAACCGAGCCGGTCGCGTTGGAGGCGAGCGCGAAGGCGACAACCCTCGTCTGGCCCGAGAGCTTTCGCTCCAGGTCGTCGTAGTCGATCTCGAGGCCGTCCGTCGCTGCCGCGACGAGCACCTCGAGACCCTTGTCCGCGGCGAGCTCGACCCAGGGCGCGACGCCGCCGTCGTGGTCGAGCTCCGTCGTCAGGATCTCGTCGCCGGGGCTGAAGTCGCGGCCCGCGGCCCGCGAGAGGGCGAAGTTCAGCGTGGTCATGTTCATCCCGAATGCGATCTCGGCGGGCGTGCAGCCGAGGAACGAAGCGGCGTCGCCCCTGGCGCCCTCGAGGATCGCCTCGACGGCTCTCCCGGTCGCATACGGGGCGCCGAGGTTCCCCGAGGCCTCCCGCAGCGCTGCGGCGATCGCCTCGCCGACCTCGTCGGGGACCTGCGTCCCGCCCGGCGCGTCGAAGAACGCGAAGCCGGAGCGGAGCGAGGAGAAGCGCCGGCGCGCGGCGTCGACGTCGAAGACGGTGGTGCTCACTGCGGGGTCTCTCCGTTCAAGATCCGACAGAAGACCTGGGGATCGATGTTCCCGCCCGAGACGATGCAGGCGATCTTGCCGCCGCCGGCCTTGCCCGCGAGGGCTGCGGCAGTGGCGAGCGCGCCCGCGCCCTCGGCGATCACACGCACGCGCTCTGCGATCAGGCGGATCGCGGCGGCCGTCTCCTCGAGGGAGACGGTCAGCGAGCCGTCGATCAGGTCGCGCGCGTGCTGCTCCCAGACCGGGAGAATCAAGGAGCGACTGCCGGCTCCGTCCACGAACGAGCGCTGATAGTCGACCTCGACCGGGTGGCCGGCATCGAGCGAGGCCCTGACGGTGGCGCCCGTCACGGGCTCGACCGCGTAGAAGGCGACGTCGGGGCGGGTCGCCTTCACCGCGCTCGCGATCCCGGCGATCAACCCGCCGCCGCCGTAGGGGACGATCACAGCATCCACGTCGGGCAGGTCCTCGAGCAGCTCGAGCCCGATCGTCCCGTTACCGGCCATCACCTTCGGGTCGTCGACCGGGTGGACGAAGAGACCGGCGGCCTCCTCGTAGCGGCCCTCGACGAGCACGCGCCACCAGTCGTCGTACGGGAGCTTCACGGCCGTGCCGCCGAAGCGCTCGACGGCGGCGATCTTCGTCTCCGGCGCGCCCTCGGGAACGATGATCGTTGCCGGAACGCCGCGCAGGCGC
The DNA here is from genome assembly GCA_035531915.1 of Gaiellaceae bacterium. Classification (GTDB taxonomy): domain Bacteria; phylum Actinomycetota; class Thermoleophilia; order Gaiellales; family Gaiellaceae; genus PALSA-600. Next base: position 12,388 of record DATKRX010000057.1, on the reverse strand, counting down.
GCCGCGTAGGCGACGCCCTGGGCCATGTTGCCCGCGCTCGCGGTGACGACGCCGCCGGCGAGCTCTTCGTCGGTCGCCTGCAGCACCGCGTTGCCGGCGCCGCGGAGCTTGAACGAGTTGACGGGCTGGAGCGTCTCGAGCTTGAGATGGATCTCGGCGTCCGAGTCCGCATCGAGCCGCACGAGCGGCGTGCGGGTCACGAGGCCGGCGATCGTGTCGCGGGCGCGGAGGATCTCGTCGTAGGGGATCACAGCTCGACCTCGACGCCGACGTTCTCGGCCTCCGCCCGCCTGAGCACGTGCTCGGCGGCCGCGAGGTCCTCGACTGCGAGCCCGAGCGACTTGAAGACGGTCAACTCGGAGTCGTCGCGTCGGCCCTCGGCGGCGCCGACCAGGATCTCGCCGATCTCGGCGCGGATGTGATCGGGGCCGATCGCACCCTCGCGAATCGGGAAGAGATAGTCGCCGGCCTCGTTGAGCGTCGACTCGCGGCGGTCGACGAAGAGCGCCGCGTCGGCGATCGTGCGCGTGTCGAGCTCGCGCGTCGTCGGGATGCTGGAGCCGACGGCGTTGACGTGCGCGCCCTCGGCGAGCCACTCGCGGCTGACGATCGGCTCGCGCGCAGTCGTGGCGGTGACGACGACATCGGCGCCGCGCAGGGCCTCCTCCACCGAGCGGGCCTCCTGGACGCCCTCGAGCTCGGCGGCGCGCCCCGCCGTGCGGCTCCACACGCGGACCTCCTCGAACGGCAGCACCGCCCGCATCGCCTCGAGGTGTGCGCGCGCCTGGACGCCGGCGCCGAGGATCGCGAGCGTGCGCGAGCCCGGTCGGGCGAGCAGCTTCGTCGCGACGGCCGAGACGGCGGCGGTGCGGATCGACGTGATCGCGCCCGCGTTCATGAGCACGCGGGTCGCGCCGGTCGCGCCGTCGAAGAGAGCGACGAGCCCCTGGTGGAGGTCGAGCCCGAGCGCGGCGTTCGCGGGGGCGATGCACACGACCTTGAGCGAGTAGACCGCGTCGGGCCCGCCCCGATGCGCCGGCATCAGGCCCATCAGGGTCGGCTCGCCCGCTGGGCGCACGACGAAGCGCAGCGGATTGTGGAGCTCCGCGCGCGCGAGCGAGGCGAGCGCGCCCTCCATCGCGGCGATGCACTCGTCCATCGGCAACAGCCGGCGGACATCGTGCTCGCTGAGGACACGCACGCTCACGCGAAGAACGAGCCTATGCGCTCGCGGTCGGCCGGCGTCAGGGAGAGGTCGAGCGCCGCGAACACCGGCTCGAGGTGAGCGGGGCGCGAGGGCCCGCAGACGGCGCCGGTGACCTGCGGGTGGGAGAGCACCCACGCGAAGGCGAGCGTCGCCAGGTCGACGCCGTGCTTTTCCGCCTCGACCTCGAGCCGATCGAGCCCGTCGAACACGCGGCCCGAGACGAACTCCTGGTAGGGCTCGGGCCGTTGGCTCATCCGGGAGCCGGCCGGGAACTCCTCGCCGCGGCGGTAGCGGCCCGCGAGCCAGCCCCCGGCGAGCGGGCCGAACGGCACGAAGTCGACCCCGTGCTCCCCGCAGAGCGGCAGGACGGCCTCCTCGTCGGCGCGCTCGAGCAGCGAGTAGCCGTTCTGGACAAGGGCCGGCCGGCCGTGGCGGAGCGCTTCCTCGAGCCCCGCCGCGTCGTAGTTGCTGAGCCCCCACGCACCGATCAGCCCTTCTCCGATCAGCCGGTCGAAGGCGGCGATCGTGTCGGCGAGGGGCGTCTCGGGGTCCGGCTCGTGGGCCAGGTAGAGGTCGATCCGCTCGACCCCGAGCCGCTCGAGGCTTCCCTCGAGCTGCCGCATCACCCGTTCGGGCGCAAGGCCCCGGTCGGCCGGGTCGCCGCCGACGGGGTTGAAGACCTTGGTCGCGAGCAGCAGACCGACGGGGTTTCGTTCGGCGCGCCAGCGGCCGATGAACTCCTCGCTTCGCCCGCCGCCGTAGGCGTCTGCCGTGTCGAACCCGCGGAGCCCGCGCTCCCAGGCGGCGTCCATGATCGCGAACGCCTGCTCCTCGGAGTTGCCGCGACCGAAGAACGCCGGCGCCGAGCCGATGCCACCGAAGTTGCCGCAGCCGAGCCAGACGCGTGGGAAGCTCACCCGGCGAGGCCGGTGAGCGCGTTGCGCGTCTGCCAGAGGTCGGGGAAGAAGCGCTTGTGGATCAGCTTGCCGAGCACCTCGACGGGCGTTCCCTGAGTGCCGATCACCGAGCCGCCGATGATGCGCTCGACGACGACGAAGTGCCGGACCCGCCAGACGACGACCCGCTCGTCCCACTCGATCAGGAGCTCCGCCAGCTGGTAGAGGTGTTCGTGCTCGCGGCCGTGCACGTAGAGCTCGACGAGCGTGAGGTTGGCGCGGGCGAGCGCTTCGTGGAAGGCGGTGCCGAGCGGCGGCAGCACCTTCTGGGTCGCCCGGAAGCCGGGGGAGTCGAAGCCGCTGCCGTGCCCGAGCACCTTGCGCACCTCCTGGTACTCCCACGGCGAGAGATGTTCGAGCATGTCGAGCGCTGCCGTCACGATCTTCAGGCAGTCGACGCCGCGGCGCAGGAGGCGGTTCGCGCCGGCGAGGTCGCCGGCGCCGATCAGGCTGCTCGCCTCGGCGGCCTCGACGGTCGCGAGCTTGAGCCAGAGCTCCGAGGCCTGGTGCACGGTCTGGAAGAGCAGCTCGTCGCGATGGACCCATTCGCGCGGGCTCTTCTGCAGCGCGAGCAGCTCGTCGGTGCGGAGGTAGCGCTCGTAGTCTGAGCCGCCCTCGCCCGGCAGGACCGGCTCGGAGAGCTTGGGGTCGCTCACCGGCTTTCCGTCCCGTCGAAGATCTTCATCGCCAGCTCGGGAGCCAGCGGGAGGCCGCCGGCCGCGGTGACGAGCCAGGTGTCCTGCATGTAGAGGCACGCCCGGCCGTCCTGCGAGATCGAGTGCGGATGCATCGAGAAAACCATGCCCTCGCGGAGCTCGGTCTCGTCGCCCTCGCCGATCTTCGGGAACTCGATCATCGTCATCCCGATCGAGTGCCCGGTGACGTGGCCGAGCTGGAAGCCGCGGTCGAGGAAGCCCTTCGCGACCGCGCGGTGCACGTCGTGTGCGGTCGCGCCGGCTTTGAGCGCGGTGCGCGCCACATCGTAGTACTCCTCGTAGGCCTCCAGCATCTGTCGCGTCTCCGCGCTCGGCTCGCCGGGGCAGATCGCACGGGAGATCTCGACCCAGTGGCCACCGGGGCCGGCGACCTCGAGCGAGGGGAGCACCATGTCGGTCTCCTTGTAGCGGCGGTCGCCGGCGATCTTGAACTCGGGCAGCGCGGCGCCGTTCTCCCCGACGAGCACCATGTCCATCGTCTGGCGGCCGCAGCCTTCGGAGACGAAATAGCCCTCGCAGGGCGCGAGCACCTCCCGCTCGCTGCGACCGGGGGCGAACGCCTCGAGAAAGACCCAGAACCCCTCGGTGTTGATCCGCACGCTGTCGCGCACCGATTCGAGCTCGAAGTCGGACTTGACGGCCCGGGCGTGGTCGAAGGGACGGTCGAAGGCGACGAGCTCCGCCGCGGGCTCGAGCGCGCGGTAGTCGCGAACGGTCATCGCGTACTCGAGGCCGTAGACGCCGACCCGCTTCCCGCGCAGCCGGTCCGCGAGCCACTCGCCCGGGCAGTCGACGAAGACCTGCTCGTCGATCCAGGTCGTCCCGTGCTCGCCGACGTAGCGCGCCTCGCGCGGGAAGACGATCGCCGGGTCGCCCTCGAGCGGCAGCAGCACATAGGCGTAGCGGTGGACGATCGCGAACCCGGACATGTAGGCGACGGCACCTTCGAAGCCGGAGTACTCCGAGCCGGAGACGACGACGGCATCGAGGCCCTCGCGCGCCATCGCCTCGCGGATCAGCCGGTAGCGGCGGTCGATCTCTTCCTGCGGGACGGCCGCGTTTCGCTTGTCGGTCAATGTGCCCACGATGCTTCCACCCCCTTGACGAGTGCCCAGATCATTTCGTGTCCTGGAGTCGGCACACCGTAGCGTCGGCCGAACTCGACGATGCCGCCGTTCAGGAAATCGACCTCCGTCTGCCGGCGTGCCTCGACGTCCTGCAGCATCGAGGCCTTGTGACCGTAGGCGACCTCGGGCCGGGCGGCGAAGTCGATCAGCTCCTCGGGGTCCGAATCGAGCTCGATCCCCTGGGCCGACGCGACGGCCTTTCCCTCCTCGACGAGCTGCGAGGCGAGACGCCGGAGCGGCGTCTCGCCGCAGACCCGGCCGTGGGTGAGCCCGGTGAGCGCCCCGAGCGGGTTGGTGGCCGCGTTGAAGATCACCTTGCGCCACTGCGGGCCACGCGCGTCCGCGACCGCATGCGTCGGCATTCCGGCGCGGGTGGCGGCCTCGGCGAGGCGCTCGATCTCTGCCCCCGGCGCGGGCTGCGGCTCGAACGGCCCGAGCGTCGTATCGCCCTTCACGTCCCACTGGACGACGCCGGGTGCGATCAGCTTGCCGGCGGGGAACGTCGTGCCGCGGATCACGCGCGCGACGTGCCGCGCGAGCACCTCCTCGTTCCCGATCCCGTTCTGCACCGTCGCGACGCAGCCGGCGGCGAACGCGTGCGCGGTCGCCGAGATCGCGCTGTCTGTGTGCATCGCCTTGGTGGCCACGATCCCGAAGTCGCAAGCTGGGAGCTCGGCCGGGTCGGTCGTGGCGTTCACCTTCCCGACCACCTCCCCGGCGCCGGTCAGTCGGAGCCCGTCCCGGTTGATCGCCTCGACGTGCTCGCGGGAGAGGTCGAACGCCCAGACCTCGACCTCTTCGAGCGTCCCGAGGTTGGCCGCAAACAGCGACCCGACCGCTCCGCAGCCGACCACGCAGACCCTCAGAGCGCCCTCCCCGCGACGTTCCGCCACCGGGATTGCAAGCGCGCGTGGACGAACGGGGTGTCGCTCATTCCCACGAGGTCTCCTTGGCCTTCACGAGCCGGTAGATGGTCTCCTGGAGGGGCACGGGAACCCCGACGCGGGCCGCTTCTCTGAGCAGGGAGCCGTTGATCAGCTCGATCTCGGTGGGGCGGTGGGCCTCGACGTCTTCGAGCATCGAGGGAGAGTGTCGGGAGCCGCGGCGTGTCGCGTGGACGTTCATCTCCCAGGGATCTTCCGCGAGCGCGATACCCGCGGCGGCGGCGACCGCCTTGCCCTCGTCGATCAGGCCGAGGACGAGATGGCCGAGGTCGCCCGCCTCGTCGAGCTGCGCGAACCGCGGCTCGTGCGGGAGGCCCGTGAGCGCGGCGACGCCGTTCACGGTCGCATTGAAGATCAGCTTCGACCACTGCATCGGCCGCAGGTCGTCGAAGCCGTCGGCCTTCAGCCCGGAAGAGCGGATCAGCTCGGCCACCTCGCGCGCGTCCTCGCCGGTCGTGCCCCGGCTGGGGCCGATCCAGGTGGCGGTGTCGAGGATGTACTCGACGCTCGTGTCCGAGTGGCGCGTGCCGCTCATGAACGTGACCGCCGCGAGCAGCGGCCACGCTCCGTGACGGCCAACGATCTCGTCGGCGCCGAGGCCGTTCTGGAGCGTCATCACCCTCGCAGAGGGGAAGTGCCCGGCGAGTCTCGTGCCGACAGCGTCCAGATCGGTGCCCTTGCAGCAGACGAGCACCAGGTCGGGCTCGGGCAGCGCCGCCGGGTCGGTCGCCGCCACGACACTTTGGTGGAGCTCGACGCGCCCGCTCACCGTCAGCCCGTGCTCGTTGAGCGCGCGCGCGTGCTCCTCGCGGCGCGCCAGCACCGACACCTCTGAAACCTGGGCGAGATGCCCGGCGAGCAGGCTCCCGATCACCCCCGAGCCGGCGACACAGACCCGCGTGATCACGCCGGAGCCCGCCCGACGAGCTTGGCGAACTCCTCGTCGGTCACGAGCCGCCGCTCCGTCGTCCCGAGCTCCTTCACGGCGGCGAGCAGCTCCGCGTACCGGTCTTCGGGCACCTCGAGGCCGAGCTCGGCGGCCTTGATCCGGATCGAGTCGAGGCCGCTCTTCTTGCCGAGCACGATCGACCGCTCCGCCCCCACGAGCTCGGACGAGTACGGCTCGATCGAGGGCGGGTCGTGGAACTGGCTCGCCACCGCGCCGCTCTCGCGCCGGTAGAGCGTGTCGCCGGTCAGCGGCTTCCACGGCTCGAGGGCGTATCCGGAGAGCTCGCGCACGCGTTCGGACACCGAGCGGATCAGGTCGAGCCGCAGGTTCGACGCGACGCCGTAGAGCGCCCGCAGGGCGAGCGCGACCTCGCCCAGGTTCGCATTCCCCGCCCGCTCGCCCATCCCGTTGATCGTGCCCTGGACATACGAGGCGCCCGCGCGGACGGCGGCGACGGCGCTCGCGGTCGCGACGCCGAAGTCGTTGTGGCCGTGGAAATGCACCGGCACGCCGGGACCGACCAGCTCGACGGTCGACTCGACGAGTGCCGCGACGGCTTCGGGCGAGGCGATCCCGAGCGTGTCGACGACCACGACCTCTCGGGCGCCTGCCTCGACCGCGCTCGAGTAGACGCGCCGGTAGAAGTCCGGCTCGGCTCGGGTCGAATCGACCCCGAAGAACGCGGCGTGGATCCCGTGCTCGGCGGCGAAGCGCATCGCGCCGGTGATCCGCTCGAGCATCTTCTCGCGCGAGACGCCGAGCGCCTCGAGTTTCAGGTCGGAGATCGGCGACTCGATCACCGAGAAGCGCACCTCGAGCTCGGCGAGGGCCTCGAGGTCGGCCGGCACCGCCCGCGAGAAACCCCACACCTCGGCCCGGAGCCCGGCTGCGGAGATCTGCTTGACCGCCTCCCGATCCTCGGCGGAGACGCGCGCGAATCCGGCCTCGATCCGGTCGATCCCGAGCTCGTCGAGGAGCCGCGCGATCTCGAGCTTCTGCTCGGTGCCGAGCACGACCCCGACGGTCTGCTCGCCGTCGCGCAAGGTCGTGTCGTAGAGGCCGACGTGGCCGCCGAGGCGATAGGGGTCATTGAGCGAGCCCGTCCAGATCAGATCGCTCATGGGGCGCTCACGACACCATCGGGAAAGGACGAGAGCTTCTCGGCGCCGGTCGCCGTGATCAGGAAGTTGTCCTCGAGGCGGAGCCCGCCGCCGCCTTCCCAGTAGCAGCCGGGCTCGATCGCGAGCACCATCCCCTCGGCGACCTCCCCGCCGGCGGCCTGGTGGGCATAGGGCGGCTCATGCGCCCGCGCGCCGACGCCGTGGCAGATCGGATGGGTCGGCTGTCCCGGATAGCCGAGCCCGGCGATCCCGTCGCGCACGAGCCGGTCGAGCTCCGCCAGGCTCGCGCCCGGGCGGCAGTGCTCGACGGCCCGCCCGTACAGCTCGAGCAGCCCGGCCTCGAGGAGGCGGTAGTCGGCCCGGAGCTCGCCGGGGCAAAGCAGCTTCGTGTGGTCGCACCAGTAGCCGTCGGCGCAGACCCAGATCTCGAACAGCGTCGGCTCGTCGGAGCGGACCGGCCGCTCGCCGGTCGCGGTGAAGGTCTTGATCCCGGGCCCCGACCAGACGAGCGAGAACCCGAGCGCGAGCTCGACCTGCCCACGCCAGCCGGTGCCTTCTCCGTGGACGAACGCCTGCCAGATCGCGGCCGCTTCGCTCTCCTTCATCCCCGGTCGCAGCTCGGCCCGCACCCGCTCCATCGCCGCGGCGCAGATCTCGTTGGCGAGCCGAATCCGGTCGATCTCCTGCGCGGTCTTGAGCGCGCGCGCCGCCGCGAGCAGCGGCGTCCCGTCGACCGCGTCGGGCCAGGCGTCGAACCATGCCTTCGTGAACGTCGTCGGTTCGCCGACCATGCGATCCGAGGCCTGCGTGCCGAGCGAGAGCTCGAGTCCGACCCGCCGGTAGGGCAGCGCCGCCTCGAGCGCGAGCGCGAGCGTGCGTGCGCTCACCGGCCGCGGATCGGACTCGTCGTAGCCGCGCACGAGCCGCACCTCGCCCGGCCAGGCCGTCCGGGAGGCGTCCTCGGCAGAGGCCTCGAGGCACACGAGCACCGGATCTCCCTCGCGCGGGAACACGCACGCGTCATAGCCCTTCATGCCCCAGAAGTTGGTCAGGTAGAGGACGTTGTCGGGTGCGCGCACGACGAGCGCGTCGAGCTGCGCCTCGTCCATCAGCGCCCGGGCGCGGTCGAGCTTCTCGAGATCGACGGGCCAGCTCACCAGGTAACCCGCTCGGGCGCGGGCTCCCCGTGCGCCTCCCGCCACGAGATCACCGGGTTTCGGAGGACTCCGATCCGCTCGATCTCCGCCTCGATCTGGTCGCCGGGCCGCAGGTAGAGCGAGGCCGCGTCCGGGCTGAACCCTGCAACCCCCGAGACCGTGCCGGTCGAGAGCACGTCGCCGGCCGAATAGCCGAGCGCCGAGTAGTGGCTCAAGATCTCCGGGATCGTCACCGACATCTTGCTCGAGTGCGAGACCTGCCGGTCCTGCCCGTTGACGCGCAAGGTCATCGTGAGGTCGTGCGGGTCGGGGATCTCGTCGGGCGTGACGATCCACGGCCCGAGCGGGCAGAAGGTGTCGATCGCCTTGCAGAAGGAGAACACCCCCGAGCGCATCTCGCGCCGCTGGATGTCGCGCGCAGTGATGTCGTTGAAGATCACGTACCCGCCGATGTAGTCGGCGGCCTCTTCGGGCGGAAACCACTTGCCTGCCTTGCGCAGCACGACGGCGAGCTCGAGCTCGTAGTCGAGCTCCTCGGTCAGGTGCTCCGGATAGACGACGGGCTCGTCGGGGCCGACGATCGCGTCGACGTTCTGGAAGAAGACGATCCACGGGGCGATCTCGTGCGACCAGGCGACGTTCTTCGACTCGTCCTCGTGCTCGCGGAAGTTGCCGGCCGTGTGGAAGAACTTCTTCGGCACGATCGGTGCCTGCAGGCGCGCGTCCGCGAGCGGCGTCCGCTCGCCCGACTCGCCGGCGCCGCCGCGCTCGAAGTAGGACCGCATGTCGGGAGCCTCGAGGCGCACGATCTCCTCGCCTTCCACCCGGCCGACCTTGCCGCTGTCGTAGGTCACGAGCCTCATGCGACCCCGCAGACCCGCATCGCCGCGAGCGCGTACACCTGCGCGGTCTGTGCGAGCGCCGCGATCTCGAGATTCTCGCCGTCGGTCGTGTCGAGGAGGCCGGTCGAGGTCCCGTAGTTGACGGTGGCAACTCCGGCGCGGGTCAGCGCCGAGGCATCCGAGAACCAGCGGGTCACATCGCGCTCGGGCGGTGCGCCGAACACCTCCTCGTGGGAGGCCTCGAGCGCTGCGATCAGCGGGTGCCCCTCGTCGATCTCGGCTCCCGGCGCGGTCACGTACACCTCGCCCTCGATCCCGTAGTCGGGAAACCGCTTGGCGAGGGAACGCACCATCTCCAGCACCTGTCCGCGAGCGCTCGCCATCGACTTGGTCGGCGGGACGCGGACGTCGAGGAAGAGATCGGTGCGGTGCGGGGTGCGCGAGACGCGCCAGCCGAAACCACCCTGGATCGCGCTCACGTTGACGATCGCCGGCGCGCCCCTGTAGGCGTTGCCGGGGTCGCTCTCCCAGCTCGGGACCCACTCGAGCACGGCGTCGAGCACCTCGCGCATGCGCAGGATCGAGTTCTGGTCGCGCTTCCCTTCGCTGAAGGCGGTGTGGATGAAGTTGCCGCGGGTGGAGATCCGGAGCCAGAGCGAGCCGAAGTGGCCGAGCACGACTTTCGACTCGGTCGGCTCGCCGAGGATGCACATCTCCGCGACCCCGCCGTGGGTGACGAGGTAGCGCGACCCGGCCGCGTACCCGCGGAACTCTGCGCCCTGCGCATCGCCCCACTGCGCCTTCTCGATCTCGCCGCAGACCGCCGCGACCAGCAGGTCGCCTCTGAGCCGGATGCCGGCGTCCGCGAGGGCCCGCACCGCCTCGACGTAGCAGGCAAGCGCGCCCTTCATGTTCGAGATCCCGAGCCCGAACAGACGCCCCTCCTTGACGAACGCCTTCGGCTGGAACCCGGGCACCCCGGCAAGCCATGGCTCGCGGCCCGAATAGGAGGTGTCCATGTGCCCGTTGAACATCAGGCTCGCCCCGCCGCCGGCCCCGGGCCAGGTGCCGAGCACGTTCGCGCGACTCTCCTCGACCTGCTGCCACTGCACCTGCGCGCCCAGCTCGCCGAACGTCGCGGCGACCAGCTCTGCCATTGCCTGCTCGCTCCCGGTGAAGCTCGGCGTGCCGATCGCCTGCGAGGCCCACGCGACCAGGCGCTCTTCGTTGATCGCGACCTTGGTCATCGGAAATGGGGGAGGACGCGCTCGCCGAAGAGGCGGATCTGCTCGTGTCGGTGCTCGCCCCAGAGCTCGAGCATGATGTGGCTGCAACCGGCTTCGCGGTAGGCCTCGATCGCGGCGATGCAGTCCTCCGGCGTACCCGCGATCGGCTTGCAGCGGTCGAGCAGCGAGTCGGTGACCTGGGCCTTCGCCGCGAGGCGGCCGCCGCTCTCCATCGCTTCTGCGACCGGCGCCAGCTCGTTCATGCCGATCTCGGCCAGCTCGAGCAGCGTGTCCGCCGAGCCCTTGATGTTCTGGAACTTGTTCGCGAGATACATGCCCGCGATCTCGCGGGCGCCGTCGCGGCCGGCGTCGCGGTCGGTCGCGTGGATCGATGCGACGACCGTGCAGCCGACGTCGACCCCGGCCGGGTCGCGGCCCGCCTTGGTGGCGCCCATGGCCACGTTCCCGCGGGTGTAGCGGACGAACGCGGGCGTGGTGATCGACGGGGTGAGTAGGCCGTCACCGATCTCGCCGCCGAGCGCCTGCATCATCGGCGCCGTCGCGGCGACGTAGACGGGAACCTCCCAACCGGGGGCGCCCGCCTCGGGCAGGAGCGCCGGCAGATCGGCGCTGAAGGCCGTGCCGTCATACTCGAATCGTGCGCCCGAAAGGGCGCCGCGTACGATCGCGACCGAATCGCGCATGTGCGCGAGCGGTTTCGTCTCGCTCGGCGGGCCGCCCTGCTTGGTGTTGTTGAGGAAGATCTTCGAGGTTCCGAAGCCGACGATGAACCGGCCGGGCCCCGCGGCCTCCTGCACGAGCCGCGCGTCCATCGCCACCTGCACCGGGTGGCGCGTGTAGGGCGAGATGATCCCCCAGGCGATCGTGAGGCGCTCGGTCTCGCGCGCCATCATCCCCGAGAGGACGGTGGAAGAGCGCGCTTCCATGCCGTGCTTACGCCACCACGGGTAGGCCTCGGCGAGCCAGATCGTGTCGAAGCCGCCGCGGTCGAGCTCCCGGGCCGTCTCGAGCATCTCCTCGAGCGGCTCCATCGTGAGCTGCATCAGCCCGATCCTGAAGGGAACGCCCACGCCGCCCTACTGGGGCTCGGGCGGCGCCGCGGGCAGGCTGCCCTCGGCCTCGGCGGCCGCGGTCACCTGTTTGTCGAGCGCGGCGAGCACGTGGTTCACCTGCTGCTTCACGATCGGCTGCAGCACGCGCTGGCCCATCGCGCCGACCGGCCCGGCGACCTTCACGTCCGCCGTCCAGTGCATCTTCGTCCCCTCCTCGAGCGTCTCGAGCGTGAACGAGGTCTGCATGTTCAGCATCGCCCCGACGCCGTTGCCCTTCGCGTGCAGGCTCGAGTATTCGCCGGGACGCTCCGCGGTCTTCTCGAAGTCGATCGTCATCGCGAGCCCCCCGAGCCCGAGCGGGATCTTCACGTGCGCGCGCCAGTGGGTGTCGTCTGTGACGTCGAACGACTGGACGCCCGGCATCAGCTCGGCCATCTTCGCCGGGTCGTTGAGGACGTTCCAGACCAGTTCGCGCCGCGCCCCGAAGGAGCGCTCCCCTTCGACTTTCACGCTTCGACGACCTCGAGCCCCCGCCGGCTCGCGGCCGGGTCCGTGATCAGGTCGTAGACGCGGAACGGCGGGTTGCAGGAGTCGGAGACGATCGGCGCCCCCACGGTCCGAAGCGCATCCTGAAGAGCAGCGCAGATCGAGTGGATCGCAGCGCCGCCGCCCTCGCCCATGCCCTTGGTGCCGAGCGGCGTGAACGGCGAGGGGGATTCGATCGCGCCCGTCTTCAGCGGCGGCACGTCCATCGCGTGCGGGATGTGGTAGTCGTAGAAGTTCGGAGTCAGCAGGTTGCCGTCCTCGTCGTAGGTGAACGTCTCGTGGGTCGCGGCGCCGAGGCCGTGCGCGAGGGCGCCCATCACCTGGCCCTCCACGATCTGGGGGTGGATCCGTGTCCCGCAGTCGTCGACGGCGGCGTAGTCGACGATCTCGTAGCTGCCCGTCTCCGGGTCGACCTCGACCACCGCGACGTGTACCTGGGTCGCGTAGGTGAGCGTCAGGTTGCCGTACTTGCGCTCGAGGTCGGGGAGCTCGAACGGCGGCACGTAGACGTAGCGCTGGTTGAG
>DATKRX010000056.1:0-3251 GCA_035531915.1 Gaiellaceae bacterium | reverse complement strand
GCTGCGGCGGCAGTACGTCGCATGCTTCGAGGGCGACTACGCCGAGCCCTATGACGCCGTGCTCGACGACTTCGAGCGCGGGATGACGACCGCCGAGGTGCGGACGCTGTTCGCCTATCTCAAGGAGCACCAAGCGCCGCTCGTGAAGCGGGTCGGCGGCGGGGAGGTCGCGAAGACGATCCCGGGGCGGGTGTTTCCGCTCGAGCAGCAGAAGCTGTTCGAGCTCGAGGTGGTGCGCCGATTCGGCTTCGACGACGAGGCCTGGCGGCTCGACGCCACGGTGCACCCGTTCGCGAGCGGAGCGGGGTCGCAGGACATCCGGATCACTACTCGCTATTTCGAGTCGAACCTCGACGGCCTGTTTGCGACGATGCACGAGACGGGGCACGGCCTCTACGAGCACCAGATCGACCCGGCGCTCGAGCGCTCGCCGCTCGGGACCGGCACCTCGCTCGGCCTGCACGAGTCGCAGAGCCGGATGTGGGAGAACCTCGTCGGTCGCTCCCTGCCTGCGTGGAGGTTCTTCTTCCCGCGCCTCCACGAGCTCTTCCCCGAGGCGCTCGCCGGCTACGATGCCGAGCGCTGGTACCGCGAGATCAACGAGGTGAGGCCCTCGCTGATCAGGGTGGAGGCCGACGAGGCGACCTACAACCTCCACATCATCTTGCGATTCGAGCTCGAGCAGGAGCTGCTCGCGGAGGCGTTCCCGCTCGAGGAGCTGCCGGAGCAGTGGAACCGGCGGATGTGGGACTACCTCGGGATCGAGGTCCCTGACGACACCCGCGGGGTTTTGCAGGACACGCATTGGTCGTCTGGGCTGATCGGCTACTTCCCGACCTACGCGCTCGGGAACCTGATCTCCGCGCAGTTGTGGGAGCGGATCACGGCCGACCTGCCCGGGCTCGACGAGGACTTCGAGCGCGGCGAGTTCGGCGCGTTGCGGGAGTGGCTGCGAGACCACGTGCACCGCCACGGCCGAAAGTTCACGCCGATGGAGACACTCGAGCGCGCGATCGGCACCAACCGGATCGACCCCGAGCCCTACATCCGCTACCTACAGCGCAAGCTCGAGCTGATTTACGGCAACCCTGCGGCGGCCGGCTGAACCGGTCGGTTCTCTTGGCGGATTTTCGCCGCTCTGACTAAAGTCCCGGCCCCATGGCCAAAACCCGGGTAGGCATCAACGGCTTCGGCCGCATCGGACGCAACTTTTTCCGCGCCTCTCTCACGCGCGAGGCGAACTTCGACATCGTCGCGGCCAACGACCTCGGCGACCCGGACACGATGGCGCATCTGCTCAAGTGGGACTCGACCCTCGGGCCGCTGCCCGGCGACGTCACCGTCGAGGGCGGAGTGTTGAAGGCGGCGGGACACGAGATCCGGCTCCTGGTCGAGCGCGACCCGGCGGCGATGCCCTGGCGCGACCTCGATGTCGACGTCGTGCTCGAGTCGACCGGGTTCTTCACCGCCCGCGAGGGGGCGCAGAAGCACCTCGATGCGGGCGCGAAGAAGGTCGTGATCTCGGCGCCGGCCACCAATCCGGACATCACGCTCGCGCTCGGGGTCAACGACGACCGCTACGACCCGGAGCAGCACCACATCATCTCGAACGCCTCCTGCACGACCAATTGCCTCGGCCCGATGGCGAAGGTGATCCACGACGCGTTCACGATCGAGCGCGGGTTCATGACGACGATCCACGCCTATACCGCCGACCAGCGCCTTCAGGACATGCCGCACGAGGACATGCGGCGCGCCCGCGCGGCTGCGATCAACCTGATCCCGACCTCGACCGGGGCGGCCAAGGCGATCGGCGTCGTCTTGCCCGAGCTCGCAGGGAAGCTCGATGGGGTCGCGGTCCGCGCACCCGTCCCGACCGGCTCGCTCACCGATCTGCTCACGGTCGTCAGCCGGGAGGTCACAGTCGAAGAGGTGAATACGGCGTTCAAAGCCGCCGCCGACAACGGGCCGCTCGAGGGGTACCTGCAGTATTCGACCGACTCGCTCGTCTCGTCCGACATCAAGGAGTCACCGTACTCCTGCGTCTTCGACAGCAAGCTGACGATGGCGGGCGGCAACCTGGTCAAGGTCTTCGGCTGGTACGACAACGAGTGGGGTTACTCGTGCCGGCTGGTCGATCTCGTGAACAAGCTCGCCGCGTAGCGCCGTGGCAACTCCGCGCTCTGTCCGCGACGCCTCGGTAGGCGGGAAGGTCGTCCTCGTTCGGGCAGACCTGAACGTCCCGCTCGAGGAGGGCCGGGTCGCGAACGACGCGCGCATCAAGGCCTCCCTGCCGACCCTGCAACTCCTGCTCGACGGCGGCGCCGCGGAGGTTCGCGTCTGCTCACACCTCGGGCGGCCGACAAGCGAGCAGGATCGAGCGAGCTGCCGGATCGCGCCCGTCCGCGAACGTCTCGCCACCCTGCTCGCGGACGATCGCATCACGGTGCTCGAGAACACGCGCTTCGAGCCCGGCGAGATCGAGAACGACCCGGAGTTCGCGGCCAGGCTGGCCGAGGGCTGCGACCTGTACGTCAACGACGCGTTTGGCTCCGCCCACCGGGCGCACGCCTCAACCGAGGGGGTCGCGCACCTCCTGCCAGCCTACGCCGGCCTGCTGCTCTTGGCCGAGCTCGAGAACCTCGGTCGGCTGCTCGGCGAGGTCGAGCGCCCGTTCGTGATCGTCACCGGCGGCGCCAAGGTGGCCGACAAGGTCGCGGTGCTGCGCAATCTCGGCACCCGCGCCGACAGCGTGCTGATCGGCGGCAAGATGGCCGAGGAGGTGCGCGCGACGAGCCCTTTCAGCTTCGAGGTGCTGCTGCCGAGGGACATCGTGGCCGCTGAGTCGTTTTCGGCCGACGCCCCGGTTCGGATGGCGCCCGCCGACGATGTGCCGGAGGGCTGGCTCGGGCTCGACATCGGCCCGGCCGCACGCGAGGAGTTCGCCGAGGTGATCGCAGGCGCGAAGACCGTCTTCTGGAACGGCCCGATGGGCGTCTTCGAATGGCCGCGGTTCGCAGAGGGGACATTCGCGATCGCGCGCGCCGTCGCTTCCAGCGACGGCTTCACGGTCGTCGGTGGCGGCGACTCGGTGCGCGCGATCGAGGAAGCGGGGCTCGCGGGTCACATCACGTGGGTCTCGACCGGCGGCGGCGCCTCGCTCGAGCTGCTCGAGGGCAAAGAGCTCCCGGGCGTCGCGGCGATCCCGCCAGCATAATCCGCCTGTGCTGATCGCCGGCAACTGGAAGATG
>DATKRX010000055.1:0-28693 GCA_035531915.1 Gaiellaceae bacterium | reverse complement strand
CTCGCCGCGATCCGACCCGCCGGGAAGCCCAAAGGGCTCTGGGTGCTCCCGAAGGGACAGTTCGACGAGGGCGAGAGCGGCGTCGCCGCGGCGGTGCGCGAGATTGCCGAGGAGACCGGCGTCCAAGGCCGGGTCATGGCGAAGCTCGGCGATACGCGCTACTGGTTCTCCTGGGAGGGCGAGCGCGTCTTCAAGATCGTGTCGTTCTTCCTCGTGCGCTACGTGAGCGGGCGCCTCGGTCAGATCTCGGAGGAGTTCCGCCACGAGGTCGCAGAGGCCCGCTGGCTGCCGCTCTCAGAGGCGCCCGGGCTGCTCGCCTACCGCGGCGAGCGCGAGATGGTCGGGCGGTCGGTCGAACTGCTCGCGGTGAAACAGGACGTATGATCGAGGGCCGGTTGCCCGCCTTCGCCCTCAACTTCTACTCGCAGGTCGTCGAGGCGCAGCTTCGGTCGCACCGCAAGACGGCGACGATCCGGCTCGGTGACAAGTCCCGGAAGTATCAGAAGGGGATGATCGTCTCGGTGCTCGTCGGCGCCCGGTTTGGGCCACGCCAGCATGTCTTCGACGCAGTTATCGACAAGGTCGAGGTCAAGCGCCTCTCGGAGCTCTCCCCGCGCGAGATCGAGCACGACAACCCCGAGGTGCGGCGGGCCGAGGAGATGGCCCACTTCCTGAGCCAGCTCTACAACCGCGATATCACCGCGGACGACACGGTCACGGTGATCCGGTTCTCCGCGATCAAGCCCTGAGGCTAGCGCCCGGCCTTGCGGATCGGGACTCCGAAAAGCTCGGGCTCCCGCAACCGGCCGCCGCACTCCTCGCAGTCGACGGCGAAGGTCGAGGAAAACGGCGCCGAACAGGCCGGGCAGCGGTGGATCACCTCGCCGCCGCAGGCCGGGCACTCGCTGGGAATCTCCGCCTCGAACTCCTCGAACCAGCGGCGGGCCGCGCCGCAACGCAGACAGATCGCCGTCCAGTCGCCGAGTACCTTGCGCCGCTCCTCGCGCAGCCAATCGGACGCCTTCCCCATCCGCTCAGCCTAACCGGGGCGGCATGCCTCACCGTCGCGTTAGAGTGGAACACGGCATGTCGATCGCGCGCGTTGCGGAGCCGAGCGGCTCGCTCCAGGAAGCGAAGGAGTGGGGCCTCGACCGCGAGGATCTGCTCGGCATCTATCGCAGCCTCCTCCTGACGCGCGGCGTCGAGGAACGCGGGCAGATCCTCTACCGCCAGGGCAAGATCCCCGGCTCGTTCTATACGGGCCGTGGCAACGAGGCCTCGGCGGTGGCGGTCGCGACCGCGATGGCGCGCGACGACGTCGGCACGCCCCTCCACCGCAACATGGGCGTCCACATCGTGCGCGGGGTCGAGCCGTGGCGGATCCTCGCCAACTACATGGGCCGCGCGGACGGGCCCGCGAAGGGCAAGGACGGGAACGTCCACATGGCCGACCAGAACCTCGGACTCGTCGCGATGGTCTCGCACCTGCCCGCGATGCTCCCGGTCGCGGTCGGCTGCGCGCTCGCGTTCCGGATCCGCGAGGAGAAGCGCGTCGCGGTGACCTGGTTCGGCGAGGGCTCCTCGGCGCGCGGCGACGCGCACGAGGGGATGAACTTCGCAGCCGTCCGCCAGCTCCCGGTCGTGTTCATCTGCGACAACAACGGCTGGGCCTACTCGACCCCGACCCACCTCGAGTACGCGGTCGAGCACCTGGCCGACCGTGCCGCCGCCTACGGCTTCGAAGGCGTGGTGGTCGACGGCACCGACGCGCTCGCCGTCTACCGCGAGGCCAAGCGCGCGATCGAGAAAGCGCGGCAGGGCGGGGGGCCGACGCTGATCGAGAGCGTGACGCTCCGGATGGAGGGCCACGCAGTCCACGACGACGCCTCCTACGTCCCCAAGGAACTGTTCGAGGAGTGGGCGAAACGCGACCCGATCGAGCGGTACCGCCGCTGGCTGCTCGAGCACACCGACTTCACCGACGAGGAAGAGGATGAGATCGTGAACTACGTGAAACGCCACCTGAACGAGGCGCTCGAGCGGGCCGAGGCCTCGCCGGAGCCCGACCCGGGCACGCTTCTCGAAGGGGTGTACGCCGAGCCGGAAGAGCTCGACCACCCCCACCACATGTAGCCCGATGGCCGAGAAGACCTACCTGCAGGCGATCAGCGACGGGCTCCGGCTCCAGATGCGCCACGACAAGCGCGTGTTCCTGATCGGCGAGGACATCGGCGTCTACGGCGGCGCGTTCAAGGTGACGCAGGGCTTCCAGGAGGAGTTCGGCCCCTGGCGGGTGCTCGACGCACCGCTCTCCGAGACGGCGATCGTGGGCGGCGCCACCGGTGCGGCGATGATGGGCCTGCGGCCGGTGGCCGAGATGCAGTTCGCGGACTTCATCTCGTGCGCCTGGGACCACCTGGTGACGATCGCCGCCAAGCAGCATTGGCGTGCCGGCACGCCCGTGCCGATCACGGTGCGCCTGCCCTCGGGCGGCGGCTTCTCCGGCGGGCCCTTCCACTCGCAGAACCCCGAATCGTCCTTCGCTCACATCCCCGGCCTCAAGTGTGTCTGCCCGGCGACGCCGGAGGACGCGAAGGGGCTGATCATCTCCGCGATCGAGGATCCGAACCCGGTGCTCTTCTTCGAGCACAAACACCTGTACCGGCGGATCAAGGGCGAGGTGCCCGAGGAGCGCTACTCGACGCCGATCGGCGTCGCCCGGATTCATCAGCCCGGCGACGACGTCACGATCGTCACCTGGGGGGCGATGGTCTACACGGCCGCGGAAGCCGCCGCCAAGATCGACGACCTCTCGGTCGAGATCATCGACCTGCGCACGATCATGCCCTGGGACAAGGATGCGGTGCTCGCCTCCGTGCGCAAGACCTCGAAGGTGATCGTCCTCCACGAGGACACCCGCACCGGCGGCTTCGGCGCCGAGATCGCGGCAACGATCGCGGAGGAGGCGTTCGAGCACCTCGATGCGCCCCCGCAGCGGATCACGGCACCCGACACGCCCGTCCCGTTCGCGCCGGCGCTCGAGGAGGCGTTCCTGCCCCAGGTCGCCGACATCGTCGCCGGGCTTCGCGAGCTCGCGTCCTACTGATGGCTGCCGGCACCGTCGTCGAGGTGGTGATGCCCCAGATGGGCGTGTCGGTGTCGGAGGGAACCGTCACCCGGTGGCTCCGGAACGTCGGCGACACGATCGAAGCTGACCAGCCGCTGCTCGAGATCTCGACCGACAAGGTCGACACCGAGGTGCCGAGCCCCGGATCCGGCGTGCTCCAGGAGATCCTCGTCCAGGAGGGAGAGACGGTCCCCGTCGGCACGCTCGTCGGCCGGATCGGAACCGCTCCGGCCGGCACGCCCGAGCCCGAGCCGAAGCAGGAGCCGGCCCGAGCCGAGCCGGAGCCCGAGGCGCTCCGCACCGAGCCAGAGCCCGAGGACGACGACGAGTACGAGGAGGCCGCTCCGACGCCGCGGCAGCCCGTCGCTCCGGCAGGCGCTGGAAACGGCGCCGGAGAACGCCACACGTTCGTCTCGCCTGTCGTCGCGCGAATCGCAACCGAGCATGGCATCGATGCCTCGACGCTGACCGGCACCGGGCGCGACGGGCGCGTGACCAAGAAGGACATCCTCGGGTTCGTCGAGTCGGGAGGTGGCGCTCCGGAGGCGCCGCCGGAGCCCAAGCCCGCCGTCTCGCTCCCACCGCCTTTGCCTGCGGAGCCCGCCGCACCGGAACCTTCCACACCTCCTTCCACGCCTGCGACTCGCACCCCCGCACCGACGGCGACGCAGCCGGTCGAACTCGAGCGGGGCGAGACCCTGGAGCCGATCACGGCAATGCGACGCGGCATCGCCGACCACATGCGCCGCTCGCTCGACACCGCCGCGCACGTCACGAGTGCGATCGAGGTCGACATGTCCAAGGTGGTCGCGATCCGCGAGCGGCTGAAAGCCGAGTTTGCGGCCTCCTACGACGTCAACCCGACCTACCTCTCGTTCATCGCGAGGGCGGCCGTCGAGACGCTGCGCGAGTGGCCGCTCGTCGGCGCCGAGCTCCGCGGAGAGTCGATCGTGACACGCAACTACGTGAACCTCGGCTTCGCCGTCGCACTCGACGGCGGCAGGGGGCTGATCGTGCCGGTGCTCAAGCACGCCGAGGGACTGAACCTGCTCGGGATGGCTCGCGGGGTCGCCGATCTCGCCGAGCGAGCCCGTACCAAGAAGCTGCTCCCTGACGACGTCCAGGGTGGCACCTTCACGATCACGAACCCCGGCAGCTACGGCACATTCATGGGCACGCCGATCATCAACCAGCCCCAGACCGCGATCCTCGGCACCTACGCGGTCGTCAAGCGGCCATGGGTGATCACAGACGACGCCGGCAAGGACGCGATCGCGATCCGGCCGATGATGAATCTGACGCTCACCTACGACCACCGCCTGGTCGACGGCGCCTACGGCGCCCAGTTCCTCCGCGACCTCGCCGCCCGGCTCCAGAGCTGGGGCGAGGCCGACTACTAACCGCAGGCCTATCGTTGACCCGATGAAATCGGCGGCGCGAGCGGCCTCCGCAAGAGCTCGCCCGACGGCGCAGTCGTGCTGGCCGACTTCGACTGCGGGCGCTCCGCGAAGCCAGGCGGCAGGCTAGGTTGCAGAGATGACCCGCGGGGCCTACGTGCTCAACCTCGGCCGGACCGGCTACCGCGAGGCGTGGGAGCTGCAGCGCTCACTCGCAGCGGCAGTGTCGCAGGGCGCGATCCCGGACACGGTGCTCTTTCTCGAGCATCCCGCGACGGTGACGCTCGGGCGCCGCACCGAGCCGGGCGAGGTGCATATCCCGGCAGGGGCCGAGGTCGAGCTCGTCGAGACCGACCGCGGGGGAAAATCGACGTTCCATGGGCCAGGTCAGCTCGTCTGCTACCCGATCCTCGATCTCAAGCGCCACGGCAAGGACGTCAAGCTCTACTGCCGGAACCTCGAGCAGGCAATCATCGACGCCGTCGGCGCGTTCGGCGTCGAGGCAACCCGGATCGAGGGGTTGACCGGTGTCTGGCTCCAGTCGCCGCCACGCAAGATCGCCTCGATCGGCGTCCACATCTCACGCTGGGTGACGACGCACGGCTACGCGCTGAACGTCGATCTCGACCCGGCGCCGTTCACCGACTGGATCACCGCCTGCGGGCTCGAGGACGCGATGTTCACATCGCTCGCGCGCGAGGCGGGGCGAGCGCCCACAGTCGACGAGGTACGGACACCCGCAGCAGACGCGTTCGCGGAGATCTTCGGGCTCACGTTCGACGAGCTCCCCGGCAAGGAGCCGGGCCTCTGGGCACAGCCGCTCCACGGAGCGCTCGCAGCGCGCTGAGAACTACCGGATCCCCGTGTCGATCGAGAAGCCCTGCAGGTGGCTGCCCTTCCGAGCGGTGACTTGGAGGGGCGAGATTCGCATCCCCTCCGATGACCTGACCGTGTAGGCCCCCGGCGGCAGCCTGAGGGTGTAGGCGCCATCGGCGTGAGTCTTCGTCCGAAAGACCCGCGCGCCGCGGGTAAAGGTGAGCACCACCGAAGCGGCCGGCTTGTCGCAAGGAACACCGACCCGGCACACCGGCGTCACCGGGCCGATCGTCACTGTCCCGTGCAGAAGGGAGAGCAAGGCAATCGGAAGCGCAGCAACCGGGTTCGCGAGCATCTCCGACGAGGATACGCCGCCGTTCGAGACTCGGGAGCGCCGTGAGGGGGGAGCGCCTTCGAGTCTGCCGCGCGAGTGTGACGCGCTGTCCACATCGGCGTCTCTACACTCGAGTTCGTGCAAGGCTCGCTTCCCGTCGCCGAGAGGCCTCGCCGGCCCGAATGGATGAAGGTGCGCGCGCCGAGTCCCAGCACGCGCTACTTCGAGGTGGCCAAGCTGATCCACGGAGCCAGCCTGCACACGATCTGCGAGGAGGCCCGCTGCCCGAACATCGCCGAGTGCTGGGGCCGTGGCACCGCCACCTTCCAGATCCTCGGCGACACCTGTACGCGGGCGTGCCGATACTGCTACGTCCATTCCGGCACGCCGACCGAGCCCGCCGACCCGCTCGAGCCGCTTCGGCTCGCCCAGACGGCGAAGGAGATGGGCCTGAAGCACGTCGTCGTCACCTCGGTCGACCGCGACGACATCGCTGATCGCGGCGCCGGGCACTACGCGGCGACGATCCGCGCCCTCCACCACAAGCTGCCCGACGCGACCGTCGAGGTGCTCACGCCCGACTTCCTCGGCGTCGAGGAGGCCGCGCTCGCGACCGTGATCGCCGCCCGGCCAGAGGTCTTCAACCACAACATCGAGACCGTCCGCCGCCTCCACGCCAAGATGCGCGGCGGCAAGGCGAGCTACGACGGCGCACTCGCGCTCCTGCAGCGAGCGAAGGAGCTCGCCGACTACCCGGTGCTGACCAAGAGCGGGCTGATCGTCGGTCTCGGCGAGCGCAACGACGAGGTGGTCGACACGATGCGCGACCTGCGCGCACACGGCGTCGACGTGGTCACGATCGGCCAGTACCTGCAGCCGAGCGCGAAGCACGCGACGATCGACCGCTGGGTGCATCCCGACGAGTTCCGCTGGTTGCGTGAGCAGGGCGAGGCGCTCGGGTTCGGCTCGGTGTTCTCGGGGCCGCTCGTGCGCTCGAGCTACCGTGCCGACGAGCAGCGCCATGCAGCCGCAACCGGCCGCGGCGCCGTCGCCTATTAACGGTGAGCATTCGAAGCAGGCGGTCGCCCTCCTCGCCGCTTGCCTTCTGGCCGGGTGCGCGGACTACCCGGACGCCAGCGGGGATCCACGGGTTCCCGATCGCAATTCGGCCCCTTCGAGGAACTCCGAAGCTCCGGACCGCGCGAGCATCGCCAAGGCCCCTTTACGCTAAAGCAAAGGCGTGCCCCGGATCTCTTCCAAACATCAGGTGACACTGCCCGTAGAGACACTCGAGAGCACCGGACTGAAAGCGACGGCCTCTACGGGCCGGGTTATCTCGAACGGCTCTGGGCAGGCGAGCGGGCGTGAGCGCCTGCCTGCTGGATACCGATCTCCTGATCGCGGCCCTCGACCGTCGCGACCTCCACCACCGGCGAGCCGCCAAGATCCTTCAGGCGATGATCTCGGAGGCAACGCCCCTGTCGCTCTCACTCGTCAACTACGCCGAGATGCTCGTGAGGCCCGCCGAGAACGAACAGACACTCCACCTCGCAATCCAGCCAATCGCAGCGCTCGGCATCAAACCGGTTGCGCCCACACCGGAAATCGCCCGCGACGCGGCCCGATACCGAGCCCTCAATATCAGCCTCGCCGACGGCTTCGCGATGGCCACGGCTCGCGCACTGGGCGTCACGGTCGCGTCGTTCGACCGGCGCGGCCGCCGAGCCCTCCTACACGCCGAGCTCGACCAGCTGCGCGCCTGAGGCGTTACGGACTGCTGTGCGGCTTCGCCATCGCGCGGAAGTCGAGCGCCTCGTCGAGCACCGAGTCCTCGACGCCCGCCTCGCGCGCCACCTCTCGAAGGGAGCGACCGGACCTCGACGCCTCCTTCACGATCTCGCTTGCCTTGTCATAGCCGATGTGCGGATTGAGCGCGGTCGCGGCCGAGAGGGTCAGCTCGGCGTAGTGCTCGCACTGCTCGCGGTTGGCCTCGATCCCACGTACGCACTTGTCGGCGAGCAGGCGAGACGCTGAGGCGAGCAGCCGGATCGAGTCGAGCAGGTTGCGCGCCATCAGCGGAACGAAGACGTTGAGCTCGAAGTGGCCCTGCATGCCGCCGATCGCGATCGCCGCGTCGTTCCCGATCACCTGAGCGGCAACCTGGGTCACGACCTCCGGGATCACCGGGTTGACCTTGCCCGGCATGATCGAGGAGCCCTTCTGAAGCTCGGGCAAGAAGATCTCCGCGAGTCCGGTACGCGGCCCAGAGCCGAGGAAGCGCAGGTCGTTCGCAACTTTCGTCAGCGAGACGGCGACGGTCTTGAGCGCGCCCGAGGCCTCGACGAGGCCGTCGCGCGCGGCCTGCGACTCGAACGGATCCGCAGGTGCGCTGATCGTGAGCCCGGTTTCGGCAGCGAGCTTCTCGCGCACGCGCGCCGCGAACTCAGGGTGCGTGTTGAGCCCGGTGCCCACGGCGGTGCCGCCAAGCGGGATCTTCCCCAGCCGCTCGAGCGTCGAGCCGATCCGCGCCGACCCCTCACGCACCTGGGCCGCGTAGCCGCCGAACTCCTGGCCGAGCGTGACCGGTACGGCATCCATCCAGTGCGTCCGGCCTGATTTGACGACGTCGCCGAACTCGCGCGCCTTGGCTGCCAGTGCGGCCTCCAGCTTCGCGAGCGCCGGGAGCAGGTCGCCCACGATCTCGCCGAGCGCCGCCAGGTGGACCGCGGAGGGAAAGACGTCGTTCGAGGACTGGCCCAGGTTGACGTCGTCGTTGGGGTGCACGTCCTCGCCGGCCAGCGAGGCAATGACCTCGTTCGCGTTCATGTTCGACGAGGTACCCGACCCGGTCTGGAAGACGTCGATCGGGAACTGGTCGTCGAGCTCGCCGGCCGCGATCCGGTCGCCCGCCGCCGCGATCCGCTCCGCCTTGCCCGGATCGAGCAGCCCGAGCTCGGCGTTGACCCGCGCCGCGGATGCCTTGATCCGCCCGAGCCAACGAGCGACCGGCGCCGGGATCGGCTCGCCGGAGACCGGAAAGTTGTCGATCGCCTTCGCGGTCTCGCCGCCCCAGAGCTCCTCGGACACGAAGCTCACTCTAGTCGCCGCCCCTCGCCCGACGAGTTCAGCTTGCGTTGATCGCGGCACCCGCCTCGGACTCGGCGCGCTCGTCCTCGCGGCGTTCGTCGGCACCGCCAGCTGGGCGCGACAGCGAGGGACGAGACCGCGCATTGACGGTGCAGAGATCTACCGCAGCGAGAGCGGGATCGTTCGCGCACGACCGGCCGAAGACGTCTGCGCCCCCGCCTTACGCGTCTTTGGCCATGGGGGACCCGCGGAGAGTCGCGCGTCAGGATCGCCGGCCGTGACCGAGCAGCTCGTCCCAGGTGACGAGCTTCACGCGCGGGCGGCCGTGCGGGACGCCGCGGCGCCGTTCGTGCTCGTCGATCGCCTCCCAGCCCGCGTACTCGACAAACGGCAGGCCGAGCTCGACGAGCAGCGACTCGAAATCGCCTTCGCCGGCGCTGAGCAGCCCTGCCGCGGCATCCTCGAGCACGAGCGCGGCGCTCGCGGCGGCGTCCTTCTTGTTGGTGCCGATCACGCCGCTCGGGCCACGCTTGATCCACCCGGCGCAGTAGAGCCCCGCGATCGGTTCGCCGTTCTCGCCGAGCACGCGGCCCTCGGCGTTCGGGATCACGCCTTGTCCGTCGTCGAAGGGGACGCCGGGGAGGGCGATGCCACGGTAACCGACGCTCCGCAGCACGATCCCGCACGGAATCGTTTCGCGCTCCTCGGTCGGGACGGCGCGGAGCTGGCCCGACTCGTCGGCGACGAGCACGTTACGGACAACCTCCACCGCCTCGACCTTGCCGTCGCCGAGGATCGTGACCGGCGAGACGCAGAAGCGAAGGCTCAACTTCTTCGGCTTGCCCTCGGGCTCACGCGCCGCGTATTCACGAAGCAGGTCGACGTTGCGGCGCGCGATCGAGCGGTCCTCGGCGAGCGCTGCCTCGCTCGCCGGGTCGAGCTCGAGGTCGGCCGGATCGACGACCACATCGGCTGCGGCGAGCTCGCCGAGCTCCTTCAGCTCCGGGTTCGTGAACGCCGCCTGCGCCGGCCCTCGGCGACCCAGCATCACGATCTCGCGCAGCCCCGACCCGGCGATCGCCTCGATCGCGGCGTCGGTGGTGTCGGTCGGAGCGAGCTCCTCGGCGGAGAGTGCCAGCATCCGCGCGACGTCCATCGCGACGTTCCCGTTCCCGACCACAATCGCCCGCTCGCCCGAGAGGTCGAAGTCGAGCTGCTGGAAGTCGGGATGGCCGTTGTACCAGGCGACGAAAGCGGTGGCGGGCCAGGAGCCGGGAAGGTCCTCGCCGGGGATCCCCATCCGGCGGTCGGTCTGGGCTCCGACCGTATAGACGACCGCGTCGTAGAGCCGTGCGAGCTGGGCGTGGCTCACCTCGCGTCCGACCTCCACACTGCCGAAGAAGCGGAACCCCGGCTGTTTGGCGATCTTCTCGAAGACGCGCGAGACGGCCTTGATCTCGGGATGGTCGGGCGCGACGCCGAGCCGGACGAGGCCCCACGGGGTCGGAAGCCGCTCGATCAGGTCGACCTGGGCGCCTGCCGCGAGCAGTGGCGCTGCGGTGTAGAAGCCGGCGGGCCCTGAGCCGACCACGGCGACGCGCAAGGGCCGCTCGGGGCTCACCTCAAGCGCGCGTCAGTGGCTGCAGCCGGCAGAGTGCTCGTGGCCGGCCGTATGCTCGTCGCCGTCTTCGGCGACCTGGAAGCTGTGACCGCACCCGCAGGAGCCGGAGGCGTTCGGGTTTTCCACCTTGAACCCCGACTCCTTCAGCGACTCGACGTAGTCGACCGTCGCGCCCGTCAGGTACTGGGCGCTGGCGGAGTCGACCACCACCTTCACGCCGAAGTACTCGTACTCGGCGTCTTCGCCGGTCGCGCCCCGGTCGAACCCGAGCGCGTACTCGAACCCTCCGCAGCCCCCACCCTGGATGGCGACCCGCAGCACCTCGGCCTCGCCGGCCGGCTCCTGCGCCATCAGCGCCCGCACCTTCTCGGCCGCGCGCTCCGTGAGCATCACCGCGGTCTCCTGATTCGAGGTGAGCTGATCCGTTTCTATCGTCGCCATCGACCGAAAGTGTACCGACCAGCCATCCGTAGGAACTCGATGGGCCGTGGTAGCGTCCGAAGCCCGGAACCGCGCGGAGGAGACACGCTTGTTCAACGACTGGCTACCGTTCGCGATCTACGGACTTCTCGCGTTGACGATCCCCACGACGATGATCGTGGCGAGCTTCGTCTTCGCCACCCGGCCCAAGCGGCCAGTGCGGGCGCGCACGACCCCGTTCGAGTCCGGCGTCTCCCAGGGGCCGCCCCAGAAGCAGCGCTTCACGGTCAGCTTCTACCTGACGGCGATGCTCTTCATACTGTTCGACATCGAGATCGTGTTTGTTTATCCGCTCGCGGTGATCTTGCACGAGCTCGCCTGGTTCGGATTCTTCGAGATGCTCGTGTTCTTCGTCATTCTCGCGCTCGCCTACGTCTACATCTGGCGCAAGGGAGCGTTGAATTGGCGATAGAGAAGGACAAGCGCCTGCGCGACCACGGGCTCCACACCGAGCGGCTCCTCTGGCCGACGAAAGGGCCCGGGAAGTTCGAGACCGAGATCGACAACCTCGAGCAGAAGGTCGGGCTGACGACGCTCGCCAAGGCGATCGCCTGGGCGCAGACCAAGTCGATGTGGCCGGACACCTTCGGCCTCGCCTGCTGCGCGATCGAAATGATGTCGATCGTCGGCGCCCGCTACGACATCGCGCGCTTCGGGATGGAGGCGTTCCGCTCCTCGCCCCGACAGGCCGACCTGCTGATCGTCTCCGGACGCGTCTCGCACAAGATGGCGGCGCCGCTGCGCCAGATCTACGACCAGATGCTCGAGCCGAAGTGGGTGATCGCGATGGGCGCCTGCGCCAGCTCGGGCGGGATGTTCAACAACTACGCGATCCTCCAGTCGGTCGACAAGATCACGCCCGTCGACATCTACGTCCCCGGCTGCCCGCCGCGGCCGGAACAGCTGATGGAGGGGATCATCCGGCTCCATGAGGCCATCCTCGCCGGTGTTCCGCCCGCCTACGAGCTACGGACGGTCGCGACGTGAGCAGCAGCTGGAAAAAGGTGCCGGGCCTCGTGCGGGTCGAGGAAGGGCACGGCGAGACGACTCTCGTCGTCGATCCGGCGCGCCTCGTCGAGGCGTGCACGCACCTGCGCGACGAGGAGGGGTTCGACTACCTCTCCGACATCGCCGCCGCCGACTACCTCGGTTGGGGCACGGTCGGTGTCTCCGGCTACATCGGCACCGCCGCAGGGCGCGACCTGAACCGGCCGATGACCCAGGGACTGCAGGCCCTGCCGCGGCCGAAAGAGAAGCGCTTCTCGGTCAGCTACCACCTGCTCGCCGTGACGACGCCGCCCCGGCGGGTGCGCGTCCAGGCATGGCTCGACGAGGGCGAAGCCGTCTCGAGCGTCGTGGAGGTCTGGCCGACCGCCGACTGGCACGAGCGCGAGGCGTGGGACCTGATGGGGATCCCCTTCACCGACCACCCGAACCTGAAGCGGATCCTCACAGGTGACGACTGGGAAGGGCACCCCCTACGCAAGGACTACCCGATCGGCGGCGAGCCGGTCCGCTTCTCGGAGGAGAAGTAGTGGCCGTTGCACCGGAGAAGGCGCGTGCAGCGATCTACGAGGGCACGCGGATTCCGCATCCGATCCCGACCGTGCTACAGGTCAGCGAGGAGTTGAAGGCGACCGGCGACGTCCTCGAGATCAACTTCGGGCCGAATCACCCCTCCACCCACGGCGTCCTGCGCCTGATCGTCGAGCTCTACGGCGAGGACGTGGTCGGGCTCGAGGCGGTGGTCGGGTACCTGCACACGGGCTTCGAGAAGAGCATGGAGCAGAAGACCTGGTGGAAAGCGATCACCTACCCCGAGCGGATCGACTACTTGTCGTTCCAGGCCAACGAGCTCGTGTTCGTGCTCGCGATCGAGAAGCTGCTCGGGATTCCCACGCCGCCGAAGGCCGACTGGATGCGTACCTGCCTTTGCGAGCTGAACCGGATCCACTCGCATCTCGTCTGGCTGGGGACGGCGGCGCTCGAGCTTGGGGCGATCTCGATGTTCTGGTACTGCTTCCGCGAACGGGAGCAGATCCTCGACCTGTTCGAGATGGTCTGCGGCGCGCGCATGCACACGCGCTACTTCCAGACGGGCGGGCTCGCCGAGGAGATCCCGCGCGGGTTCTACCCCGAGGCGCGCCGGTTCGTGAACTGGATGCCCAAGGCGATCGAAGAGTACGAGGGTCTCGTCGACCGGAACAAGATCTGGCTCGAGCGGACGGTCGGGCTCGGCCTGCTCTCGAGAGACGACGCGATCGCGCTCGGGCAGTCGGGCCCGGTGCTGCGCGCGTCGGGCGTCGACTGGGATCTGCGCAAGGTCGAGCCGTACCTCGCATACGGCGAGTGCGATTTCCGCGTGCCCGTCTATTACGAGGGCGACGTCTACGCGCGCTACCGGGTGCGCATGGAGGAGATGCGCGAGTCGGTGAAGATCGTCGCGCAGTGCCTCGACCAGCTCGAGAGCATGCCCGCGGGGGCGCCGTGGATCACCGACGACCGGAAAGTGGTGCTGCCGCCGCGGGAGGAGCTCCAGACTTCGATGGAGTCGCTGATCCACCACTTTAAGATCGTCACCGAGGGCTACCGGGTCCCCGAGGGCGAGGTCTACGTCACCGTCGAGTCCGCGCGCGGAGAGCTCGGGTGCTACGTCGTCTCCGACGGCGGCCCGCGGCCCTGGCGCGTGAAGTTCCGTGCGCCCTCCTTCGTCGCCTTGGAGGCAACGGCGACTTGTATGGGCAACGCGCTCGTCGCGGACATGATCGCGATCGTCGGTTCGCTCGACACCGTGATGGGCGAGGTCGATCGTTGAGTCTCCTGTTCGACCGGATCCAGGCGGTTCGCGAGCGGTTCCCCGAGGGCGCGCGATCGGCGGCGATCCCGGCGCTGCGGCTCGCGCAGGAGGAGTACGGCTGGCTGCCGCCTGAGGCGCTCCGCGAGGTCGCAGACGCGCTCGACCTGACTCCGGCCTACTGTCACGCGGTCGCCTCCTTCTACGACATGTTCCACCTGGAGCCGGTTGGGAAGCACGTCGTCGAGGTGTGCACGAACCTCTCGTGCGCACTCGTCGGAGCGCAGCGGGTGGTCGAGGCATTCGAGGAGGAGCTCGGTGTCCGGGCGGGCGAGACGACCGCCGACGGGAAGGTCACCTTCCGGACGGTCGAGTGCCTCGGCGGGTGCGGCTATGCGACCGTGGTCGCCGTCGACAGCCGCTATCACCAGCACGTGAGGCCCGACGGCGTACCGGCGATCGTGAAGGGGATCGGTGGGCGCGCGTAACGTGCTGCTCGCCGGCGCCGGCGAGCGTGACCTGACGAAGCTCGCCGAGTACCGCGCGATCGGCGGCTACGACGGGGTGCCGAAGGCGCTGCGGCTGAAGCCCGAGCAGCTGATCGAGATCCTGCTGGCCTCGAACCTACGAGGCCGCGGCGGGGCGGGCTTCCCGATCGGCCGGAAGGCCTCTCTGATCGACCGTAGCAGCTCGAAGCCGAAGTACCTGGTCGTCAACGCGGACGAGTCCGAGCCGGGCGCCTTCAAGGACCGCGAGGTGATCGCGCGCGTACCGCACCGGTTGATCGAGGGGTGCCTGATCGCCGCGCACGCGATCGAGTGCAAGCACGTCTTCATCTACATCCGCGGCGAGTACCTGGCCGAGTTCGAGATCCTCGAGCGCGCAGTCGACGAGGCGCGCGAGGCCGGGCTTTTCGGGGAGGTCGAACTGACCGTGTACCGCGGCGCGGGCGCCTACATCTGCGGCGAGGAGACGGCGCTACTCGACTCGCTCGAGGGGCGGCGCGGGCAGCCGAGGCCGCGGCCGCCGTTCCCGCCGGTGCAGGGCCTGTTCAACGCGCCGACCCAGATCAACAACGTCTGCACGATCGCGACGGTGCCGTCGATCATCGAGCTCGGAGCGGAGAAGTTCGCCCAGATCGGCGCCGCGAGCTCGCCGGGCACCGCGATCTTCTCGATCTCCGGGAACGTCGTGCGACCGGGCAACTACGAGCTCGAGCTCGGGACGCCGATGCGGGAGCTGATCTACGACTTCGCCGGTGGGATCGCCGAGGGGCGCGAGCTGAAGGCGGTGATCCCCGGCGGTTCGTCGGTGCCGGCGCTCTCGCCCGATCAGATCGACGTGCCGCTCGACTACGACTCGCTGGGCGCGATCGGCACGTTCTTCGGCGCCGCGTCGCTGATCGTCGTCGACGATCGCTGCTGCATGGTGCAGCTCGCGCTCCGCTCGACCAAGTTTTACATGCACGAGTCGTGCGGGAAATGCACGCCCTGCCGCGAGGGGACGCGCTGGATGGTGCAGCTCCTCGAACGGCTCGAGGCCGGCCGCGGTTCCTACGACGACATCGCGCTGCTGCGCTCGGTCGGGTCGCGGATGCTCGGCAAGTCGCTCTGCGCACTCGGGGATTTCGCCGTCTACCCGGTGGCGAGCTACCTCGAGAAGTGGGGCGCAGAGTTCGAGGCTCACGTCGAGCTCGGGCGCTGCCCCTACGACGGCGAGTCGACGCTCGAGGGGATCGTCGCCCCGAGCGACGCCCACGCCCACCACGAGGTGCACGCGTGATCGGGCCGGCGCTCGGCCGTCGCTCGATCGGACACCGCTCGCCCCGGCCCGGCCGGAGGCGGCATGGCTGAGCCGGCGCTGGTCACGCTCACGGTCGACGGGCGCGAGGTGTCGGTGCCGAAGGGAACGGGCCTCGTCGAGGCGGCGCTCGCGGCCGGGATCGAGATTCCCGTGTTCTGTTACGAGCCGCGCCTCGGGCCGCCGGTGGGAGCCTGCCGAATGTGTTTGTGCGAGGTGGCGCCGGGGCCGCTGAAGCCGCAGGCAGCCTGCACGCTGACCGTCGCCGAAGGCATGGCCGTCAAGACCGCGCTCACCTCGGAGATGGCGGCGGACGCACAGAACGCGACGCTCGAGTTCATCCTCGTCAACCATCCGCTCGACTGCCCGGTCTGCGACAAGGGAGGCGAGTGCCCGCTGCAGGACCTGACGTTCCGCTACGGCCCCGGCTCGACGCGTATGACCTTCCCGAAGCGCACCTTCGAGAAGCCGATCCCGATCTCGCCGACGATCGCGCTCGACCGCGAGCGCTGCATCCTCTGCTACCGCTGTACGCGCTTCTCCGAGAGCGTGGCCGAGGACGGCCAGCTCGTCGCGGTCGAGCGCGGCGCCGCGTCGATGATCGCGACGTTCGGAGACGAGCCCTACCGCGCGCCGTTTTCCGGCAACGTGATCGAGCTCTGCCCGGTCGGAGCGCTGACCTCGACCCAGTACCGATTCGAAGGGCGCCCCTGGGAGATCCAGAACGTCCCGACCGTGTGCGGCCTCTGCCCGGTCGGCTGCAACATCAGCGCGACCACGCGCGAGGGCAACGTCAAGCGCATCCTCTCCCGCAACCACCCGGAGATCGACGAGGGCTGGCTCTGCGACAAGGGCCGCTTCGCCTTCCAGCACTTACAGGCCCTTGACCGGATCGACGATCCGCTCCGCAAGACGGACGCCGGCTTCGAGCCGGTCGCGTGGAACGACGCACTCGACCAGGCCGAGCTGATGCTCCGCGCGGCCGGAAGCGCGACCGTCACCGCCCTCTCGGGCGGCGAGACGGTCGAGCAGGCCTACGGGCTCGCGCGGCTCCTCCGGGTCGGCCTCGATTCCCACGGCGCCGTTCTCCCCGAGGAGATCCCGGACGGGCTCAGCGCATTCCGGGCGCCGCTCTCCTCGATCCGGGAGGCGGCGAGCGTCGTCGTCCTCTGCGACGAGCCGGTCGTCGAGCGCGCACCGATCGTCGATCTCTGGATCAAGGCCGCCCGCCGTGCGGGCGCCGAGATCCTGCACGAGCTACCCGAGCAGCCGGTCGAGGGCGCGGTGCTGATCACCGACGACGCCGAGCGCGCCGCCAGCCTCGCGACCGCTCTCGGCGCCAGCGCGGCCTTCTATCTCCCGCGCACGCCGAACGGACGGGGCGTCACCGACGCGTGGAGCTGTGCCTCCGACGGCGAGCCGACGGAGGTCGAGCCCGCCCTGGTCGTGATCTCCGGCGACGAAGCGGCCCTCGACCCGGGCGTCCGCGCCCTCGCCGCGCGTGCGAAGGCGGTGATCGGGATCGGCATGTTCGCGGAGTCCTTTGCCGGGGTTGCCAACCTCGTCCTTCCCGGCACGAGCTACCTCGAGCGGGACGGGACCACCGTCAACCTCGAAGGCCGCCTCCAGCGGCAACGCCGCTCGGTGATCGCGCCCTGCCCGGACGAGCTCGCGTGGGTGGCAAAGCTCGCCGAACGCTTCGGGGTCGAGCTTTCGCCGCACGCCTCGACCGTGTTCGAGGAGGTCTCGGCGATCTGTTACGGCGGTATCTCCTTCGGCCATGTCGGCGAGCACGCGCCGCTGCCGCCGAGGGCGATCGCGGCCGGGCCCCTACCGGCCCCGACGCCGCGCCCGCCTTTGGCGGGGAAGGGGCTTCGCCTCCTCACCTACAAGCCGCTCTTCTCAGGCCCCGCGGTCGAGCGGACACCCGAGCTCGAGTTCCAGATTCCCTCCGGAGAGATCGAGCTCGCCCCGGTGGACGCGCGCGAGCGCAAGATCGCCGCCGGCGATCAGGTGACCGTCCGCTCGAATGGGACCTCGCGCCGGTTGCGCGCCCGCCTCGCGCGCGACCTCGCGCCGGGCACCGCTCGCATGCCTCGCTCCGAAGCCGCCGGACTGCACGACCACGTCGAGGTATCCAAGTGACCGTTGGCGATCCGGCGGTGACGGCATGACCCACCCCCACGAGTTGTGGTGGGTCTCGCTGATCAAGGTCGGCGTGATCATCAACCTCGTGATGGGGGCCTTCGCCTACACCACCTGGCTGGAGCGGAAGGTCCTTGGCCGCATGCAGCTCCGCTACGGCCCGAACCGAGCTGGCCCGTTCGGCCTGCTGCAGCCGATCGCGGACCTGATCAAGCTCGTCCGCAAGGAGGCCTTCTACCCCGAATCGGCCCACGAGCTGCCCTACATCGTCGCACCCGTCCTCTCGTGCTTCACGGCCTTGCTCGCGTTCGCCGTGATTCCCTGGGGGCAGGGCTGGACCGTGCACGGCTACTACATCGCAGGCACCGTCGCGAACCTGCCGATCTCGCTGATCCTGATCTTCGCGCTCGGATCGATCGGCATCTACGGCTTCATCGTCGGCGGCTGGGCCTCCGACTCGAAGTACGCGATGCTCGGCGCGATGCGCACCTGTGCGCAGCTCGTCTCCTACGAGGTCTCGCTCGCGCTCAGCGTGCTCGGCGTCGTCCTGATGGGCCAGTCGCTCAACCTCGTCGACATCGTCGCGAAGGAGCAGTCGACGATCTGGTTCATCATCCCGCAGTTCGTCGGGTTCTGCGTCTTCCTGCTCGGCGGGATCGCGGAGACCTCGCGGCCGCCGTTCGATCTCCCCGAAGCCGACACCGAGCTCGTCGCCGGGTACCACACCGAATACTCGGGTATGCGCTGGGGGCTCTTCCAGACGGCCGAGTACATCAACATGATCGTTCTCTCGGCCCTCGCTGTCACGCTCTTCTTCGATGGCTGGCATTTTCCGTGGGTGCATTCGCTCGACCGTCTCGGCCCGATCTGGTTCCTGGCGAAGCTCGGCATGCTCATCACGGGCTTCATCTGGCTA
Source organism: Gaiellaceae bacterium (assembly GCA_035531915.1). GTDB lineage: Bacteria > Actinomycetota > Thermoleophilia > Gaiellales > Gaiellaceae > PALSA-600. Next base: position 10,176 of record DATKRX010000055.1, on the reverse strand, counting down.
CGCGCCTCCCAGCCACGCCTGCGCTACGACCAGTTGATGCGCTTCGGCTGGAAGGTGTTGCTCCCGATCGCGACCGTCAACGCCCTCGTCACCGCTCTCCTGGTGGTGTGGGTCAGTTGAGCTCCTTGGTGCCGAACACCTTCAAGGGCTTCGGGGTGACCTTGAAGCAGGTCTTCCGCAAGCCGATCACCCAGCAGTACCCGGAGTTCCTGCGGCCCGTGTACCCGCGCTTCCGCGGGCGGCATCGGCTGTGGAGGCACGAGAACGGCCTGGAGAAGTGCGTCGGCTGCTCGCTCTGCGCGGCCGCGTGCCCCGCCGACTGCATCCGGGTCGTCGCGGCCGAGAACACCGCCGAAAACCGCGTCTCGGCCGGCGAGCGCTACGCCCGCATCTACGAGATCAACCTGAGCCGCTGCATCTTCTGCGGGTACTGCGAGCTTGCCTGCCCCTTCGACGCGATCACACTCGGCAACGACTACGAGATCTCGGAGTACAACCGCGACGACCTGATCTACACCAAGGACATGCTTCTCGCCGAGCCGCGCAAGCAGGTGCCCGTCGCCGACCCCGAGCTCTACGACACGCCCATCCCGTACTACAAGTCGGATTCCTAGATGGCGAACTTCATCGTCTGGTGTGTGTGGGTCGGCGCGGCCTTCGCCTGCATCGCGAGCGCGGTCGCCGTGGTCGTCTTTCGCAACCCGTTCTTCTCCGCCCTGGCGCTGATCGGGAACCTCGCTTCGCTCGCCGTGCTCTACCTGCTGCTCGGGGGCGAGTTCGTCGCCGCCGGGCAGGTGCTCGTCTACGGCGGCGCGGTGATGGTGATGTTCCTGTTCGTGATCGCCTACCTCGGAGACAAGACCGGCGAGGCCCCGTGGGCCGGCGGCCCGTCGTGGCAGATCGTCGCGACGGTGCTCGCCGCCGGCTCGATCTTGGTCGAGGTGATCGTCGCTGTCGGGCTCACGACCGGCGGCCGGCTCTCGCACGCGGCGAGCATCTCGCGCTCCTTCGGCACGCCGGAGTCGATCGGGCGGCTCTTCCTTACCGACCACCTGATCGCGTTCGAGGTCACCTCGATCGTGCTGCTCGTCGCGGCGGTCGGCGGCGTGGTGCTCGGCTCACACGCAAGGACGCTGGAGCGAGACGTCGATGCACGGGCCTAACATCGGCTGGTACATCGTGCTCGCGGGGATGCTGTTCGTGATCGGCGCGATCGGCGTACTCGTGCGCCGTAGCCCGCTGATCATCCTGCTCTCGGTCGAGATCATGCTCAACGGCGCCAACCTCGCACTGATCGCGTTCGCGCGCCACTACGGGCACGAGGACGGGCAGGTGTTCGCGATCGCGGTGATGGCGATCGCCGCCTCCGAGGTGGTGGTCGGGCTGGGGCTGATCGTCGCGATGGGCCGCCGGAACGTCGAGCTCGACGTCGACAAGCTCCGGACGCTGCGCGGATGAGAACGATCGACGCCGCCGCCTGGGTCTGCCTGCTCGCCCCGCTCGCCGCGACGACCACGATCGCGCTGCTCGGCAACCGCCTCTCGCGCCGGCACGCCGGCTACCTCTCGACCGGGACGACGATGATCTCCTTCGCGGGCGCGATCGCCGCCTTCGCGGCGATGCTCGGCGAGTCGCCGGCAGCCCGTGCGCACGCGACGACCTCGTGGACCTGGCTCTCGGCGGCCCAGTACCACTTCGGCTTTACGCTGCTCACCGACCAGCTGAGCGTGATGATGATGCTGATCGTCTCCGGCGTCGGCTCGCTGATCGTCGCCTACTCGGTCGGTTACATGGACGGAGAGGACGAAGAGCGCCGCTTCTTCGCCTACATGTCGTTGTTCGTCTTCTCGATGCTCCTGCTCGTCCAGAGCGGGAACCTGCTTCTGCTGCTGGCCGGCTGGGGTATGGTCGGCCTCTCAAGCTACCTGCTGATCGGCTTCTATCAGGAGCGGCCCGAGGCGATCGCGGCCGCCAAGAAAGCGTTCGTGATCAACGCCTTCGGCGACGCGACGTTCGTGCTCGCACTCTTTCTGCTGATCCAGCACACCGGCCGACTCGACTTCGCGGGCGTCTTCGCGCACTCGCCCCACGGTGGCACGGTCGCGAACCTGATCGCGCTCGGGCTGCTCGGCGGCGCGCTCGCCAAATCGGCGCAGATACCGCTCCACACCTGGCTTCCCGACGCGATGGAAGGCCCGACGCCGGTCAGCGCGCTGATCCACGCGGCGACGATGGTGACCGCGGGCGTCTACCTGATCGTCCGCACGCACCCGCTGTTCGAGTTCGCGCCGAAGGTCGCTGACCTCGCCGCCGGCCTCGGCGCCGCGACGCTCGTGATGGCCGGCCTGATCGCGCTCGTGCAGACCGACATCAAGCGCGTGATCGCCTACTCGACGATGTCGCAGATCGGCTACATGTTCGTCGGCGCCGCCGCGGGCGCCTACCCGAACGGGATGTTCCACCTGATGACCCACGCCTTCTTCAAGGCGCTGCTCTTCCTCGCGGCCGGGATCATCATCCACGCGCTCACCGGCGAGCAGGACATCCGCCGGATGGGCGGGCTCGGCAAGGCGATGCCGCATACCAGGCGGGCGTTCCTCGTCGGCTCGCTCGCGCTCGTCGGCATCCCGCCGTTTGCCGGATTCTTCTCGAAGGACTCGATCATCGCGGCGACGCTCGACCGCGGCGCGTTCGGCTACTGCCTGTTCGCGGCCTGCCTTGCGGGGGCGTTCCTGACCGGCCTGTACACATTCCGGCTCTACTTCGTCGTCTTCGGCGGCGAGCAGTCCGAGTTCGCGAAGGAGCACCTCCACAAGCCGCAGGGGAAGCTCGAGGGGCCGCTCTCGATGGTCTGGACGGTCACGGCGCTCACGGGCCTCTCGGCGGTGGGCGGATTCCTGCAGTTCGGTCGGGTCTGGCACCCGCTCACGACCTGGCTCGACCCGGTTGCTCAGCCGTTCGTCGACGCGTCGAACGCGAAGGAGGCGATCGCCTCGATCTGCGCTGTCGTCCTCGGCGCAGCAGGGATCTACCTCGCCCACGCGGTCTATGCGGCGAAGACGATCAAGGTGCCGAAGCCGGTCACGCTACTCGAGAAGAAGTTCTACTGGGACGAGCTCTACGACGCGCTCCTCTACAAGCCGGCCGAGCTGATCTCGCAGGGGCTCGGGCGGCTCGTCGAGCAGCCGCTGATCGCCGGCTCGATCGGCGAGCTGACGCGCGGGTTCCGGCTCGGCGCGGGCGGCCTCGGCCGTGCCCAGAACGGCCTCGTCCGTTCCTACGCCCTCGCGGTCGCGAGCGGGGTCGCGATCCTCGCCGTCGTCTTCCTCTCCACGCGATGACTCACTGGCTGACAAGCATCCTGATCTTGCTGCCGATCGGCGGTGCGCTCGTCGTCTGGCTCGCCCCGCTGCCGCTCGCCTGGGTCGCCTCGCTCGCGACGCTCGTCTCGCTCGCCGAGATCGCATTCTGGATCGAGGCGCTCGAGAAGTTCGACTTCGAGAGCGGCGCGCTCCAGCTCGGGCAGCAGCGCTCGTGGTTTCGTGACCTCCATTCGAGCTACCACGTCGGGCTCTACGGCTTCTCGCTCTGGCTCGTCGGGCTGACAGTCGTCTGCGGCGCGGCAGCGTGCGCCTACGCCTGGTGGGTCGGCCGCGAGCGCCAGCGAGCCTACTTCGGCCTCCTGCTCTTCCTCACCGGCTCGGTCGTCGGCGTCTTCACCGCGCAGGACCTGCTGGTGTTCTATGCGTTCTTCGAGGCAATGCTGATCCCGCTCTACGTCCTGATCGGCGTCTGGGGCGGCGCGGGGCGGCTCGGCGCGACGATCAAGTTCGTCGTCTATACCGTCGCAGGCTCTCTGCTGATGCTCGCAGCGATCATCGTCTACGGCCTGCAGCAGGGAACGTTCGACCTGACGCAGACCTCGGCGAGCGGGAACGACTGGCTGTTCCTCGGCTTCGCGGTCGCGTTCGCGGTCAAGGCGCCGCTCTGGCCGTTCCACGGCTGGCTCGCCGACGCCTACCGTGAGTCACCGCCCGAGATCTCGGGGCTGCTCTCGGGCGTGATCTCGAAGGTGGCGGCCTACGGGTTCCTGCGGATCGCGGTCGTCAAGTTCCCCGGGCCGACCCACGACTTCCGAACGCCGATCCTCGTGCTCGCGGCGATCGGGCTCGTCTATGGCTCACTCCTGGCGTTCCGCGCGCCCGATATCCGTGGCGTGATCGCCTACTCCTCGCTTGCCCAGATGGGGCTGATCGTGTTCGGCCTGTTCGCTGCGAACGGCCTCGGCTTCGACGGGGCGGTGCTCCAGATGGTCAACCACGGCCTGATCTCGATGACGCTGTTCCTGCTCGCCGGGATGGTCGAGCGCCGCGTAGCGACCGGGGAGCTCGCGCTGCTCGGAGGGATAGCCCGCGGCCGCCCGGCGCTCGCCACGATCCTGATCACGGTCGGAGTGATGGCGCTCGCGGTGCCGCTCTCCTCGAACTTCGCCGGCGAGTTCCTGATCCTGGCCGGCGTCTTCCAGCAGGGCTGGGCCTGGGCCGCGATCGGGGCGGGCGCGATCGTCGTCGCCGCGATGTACACGCTGCGGCTGATCTCGGCCGTCCTACACCGCGACCGGGGATCGGCCGTGAGCGAGTCCGCCCTCGATCTTCGCACCGGGGAGCTCGCAGTCGTGATTCCGCTCGTGGCGGCCCTGCTCGTCCTCTCGGCCTGGCCGAACGCGATCAGCGGACATTCGTTCGCCGCGAGCGGCCAGCCGATCCAGCCGCTCGCGCTCAGCGCGACCGGCGACCCCTACGGAGCGCCGTACGGCTGCTCGGGCAGCGTCCAATCGGCCGCGGCGCGCTCGATCCGCCTCTCCCCGAGCCAGCCTCTCCGCGGAGCGTCCGCCGGCCAGGCGGTGCGTGATGCGATCGCGATCTGCCCGGAGGGGGGCCGCATAAGCCTGACGTTTCCGTCCCGATCGTGGCTCGCGTCTGCTCGCGGAGCCGTGATCGCGGTCGATGGTGCCTTCATCCCCGCCGGCGCGAGATCGTGATCAACAAACCGCACGTCGACTGGTTCGCCATCTCGCCCTCCCTGGCGCTGCTCGGCGCGACCGCCCTGCTGATGCTGGTCGCCGTCTTCGCCCCCAGAGCGACCCGTCGCGCCGTCTCGGCGATCGTCTGCGGTGCCGGGTTCGTGACCGCACTCGTCTTCGCGGTCCTCGTCTATGACCGGAGCGCGCAGGGGAAGGCAATCGTCGCCGACGCGATCTTCCGCGACCGCTGGGCGGCGATGGCGCAGATCATCGTCGCGGGCTGCGGCGTGGTCGCGGTACTGATCGCCTACGGCGAGAAGATGCGCGAGGAGAACATCGCCGAGTACTTTGCGCTGCTCGCCGCGGCGGGAGCCGGGATGGACTTCTTCGTGCAGGCGTCGAACCTGATGACGCTCTTCATCGGCCTGGAGTGGTTCTCGATCGCGCTCTATGTGATGTGCGCGATCGACATCGACCTCGTCGGCTCGCTCGAGGCCGGGCTGAAGTACCTCGTGATCGGCGCAGTCGGCTCGGCGACGCTCCTCTTCGGCTCGGCGCTCGTCTACGGCGCAACCGGGCAGCTCGCCTTCAACGACATCGCGCTGGCGGGCCACGCCCACGACTCGCTGCTCGTGCTGGGACTCGCGATGATCATCGCCGGGCTCGCGTTCAAGGCCTCGGCTGCACCGTTCCACATGTGGACGCCCGACGCCTACCAGGGCGCACCCACCCCGGTGACGGCGTTCATGTCGTCGGCCACGAAGGTCGCGGCGCTCGTCGTCACGGCACGGCTCCTGAACGACGCGTTCCCGGAGGAGAAGCGGCTCTGGACCTGGGCGATCGCCGGAATCGTCTGCGCCTCGATCGCGATCGGCAACATCGCCGCGCTCGCACAGCGCAACGTGAAGCGCCTGCTCGCCTACTCCTCGGTCTCCCACGCAGGTTTCATGCTGATCCCGATCGCGGCCGCGAACGCGCTCGGCGCCCGGGCATTGGTCTATTACCTGATCCCCTACTGCGCCATGTCGCTCGGCGCCTTCGCCGTCGTGGCCGCACGCGAGCGCGAGCTAGGGACGCCCGTGACGCTCGACAACCTCGCGGGCTTCGGCTGGGAGCGGCCGTTCCTCGGCGTCTCGATGTGGGTGTTCATGCTGGGCTTCCTCGGCTTCCCACTCACGGGCGGCTTCTGGGGGAAGATCTACGCCTTCTCGGCCGCCTACGAGCGCGGCTGGTGGTGGCTGATCGTGGTCGGGGTCGTCGGGACGATGGTGTCGGCCGCCTACTACCTCGCGGTCGTCCGCTCGATGTTCTTGCGAGACAGCGCCGAGCTTCAGCTCGCGCCTGCGGGCGGCTCGCCGCCACGCGACCTGGCACTCGGCGCCGGCGTCTTCCTGTGCCTTGCGGTCAGCGTCGGCTCGTTCTTCGCCGTCCAGCCGCTGATCGACTATGCCCGGCACGCCGCGAACGCGCTGCCCTTCTGACGGAAGCGGTCCAGAGTTGCAACAATGAGGCCATGCGCATTCGAGGCGCGATCCTGCTCGGGACCCTGCTGGCGCTAGAGCTCGCTGCGGGAGCGCAGGCAAACAAGACCAAGCTCAACAAGGCCGACCAGGCCGCCGCCGCGAGATCGCTGCTGAAGCTGTCCGAGCTCCCGGCCCCCTTCACCTGGAAGGGCGGGCAAACCACGTCGGCCGGCTCCAGCGGGTCGTCGTTCAGCTGCAAGGGCTTCACACCGAAGTCGTCCGACCTCGTGACGACCGGCAAGGCGGATGCCACGTTCATCGCTCAAGGGGTCCAGCTCCAGGACCACGCGGTGGTGCTGCAGACCGCCAAGATGGTCAGCGACGACTTCGGTCGGACGTTCGTTCCGGCGCTCGTACCCTGCCTCGCGACGAGCTTTGCGCACACCATCACCGGGCTCGTGGTGCTCAAGGCAGGCCGCGTCACCTTCCCGCAGGTCGCGAAGTACGCCGCCGCCTACCGGATCATCTTCAAGATCACCCCCAAGGGAAAGGCCTCCGAGGAGGGGATCGTCGACTACATTGCGCTCGGCGCCGGCCGCAAGGAGCTGTCGCTCCTCTTCACGGCGATCCTCGGCAGCGCCACGCAGGTCAAAAACGGCGCCAACGGGATGGCGGTGATCGACGTGAATCTGGCAACTCTGCTCGCACGCGACGCGCTCGGGGCAAAGCCTGTCGCCTAGCGGGCTCGCTCAGGGTTTCGCAGGAGAGAAGCTGCCGAGGCGTCTCGCGTACGGCGCCACCGCAACCGCCAGCTTGAGCGCGAACAGGCCGAGGACCGCGACGAGCGAAGAGATCGCGAGCGGCGGAGCACCATGGGCAGAGCCGCTTCGCACCGCGCACGAGAGCACGAGCAGGCAGACGATCGCGCCGGAGCAGAGCGCTTGCAGCCCCGAGGTCGCATCGCGGGAGTCGAGATAGTCGCCGAAGGTCACGAGTGCCGCGACCGCCGCGAAAGGCAAAGCACCGAGGAGAGCGTCGCGGGCGAGGCCGTGAGCCCCGTTCGAGTCGGCAATTGCGGCCGCGACGACCAGCACTCCCGAAAGCACACGGCGTCCCACGACCGATAGCTTCGCCTTCGGGTCGGACGATCCTTCTACCATTCAGCGCCGTCGAACGAAAGGAGAACCCGGGATGGCAACACTCACCTGGCTCGGGCACGCGTCGTTCCTGCTCGTGAGCGACAGCGGCAAGCACATTTACGTCGACCCGTGGCTGGCGGGCAACCCGAAGACGCCCGAGGACGAGAAGCGTCCCGGCCGGGTCGACGTGATCGCCGTCACCCACGGCCACAGCGACCACGCGGGCGAGACCGCCGAGCTCTCGAAGGCGTTTCCGGAGGCGCAAATCGTCGCCCAGGTCGAGCTGAAGAGCTGGCTCGGGAGCAAGGGAGCCAACGTGAGCGAGCAGCTCCCTGGGCTGAACAAGGGCGGCTCGCAGGAGATCGACGGGATCCGCTTCACGCTCACGAATGCTTTTCACTCCTCGAGCTCGGACGCCGGCGAGTACCTCGGCGAGGCCTGCGGGATCGTCGTCCGGCTCGAGAGCGGGAAGGCAGTCTATTTCGCGGGCGACACGTGCGTGTTCGGCGACATGGCCCTGATCCACCGCCTCTATGCACCCGACTACGCCGTGCTGCCGATCGGCGACCATTTCACGATGGGACCCAAGGAGGCTGCGCTGGCGCTGGAGCTGCTCGGGAATCCCGCCTGCATACCCTGCCACTACGGGACGTTCGGGCTGCTGACGGGGACGCCCGAGGCGCTGCAGGCCGAGGCGCCCGAGGCGACCGTCCACGGGCTTGCACCGGGCGAGGCACTCGAGCTCTAGTTGACCTGCTCGATTGCCGCCTGCGATCTCGACGCCGGTCAGTGGGGAGTCGCGACCGAGTCGAAGTTCCTCGCCGTCGGCTCGGTCGTGCCCTGGGCGCGGCCGCACGTCGGCGCAATCGCGACCCAGGCCTCTGCGAACCCGCGCTACGGGCCCGAGGGGCTCGACCTGCTCGCAAGCGGCCTCACCGCCGCCGAGGCCGTCGAGCGGCTGACGGCGGCCGACGGGGAGCGGGCGCACCGACAGCTCGGGATCGTAGACGGCTCTGGCGGAAGCGAGACCTATACCGGCGCGTCGTGCATGGCGTGGGCGGGCGGTGTCTCGGGGCCGTGCTTTGCAGCGCAAGGGAACATCCTCGTCTCCGCGCAGACCGTCTCGGCGATCGCGGAGACGTTCGCCACCTCGCCCGGGCAGCCGCTCGCAGAGCGGCTGATCGCCTGTCTCGCTGCCGCCCAGGCCGCCGGAGGCGACCGGCGCGGACAGCAGTCGGCGGCGCTGCTCGTGGTCGAGCGGGAGGGAGGCTATGCGAGCCTCTCGGACGCCGTCTGCGACCTGCGCGTCGACGACCACCCGGCGCCGGTGGACGAGCTGGCACGCCTGTATCGGATCCACCAGGCGCTGTTCGGAAGGACGCCCGGCGAGGAGTGGCTCGACGTCGATCCCCTGCTTGCAGCCGAGCTCGCCGAACGGCTCGGCCGGCTCGGGTTCGGCGGCGCGCTCACGGATGCCCTGCAGCGCTGGGCTGGGCGCGAGAACCTCGAGGAGCGGCTCGACGGCGTCGAACGGATCGACCCTGTCGTGCTCGAGGAGCTGCGCCGGCAGTGAGCGACGGCTGGCAGTCGATCCACCTTGACGAGCTCGATTCGATCCCGGTGAGCGAGAGCCTCGTCTGGCATCCGGTCCGTCGGCGGCTCGGGATCGCCGCGTTCGGTATCAACGCGTACACGAGCCAGAAGGTGGGCGGACATGTCGTCGAGGAGCACGACGAGCTCGGCGGCGGGGCGGGCGGGCGCAAGGAGCTGTACGTGGTCGTCCGCGGCCGAGCGACCTTCACGGTCGGCGGCGAGAGCCGCGACGCGCCGGCCGGGACATTCGTGTTCGTCTCCGACCCGGCGCTGAGCCGGAGCGCTGTCGCCGAGGAGGAAGGCACACTCGTGCTCGCGGTCGGCGGCGAACGGGGCCGTGCCTACGAGGTGTCGCCGTGGGAGTCGTACTTCGCGGCCATACCCTCGCTCAAGGCCGAGCGTTGGGACGAGGCGATCACGCTGATCGAGCAGGGCCTGCGCGACCGACCCGGGCACCCGGCGCTGCTCTACAACCTGGCCTGCGCGGAATCGCGAGGCGCGCGACCGGTCGAAGCGCTCACGCATCTCCAGGAGGCAGTGCGAGGGGAGGCGAAGTACCTCGCGGCGGCGCGCACGGATCCGGACTTCGACCCGATCCGCCGCGAACCGGGCTTTCCGGCCTAGGAGCCCGTTGTCAAACTGCCTTCGCAAATGGAGACAAATCGGGCTTCGAAAAACGAGGCGTTGTAAGCCCGTCTGCGGCTCTTCGAGCAGTTTGTCCGACTGATTTGATGTCCGAAAACACGTATCAAATTGTATCCGTGCAAAAAACACCAGCCATCTAGGACGCTTGCCTGAGCGGCAGCGTCTGGTGCTATTTCTGCGCTATTTCGCCGACCTCGAGTACGACTCGATCGCGTCTGCGCTCGAGATCAGCCCGGGCACCGTCGGTGCGACCCTGCACAAAGCGCGCGCCGCACTTGTAAACGAGCTTCGAAAATGAGAGCACCTGGCGGTC
>DATKRX010000054.1:0-15861 GCA_035531915.1 Gaiellaceae bacterium | reverse complement strand
GCCCTTCGGGCAGGGAACATCGCAGGTCTGGGTGCTGACGCCGAGCTCGCCGATCACAAGCATCGTCGTTTTCGGCCACGGCTGGAAAACCGCGCCGCCGTCGGCCGGCTACCCGTGGGTGGGGCAGTTCGCGCCGTGGCTCGAACACCTGCTTGGCCGGGGAAGCGCGGTCATCTTTCCGCGCTATCAACTCGGCCTCGGAGATCCACAGGATGGCGAGCGTGTAGGAGCATTCTTGGTCGGGGCTCGTACGGGTTTCTCGCGCCTCGGACGGCCTGCCGTGCCCGTTGTCGCCGTCGGGTACTCGTTCGGAGCAAGCCTCGCGTTTGCCTATGCCGCGACCTACCGGGCGTGGCGCCTGCCTGCTCCGCGAGCGGTGATGGCGATCTTCCCCGCCGGGTTCGTGGCCGGATACCCGCTTCCGCCCCTCAATCGCTCGATCCGGGTGCTGATTCAGGTCGGGGACGCCGACATCGTTGCGGGGGCGAGCGGCGCAGATGCCTACTGGAGCTGGCTGGCGGACGATCCAGCGTCACGCAAGCACTACGAGGTCGTCCGTTCCGCTCCGGGCTTTGCGGCGACGCATGCCGCTCCGAAACTGGCGACGCTCGCTGCGCGCCGAGCGTTCTGGGCGCCACTCGACCGTCTGATCGCGGCGGTGCGCCACCCATGATCCGGCTTCCAGGCGGCAGGTCGTCGCGAGCGATCAAGCTCTCGCGTGTACCTCGGCTTCAAGCCCGCGAGGTTCAGGCGGTCTGGGCGGAGGTGCGAGCGCTCGAGCCGACGGCGCTCCTGATCGACATCGAGCCGTTCGTCGCTCCCTGGCGCACCGACGAGTCGGCATTGCTGCGCGGGCTTCGCGAACGGCTCGAGGAGTGCGCGACGATCGCGAGCCTGCGAGAGGTCGCTTTCGTTACCAACTCTGAGCGAAGCCCGAGCGGCGGAGTCCCGGGCGCGTCGTTTCCGGTGTCGTACATCTCGCGCGCGAGGAAGCCGTTCCTGGAACTCTCGAGGTTCGCATCCCTCCGTTCACCCGTGATCGTCATCGGCGACCAGGTGCTCACCGACGGGTTGATGGCCTGGCGGCTGAACGCCACCTTCGTCCAGGTGCCGCTTCCCGCTCGCATCTCCTTCGGCGTGCGAGCTCAAGCGGCGCTCGGCCGCATCGTCGCATCGCTGTTTTTTCGACGGCTCGAGACTGCGAACTCCGTTTCCGGCGACCAGGCCCGCTAACACCCGCCGGGTGGCCCATAGGCGCCCGTCCCGACGGCGGGGTCCTCGACCGTCCCCGGGTGTAATAGACGGCGAGTCTGCACGACATACCACTCGCCCCCCAGGAGATGAACGAGCAGATGCCGACCGACCGCACCTGCCCGTGCGCCTCGTACACGAGGCGTACGCCGGGAGCATGCCAGTATCCGACGCGGTTGTAGCAGTAACCGGGCGAGACCACTCCCTCGCGATCTCGACCCGCAGCAGCGTCGCGCTCGAGCTCGTCGCCCCGAGGAGCTCGTGCACGGCGTGGATGTCGAGCCGAGAGTTGCCGAGGAGTCGCAGTCGGTAGTCGGAGCATGGATCGACGATCTGTCTCAACTGGCGATAGGCGCCGAGCGGGAAGAACGCGGGCCTTGCTGTCGTGACCGAGTCGGAGACGAGCCGCGCCAGAGATCGACCATCCGGGCGTGAAAGGGGCGTCCGGGCGCAAGGGAGGGCAGGTGTCTGGGCAGCGAGCCCGGGTCGACCGGCGAGCTCTCAACCCGTGTGGGAGAGCGCTAGACGGGTATGCGACCGCGAGCAGCGCGACGTGCGCGGCCAGGCCGGAGACGAAGGCACCCCGCGGAGCTCGAGCGATCCCCGGACCGAGCGGATGAGTCGCCTCAGGCTCGCGTGCCGAGCGCTCCTCGCCGCGTGCCTCGCGGGGGCGGTGGAGCTCGGCAACGCCCAGGCGCGGCGCTCATCGCATCCCGATCAGCTCCGCCGACGGCGTCCCTCGCTCGGCGCGCCCCGTGCCGGTGGCGACCGCCTCGACTCGGGCGGCCTGGGGCCCGCCCGCTCGAGCCTCTAAGGATCCGACAGGAGCGTCGCAACTCCGGGAACGTTGCCTGCGTCGAGCAGGGGCCGAAGCGGGCTCCCTCTCAGGTAATGGTCGAGGAACGCGATCGTGACGCGCTCGACGACCGACAGCTGTGGCCGCTCGACGGTATACGGCGGAAGGTGCTCGGCGCCGAGCAGCCTGAGGAGGAACTTCGGGCGCGGAGCGACGCCGTAGAAGGCGTTCGTGATCGAGGGCGGGTTGATCGTATCGGCCGTCCCCTGCGTGGCCAGCAGCGCGGCGGTCGGGTGCAGGAACGCAATCCCACCCGGGGGTATCTGGGCGCCGGAGAGGAGCACGGCAGCGCGGATCCGCGCGTCGTGGTGGGCTGGGTCGTAGGCGGCGAGCAGCGCCGTTTCGGCACCGTCGGAATGGCCGGCGACCGCGATCCGGCTCTCGTCGATCAGCCCGTGCAGGGGCCCGTTGTGCGAGTTGCTCGCGGAAACGAGGCGCGCGATCACGAACCGCATGTCGGCCGGCTGGTTGACGAGGTCTGTCTCGTTCGGCCCGCCGGGCGCGTCGGCGTTCTCGAGCGGGAACACGGGCGCCGCGACGACGTAACCGGCTCTCACCCACGCCCGCAGCAGGTCCGCGTACGGGGCCGGCGTGACCGCGAAACCGTGGCCGAATACGATCAGCGGGAAGGGGCCTGCCGCCCGCGCGGGCGGCGCCCCTACGAGGTCACCTCCACCCGGGCGCCCAACGGCCGGGTAGCGGACGTAGGTGACGAGCGTCCGCGGTTCGGTCTGCCCGTCGGGCAGATGGATCACGCGCGTGCGATCGACGAACCGCAGCGTGCGAAAGCCGACCGCGAAGGTGGCTTTGCCCCCCGGGCCGGCGCCCGCCGAGCTCGCACACAGCGCCAGTGCGACGACCGCGACGGCCGTCAGGGCTGCCCGCCGAAGCCGGAGCCGCTCAGTGGAACGGAACGAGTGCTCCGCTCCCGGCGCGGGTGTAGACGGCGAAGAAATCGCGGCTGTCAGGAGAGAGCCAGCGGTAGGCGCTCTGCTGCGGGTTAGGGACGAGCTTGATCGGGTTGCGCCCGCCGCGCTTCGCGTACCCGTTGAAGGAGGCCCACTCCGGATTGATGTCGAGCTCGACTGCGCGCACGGCCCCGATATGGATCATCAGTGCAGCGAGGGAGGCCGGCGTCTGCTGATCGGCGGCCGCGAAGAGCAGGTTGCCATGGCGGTCGATCCCAAGCGACGTGCGCCAGACGGTGGCTCCTCCACCGAGCGTCGCTCCCCACATCGAGACGTCACCGATGCCCGGGTTCGGCTTCCCGCCGTCGACGATCAGCGGCAGGTTCTGCCGGGCGAGCGTCAGGGTGCGCAGGGTCGCCGGCCCGTGCCAGCGGACGATGTCGACTCGGCCGTCCGGGTGGGCGACGACCGTCCCGAGCCCGCGTACAAGCGGTTCGTCCGCGCGACCGTTGATCAGGAACCCGGCCAGCCCCGATGTCCACTTGAACCCACCATTGAACGTCGCCAGGAGTCGCCAGCGCTCGCCGCTGGGTATCTCGCCGGAGCCGCGAGGCGAGGCGACGGGCGGGTCCGCATAGCCGGGGTAGAGCGCCAACCGAGTTCGTGTGTGGTCGATCCAGGCAACATATGCGACCACCCCGGGGTTCGCCGGATCGGGCCGGAACGTCGTGATCTGGATCGGCGCCGAGCCGCCGACGACGAAGCTCCCCGGGTGCCAGAGCCCTTCGCCCGGCAGCCGCGGGTGGATGAGCAGCGCGATCGGTCCGGGATGCTCCGGTGCGGAGGGCGGGGTTGCCGACGGGAACGCGGCTCGGTGCGACACCGCCGCGCCGGCATGCGGAGCCGAAAGAACCGCCGCTTCGATCGCGATACCAACCGCGAGCGCGAGCACGGTGACCCGCCGCCCCAGCCGGGGGAATCTGGCTTTCGGTGCCGGCTCCGGCCTGTGAGCGGGGTTGCGCATCCCAGCGGATTGGACGTAACGCACGTGAACGAGGCATGAGAGGCGTAAGAGCCGATCCAACCGGTTCTCGATCACGACGCGAGGGATTTTCTGCAACGCGGTCCTCAGGCGGTGGATCAGACTGGAGGACTGCACGTCCGAGATCGGTCCCACGGCGTCGGCTAGATCGGGTGCCGCAACGGCCAAACGTGTGCACGAGCCGGGGCGGGGAAGTCGAGCGGAACGAGTAGGCGGTCCGACGCGGGTGGCTGCTGCGGCGATCGGCGTGGCGGGCGTGGGGAAAAAGAGGGAAGGTATGAGCCGACTGACAGGCCGGGTGCGGGCGCAACTCGCGCGGGCGTTGCGGTCTGGGTAGAAGTAACCGACCGTCGGCTTGCCTCTAGACTCCGAAGGCCTCACCGGCTCGCCCAGATCGCTCGGCACGATGAAGTCTGAAGCACGCTTCCAATCAGTAACCACGATCTCCTCGGCACATCGAGCCGTTGGGGTGGCAGAGCCTCCCGTGTCTGCGAGGGCGAAGGAGAAACCTCCGTCTCGCCCTCGGGACGGAGCGATCGTATCGGGCTGGCCTGCGCCCCGCGACGGGCCCGAGCGCGAGTCGTGACCTCTCGCCTTCGAGTGCCTCGGCAAGCCCGTGGGCTTCCTCTGCTTCAGGCGAGCACCGCAGCCTCGGGGCGTTCGCACGAGCGTTCGTGGTCCTTGATCGAGAGCGAAAGCGCTTGGCTGCGAATGCCGGATGAGCGTTCGTTTCCGTGAGTGAGTCGGTAGCCCCGTCGACCGCCGGGACCGTCGCGAAGCGACGGGTTGTTCGTCGGCGGCTGATCGGTGTCGTCTTCGTGCTGCTCGTCGCTGCGGTAGCGGTGATCACCTCGGGTGGTGGGAAGCGGGCCGTGCAACCTCCCAAGCGGGGGGTGGGCGGCGCGAAGGGCCGGGTGCTCTGGGTCTCCGGCCGCTACAACTGCGTGGTGGACGCGATCTCGACCCAGACGGGGCGGCTGCTCGCGAAGATCCCGGTCGGGCAAGGTCCGCACGGGTTGTGCGTCTGGCCCCAACCCGGCCGGTATTCTCTCGGGTATACGGGCATCCTGCGCTGATCCCTTGCCCGGGCGCTCGACCAGCGATCGCCGTCCACGAACCGCGAAACGATCGAGATTCCAGCCACCGCGATCGGCGAAGCGATCTCCGAGCGCCTCGTCGACCCGGGTCGACCCGCTCAGGCGGAAGGAAGCGTGACGACGAAGCAGCCGCCGTGACGATCTCGCCCACGGCACGAACATCCGCTCGATGATCGGGAGCTTGCTCGGGCCTGGTCGATATGCAGTAAAGCGCCAAGAACGTCATTCAGCCTCCGGCGACCTTCTCACAGTGGTTGTCGCCGAACGAGAACGCGGACTCGAGCACCTGCTCGGGCTGCTGTGAGATCTGCATCTCGAAGGCGCCGGCGTGCCGGACGACCAGCTCGGTCATTCCATCCTTGCGACGGGAGATGCAGCTGGTAATCGGGCGGATCGCCCAGTACGGGGTGTACCGGAACCGGAGGATGTAGTCCCCCGGTGCCGCGACCGTGCCCCGGATCGACTCGTGGCCATCCGTGGTGATCTCGGCCGCTCCCGGCCCCGTCAGGAGCGGGGTGGGGTGGGGGAGCGCGTAGATCGTCGCAGTCGGGCTTCGAAAGACGGCTATCAGGCCGGCCGCCCCGGTTGTGAGAAGGCGCGCTTCCGTGGGGCCGCCCTCAGGATCGAGGACGGTTGCGGGCAGCACGACGTACTTGACTCCCATCCTCCTCAGCCAGGCCCGATAAACAGCCGGTTTCAGCGTCGAGCGGTACAGGACCGGGTTGGCGGAAGAGTCGAGTTGCTCGTACCAGCCGCGGGCCAGCGCGTAACCGGAGCGTGGGAGCCAGTAGGCCTCCCAGTGCGCCGCCGTGGGAACGACCTCGACGCGGAAGTCGGCCGGTTCGTTGTGGCGAAGAAAAGTGAGCGTCGGCGTCCAGAATTTCACGCTCGCGGGCCGGTTGTCGGCGCGGAGCGGGATCAGCAACGCGTACGGGATGAGGTTGTAGGCGAGCGCGCTCACGAGCCCCAGGCCGACGAGCCAGCGCGGCTGGAAGTGGGCGAGCGCCGCCGTGAGCAACATCAGCGGGAAGACGAAGGCGTTCAGCCGCGACCAGTTTCCGCCGACGGGGGAAGGGACCACGTAGGCGATCACACTGCCGATGCCCCAGATGGCAAAGAACACCGCGAGCGTCTGTGCGCGCGCTGCCCGTCGAGCGACCGCGACGCCTAGGCTGCACACGATCAGCATCCCGACCAGGTTTATGAGGTGGAACGGGTAGTCCCCCGTGCTCGGAAACAAGAGCAGGACGCCGACCTCAAGCGCTGAGATCGAGGCAAGCACGCCTCCGACCACCAAGGCCCTCCGGTCGATCCGGCGCTTGCTCAGGGCGACTGCGAGCAGCAACAAGCACAGAAAGACGAACGCAAGCGGGCTCAACCCGAGCGTGAGAACCGCCAGCACCACCATCAGCCAGATTCGCCCGCTCTGCAGCGCCCGCAAAACGCCGAGCAGCGTCGCGAAACCGACCGTGTAGCTGTACAGGCCTGTAAAGAGGGGAGCGGCGGCGAGAACACCGAACACGCGACTTGGCCAGTACGCCACCCGGCCCCATTCCCGCAGGGCGATCGACGTGAACAGGAGCGCAGACGCGATCGCAGCAGCGATCACGAGCGGAAGGTTCCCAACGACCGCCGCCGGGAGGTAATAGAAAAGGCTGTAGGAGGCGAGCGGGTACTGGCCTCCGTACCAGAGGTTGTCCCAGAGCAGAATCCCGTGCTGGACGAGATAGGTCCTGTAGAGGTGTGCAGGCGCGTCACCCGGCGCCGGCCCGTAGGTGTAGAGCAGCGCCACCCCGGCCGCGGTCAGAAGCGATGCCGCGGCAAGCTCCCGCCGCGGCACGGCGTGCGGTGGGGGGTAGGGCGAGGACTCGACGGTCACCGCCGATCCTCCAGCGCCGGCACCCGAGCTGGCGACGCTCGAACTGTGGGCCGGGGGAGGGTCGGCGAGCAGCGAAGGATGGGCGCCGATCGCCGATCGCTCAGCGCGTGCTGGCCCATTCGACGCCGGCCCGACGACGATATCAACGAGCGCAGCAGCGCTTCTCCGGCGAGACACGGTCCCAACCGTAGCGCGCCGCCCGGACCGGCACGATCCGCACGCGGTCGAGCTTCGGCGGCGCGGCGAGGCCACGTCGGTGACCCGATCCGCTCGGGCCATCCCCACGAGCCGGAGGGGCGAAGTAAAACCGTGCCGCGAGCGGGACGTCCGGGCGACGCGGATAGCTCGAGCCGCCGACTGTGCCGGCCGTGTCAGCTCGGCCGGCCCGGCGCCCGACCGTCCTGCCAGCATCCGGCTTCGAGCGGACCGACCGGGTGTGCGCCACGGATGAGCTCGCGCGGAGCATCACTCGCCTGTGATGTCGCTTCGCAGGAACAGCAGGTACGAAGCAAAGAGCGGCGGCAACGCGTAGGCGGCCGTGAGCCAGGCTGCGCGGACAATCGGCGCCCAGTCGACGGGAACGCGCAGGAACCCTTGCCAGGCCTGGAACTGCGTGGTCAGGAGATACGGCTGGAGCCCCCCGAGGCCGGGCAGGATGCCGATCAGCTGCATCAGGAGAGCGAACATCAGCGTGCCGACGACCGCTGCGGCGCTGTTGCGGGTCAGCGTCGAGAGGAACAGGCCGAAGCAGGCGATCGCCGCCAGCGGAAGCAGATACACGGCGAAGCTGGCCGCCACGAGCCCGAGCGCCCGAGGCGCCGAGACGCGCGTCCCGGAGAGCGAGATGAGCGGGTGAAAGCCGGACTTGATCGTGCCGGCGATGACCGCGGTCGCCCCCATCGTCAGCAGCGCCGCGAGTGCGTAGGTGAGCGCCGTCGCGGCCTTCCCGGTGAAGATCTGCCCACGGTCGAGTGATCGGGTGAAGATCGTCTTCATCGTCCCGTTGTGGTGCTCGGAGGCGATGATGTCGCCCGCGACGAGAGCCGTGATCAGCGGAAAGAGCCAGATCGAGCCGAAGAGCAGCAGCACGAGTGGGATGGCGAGCCCGGACTCCCGCACATAGCGGCCGAAGGCGACGTCGTTCGGCTGCCCTTTCTGCAGGGTCAGCGCGACGACGAAGATGATCGGCACGGCCGTCGCAGCGCCGAGCCCGAGGTAGGCGCGCTTCTGGGAGACCAGCTTGCGCAGCTCCCAGCGGTAGACGACGAGCGCGCCCCCGATCACGCGACCTCCGCCACTGCGGGGGGATCGCCCTCGGTGAGCTCGAGGAAGAGTTGCTCCAGCGAGGCGCCCGCCGCGACAAGGCTGAAGATCCCGATCCCCGCCTTGCCAAGGGCGATCGAGAGCGTCGCGACCTCATCGGGATGGGCGCTGAAGACGAGGTCTCCGGGCCCGGGTGCGACCTTCACCGCCAGCGATTCACAGAGCGCCCGGGCCCGGGGCGCGTCGGTCACCTCGAGCCGGTAGCTTCCGGTGGCGGTCGAGAGCAGCTCGCGCAGCGTGCTCTCGCGGATGATCCGGCCGGCCGAGATGATCGCGACGCGGTTGCAGAGCTCCTCGACCTCACTCATCAGGTGGCTCGAGAGGAGGACGGTCATTCCCTCGGTGGCGAGCCGCCGGACGAGTGCGCGCATGTCGCGCATGCCGGCCGGGTCGAGCCCGGTCGCCGGCTCGTCAAGTAGGAGGAGCTTCGGCGTGCGCAGCAGCGAGGCCGCGATCCCGAGGCGCTGTCGCATCCCGTGCGAGTAGCCGCCGACGCGATCCTTCGCCCTGTCGAGCAGCTCGACCGTGTCGAGAACGGCGTCGAGCTCGGGCCGCCCCGCCCCGAGCCGATCGTAGGCTGCCAGCAGTTCGAGGTTCGTGCGGCCGCTCAGGTACGGGTAGAAGCGCGGCCCTTCGACGAACCCGGCGACCCCGTCCAGGGCGCGGGCGCCCTCGATCAGAGGGTCGCGGCCGAAAATTCTCACCGTCCCCGCGCTCGGACGGATCAGGCCAAGCAACATGCGCAGTGTCGTCGTCTTGCCGGCGCCGTTGGGCCCGAGGAAGCCGTAAACATCGCCCGCGTCGACGGTCAGATTGACGCCGTCGACCGCGACGATCTCGCCGAAACGCTTTGCGAGGCCGCGCGCCGCAACCGGTTGTGCGGCCAGCCCGCTCAGGATGTGAGAGCGTGCGCCGCGGCCTCGGCATCGGCCTGCGTGACCGACCCTGCGACCGTGTAGGAGACTCCGCCGCTCGAAAACGTGAGGACGGTCCCGAGCGCGGTCACGAGCTCGTGACCGCTCGCGGCGCCGATCGAGACAGAGGGAAGCTGGTCGAGCGGGCCCGTGGCCGGCCTGTCGGCGCCGTGCTCACTGACTGCGATCGTGCCCAGACCCTCCCCGTAGGTGACGAGCGCGCCCGGGTCGGCACTTGTCCCGGTGAGGCGCACCTCGCCTCGCGCCAGGCCGTCGAGCGTGTCCGGCGCAGCCAGCTTGAACGGCACCGCCGCAGCAACCGCGTCGAGCCCAGTGACCGGAGTCGAGCCTGCGCTGCCGGCGCCGCTGTTCGGGAGCGTCAGCGTCACGAGCTTGGCGCCCGCGGGGGGCGAGATGTTCACGTCCGAAGCCGGGACGGCCCCATAAGTGATATCGGTCGCCGTCAGGTCGAGCACCGCTGAACTGTCGCCCTTGGCGAACACCGCGAAGTGGAGCGGCACGCCGGTGATCGCGTCCCAGCTGAGCTCCGCGCCACCTACGAGGCCGCCGTTGGCACTCGGCGACACCTTGACGGTGTACGCGGGCTGTCCCGCCACGTTTCCCGGGGTCGCGCCCGACACGTCGGCCAGGCCGGCGAGCTGGGTCAGAGCGCTATCGATCTCGGGCAGCGAGGGCGGCTGCCCCGGCGTTGCCGAGGCTGCCGGCGCGGGCAGCGCGAGGCTGTAGGCGGTGTTCGAGGAGCTGTCGTAGACGGTGAGGTTGGCGCCGTCGTAGACGATCTGGGCATCGCCGGCGTCCGACTGGAGCTCGAGCCGGAGGTGACCGTCGTTCGTCAGCCAGAGCCGGCCAGACGCGCCGGACAGAAGCGGGGAGCCAGAGCCGCCGAGTATCCCGAGCGCGCTCGAGCCGAGCAGGTTGTCACTGAAGGAGATCCGTGCGGTGACACCGTCGACCGGCGCGGCCGTCAGCGCGTCGTGCACCGCCTGGGAGAGCGGCTCCGCTGCCGGGGTCGAACCACCACCGCCGAATGCCGTTACAGCCGTGAAGGCGACGATTGCTCCGGCTGCCGCGACAGCTGCGATCAGGGTGGCCAGAGCACGGGACGAAAGACGACGGAAGACGTTCACGTTCCTACCTCCTCGAGGCGTTAGCTCCTTCAACGTTGTACCAGCGCAGCTATGAGAGGCCGGTGAGGGAGGCTCACGACCGAACGGCGCTCGCGTGTCGCCGTCGTCTGCGCGCGAGCTCGAAACGGGGAAGGATTTTCCGTCCTCGACGGCGTTTCGTCCTCTCGCTAGGGTGGGTTCACGATGGTTAGCGTCCACCACATCAACGCCGTCCTCGTGATCGCGCTCTGCGCGGCCGGGAGCCTGACGGCGTTCGTTGCGCGTCGGCGCGGGGCAGGTCGCGGAGTGACGCACGTGCTCGCGCTCGCCCAGACCCTCGTAGTCGCTCAGGTGCTCTTCGGGTTGATCTTGCTCGCCGAGCACAAGCGCGCCGCCGACCGGCTCCACTACGCCTACGGGTCGTTCGCGCTGCTCTGCGCGTTCGCGCCCTGGCTCTACGCTCCCTCCGACCCCCGCGCGCGCCTGCTCTGGTTCGGGTTCGCGATGCTGCTCGCAGCTGCGCTCGGCGTTCGCGCCTACATGACGGCGACATGAGGAACGTCTCACCGTTCTGGCGCGGCATGGCGATCATCGCGGTCGTCTCGGTCGCGATCGTCGCGCTCGATCAGGAGCAGTCGCTCGTGACCGCGGCCGAGCTCGTCAGGTTCGCGTTCTTCATCGCGATCGCCGTCGCTGCCTACCTCCTGTGGCGCGACTTCGGCCGCCGCGAGATCGCCCTCTGGCCCGCACTCCAGCAGCGCGTCTTCTACGCGGCCGTCGCGCTCTTCCTCGTCGACCTCGGCTGGTTCTTCGCGAGATCGCTCTCGGGCCGCGACCTGCTCGCGTTCTTCCTCGTCGCCGCCGCCTGCGTCTATGCAGGCGTGCGAACGTGGCGCGAGCAGCACCGCTACAGCTGAGCTGCAACGACCGACGCCGTCAATCTTCTCTCTTGTCGACTCGTC
This sequence comes from Gaiellaceae bacterium, assembly GCA_035531915.1. Taxonomy (GTDB): domain Bacteria; phylum Actinomycetota; class Thermoleophilia; order Gaiellales; family Gaiellaceae; genus PALSA-600. The sequence goes on along the minus strand of DATKRX010000054.1, from coordinate 4,502 downwards.
GACGTGGACAGGAAATCGTCAGCAAACGGCAGGCCCCTAACGCCAGGAAGAGCGAGCGGCAGGCTGGCGGGCACGGACTTCGCCGCCTCGGAAGGGGCCAATCCCTGTTCTTCTCGCGCGGCGTGAGCGGGCCTGATGATGCGTGTACGGTCAGAGCGGGCATGGAAGGGCTCGGCAGCCATCTCGGGGGGCGCTACTTGTTTCGAGCGGGCCACCCTTCCGACGACCGCCGTCCCCAGTGGAATGAGCGCTCTCGGCTGTGCGAGCCCCTGTCGCCTGATGCTCAGGCTTCGACGCGGGCGCCGACGCCGTCGAGGCGGTCGAGCGCCGCGCGGACATCCATCATCTGGCCAACGAAGATCGGCGTGTCGCGCTCGGTGTATTTCGACGCCTCGGACTCGCGTAGCGTCAGCATCAGATGCATGAAGTCGGCCGGTTCGTCGCACTCGAAGACGGTCATGAACTCCTGGTCGTCGATCCCGAACGAGTAGGTCGTGTGGTTGTGGATCGTGGTGAACTCGTGGCCGATCCGCATGTGCTCGTCCATCGCTCGCTGACGGTCTTCCTCGGGCAGCATGTACCACGGCCGCAGCTTCACGAACGGGTAGACGACGAGGTAGGGCGAGCCCTTGGGGATGATCTTGCGTGCACGGCGGGCGCTCGTGTATTGCGAGGGCTTTGTGGTGGCGAGGTAGTTGTAGGTGACGTCGACCCAGCCGGCAAGCGGGGTCGCGTTCAGGGCGGCGCCGAACTCGCCCAGGTCCTCGTAGCGCTGCGCGATCTTCCAGAAGAAGAAGTCGCAGTCGGGCCGGATGCCGGTCGTCGAATAGGTGTTGAGCGTGTCGAAGCGCGGCGCGAACTCCTCGACTGCCTCCGCGAAGGCGTCCTTGCAGGCCTCGCGCTCGTCGATCGGCAAGCGGCGCCACTCCGGCCGAGCCTTGAAGAACGTGTAGGTGACGTACTGGCCGGCGGGCTGCTCGCTCATGACCGCATTCTACCTGCCCGGTTTTGCTCGCCTGAGCCCAAGCGACGGCCGCTCGAGCCACTCTCGGGGCTCGGGCTCGGGCTTCGTCCGGCTACCGCTTGATCCGCTGCACCCAGTCGGACATGCGTTCGCCGACGTTCCCGATGCTCTCGCCGGTGTCCTCGAAGATCCGCTGGAAGCGCTCGCGATAGTGCTTGAACGCCTCCTCGGCTTCGGCGCCGGCATCGACCTTCTCGTCTCGCTTCCGGTAGGTGCCGCCGACGATCCGGTCGTAGTCGCCCGAGCGCACCCAGCTCATCAGCTCCGCGACCCGTCGTACCGGGGAGGAGTGCGTCAGGTTGAGCTCGGTGGTCAGGCGCGAGAGACGGTCCCAGCCCGACTCCCAGTCGTGGTAGTCCTGCGCCTGGCGGAGGAACGCGTTCACGTCGAGCTCCTTCGACGGGAGGCCGCCCGCCAGCACAAGCAGCGTCCGCGAGGTGACGACCGGGTCTCGATTGACGAGCGTCGCGGCCCGGTCGGCCGAGAGCTCGGCCGCGCGGAACCATTCGAGCAGCGCGGAGCGGATCGCGATCGTCGGCAGACCCGCGAGCGTGGGGGTGCGCCCGAGCGGTACGAGCTGCAGCATGATCAGGAGCGCGGTCTGATACAGCACGTGGTCGGAGAGGATGTGCCCTCCTTCGTGCGCGAGCACCGTGTGCAGCTCCTGCTCGTCGAACAGTGTGATCGAAGCCGAGTTGAGGACGACGATCGGCCGTTCCGACCCGATCGCCGCCGCGTTCGCGATCGGAAACGAGGTGACGTAGAGATCGTAGGAAGCAGGGAGGTCGAGCGTCTTGACCACGTCTTCCCATTTCGACCAGACGGTGGGGAGCTGGTCGGGCCCGACGCGCACCGCACGCGCCATCAGGCTCTGCCGGAAGGCGCGCTCGTAGCGCAACTCGATCAGCTTGCGGATCACGGCGTCGAGGCCAGGGATCGCTTGGAGCGCCGCCGTCGCTGCCCGGTCGGCTGGATGCTGGTAGGCCTTCGACGAGATGCCGCTGAGGCTGCGGGAGGCGAGCTCGCTCATCCCGGACATCGTACGGTGCCGGCTTCCCCGGCGGCCGGCTCGCCGGAGACGCGCCGCAGGCTCTGCTTCGGATGTGCGTCCGATCCGTGCGCGCCGAACTGGGGCTCCAGAAGTCGCCCGAGTTCGGTTCGTTCCCGATGCTGATCGTGTGCAGCTCCGGGAATGCCCGCAGGATCGAGGCGGCGTACGCAATCAACTCCGCCCGGTCGCGGCGCGTGAGCGGCGTATCGGCGCCGAAGGAGTACACGGCCACGATCGCCTGGATGCCGTCCGGCTCTCCCGCTGTCAGATCGCCCGTCGGAACGCCTCTAGCTCGGGTGTGTGGTGGGCGTCGTGCGCGGCCGCTGCCACACCGAGCTGATCACGACCACCCGGAAGCCGGCGAGCGTCGCGAGCGCCATGTTCCCGCCCGGGTCGGCCCACTTGGCCGCAGCCTCGACCGAGCCCGCCGGGGAGCACGACAGCGCAAGCGTCTGCGAGGAGTAAGGCTGCGCCGCCGATCGCAAACCGCCGGATTGCCTCACATTCGATCACGAGCGGGGGCCGCTTTTCCAGGGGGTACGCTCAAGCGGTGCCGTCCGACGAGGTCAGTGCCGAGCTGAGGCTCCTCCCCGCAGGGCCTGGCGTCTACCTCTTCCGCGACGGCGAGGACGCGGTGCTCTACGTCGGGAAGGCAAAGTCGCTGCGGTCGCGCGTGCGCCAGTACTTCCAGGCCGGGCGAAGCGATAACCGACTCGGGATCGACACGCTCGTCGAGCGGGTCGCCCGGATCGAGACGATCGTCACGGGCACCGAGGTCGAGGCGCTCCATCTCGAGCAGAACCTCGTCAAGCGTCACCGGCCGCCGTTCAACGTGCGCCTCCGCGACGACAAGTCATTCCCGTACATCGCGGTCACCCTCGAGGACGAGTATCCGCGGGTCATGTTCACCCGCAAGCGTCACCGCCGCGGCGTCCTCTACTTCGGCCCGTACGCGAACGCGAAAAAGGTACGCGAGACCCTCGACGTCCTCAACCGCGTGTTCCGCTATCGGCCCTGTGAGGGGCCGAAGCCCGGGCGCCATAGCGGCGTCCCGTGCCTCGACTTCCATATCGAGCGCTGCCTCGCGCCCTGCGTCGGGTATGTGTCCAAGGAGGCCTACCGCGAGGTGATCGACGGCGTCGTCGAGTTCCTGTCCGGGAACGACCGGCCGATCCGTGCCGAGCTCGGGAGGCAGATGCGCGAGGCCGCCTCCCAGGAGCGGTTCGAGGACGCGGCGCGCTACCGCAACCGCCTGCACGCGGTCGAGCGCCTGGCCGAGCGGCAGGCGGTGGAGCGCGCCTCGATCGGCACGATCGATGTGATCGGGCTCGCCGTCGGCCGCGAACGCGCAGCTGTGCAGGTGTTTCCGCTGCGCGAGGGTCGGATGGTCGACCGCTACTCCTTCCACCTCGAGAACGCGGCCGGCGCCGATCCGCTCGAGGTGCTCGAGAGCTTCTGCATCGAGTACTACGGTGCCGCGTCCTCGCTTCCACCGCAGATCCTCGTGCCACGGGGGCTCGGCGACCTCGGGACGCTCGAGGCGTTCCTCACCGACGTGCGCGGCTCGCGGGTCGAGCTGCGCGCGCCCGAGCGCGGCGAGAAGCGGCGCCTGCAGGACCTCGCCCAGCGCAACGCCGAGCTCGCACTCTCGTCGGAGACACTGGTCGCCGAGACGAAGCGCCTTCGCCGCGTCGAGGCGCTCGAGGAGCTCCGCGAGGTCCTGAACCTGGAATCGCTGCCGCTCCGGATCGAGTGCTTCGATATCTCCAACACGCAGGGGCAGGAGATCGTCGGCTCGATGGTCGTCTTCGAGGACGGCGTCGCGAAGAAGGCGCACTACCGCAAGTTCGCCGTGCGTGGCCAGGTGGGGCAGGACGACTTCGCCGCGATGGCCGAGGTGGTGGCGCGCCGGTTCGGACGGCTCGCGGCCGGCGTCGGCGCAGAGGACTACGACGAGTCGTTCGCGGCCACCCCGAACCTGGTCGTGATCGACGGCGGCAAGGGCCAGCTCGCGGCGGCGCTCGCCGCGATGCAGGCATACGAGCTGCCGCGGGTGGCGGTGATCTCGCTCGCCAAGCGGGTCGAGGAGGTGTTCGTCCCCGGGCTCCCAGGCCCGGTCGTGCTCCCGGAGACCTCGTCGGGGCTGCAGTTACTGCAACGGATCCGCGACGAGGCGCACCGGTTCGCGATCTCCTTCCACCGGCAGCGGCGAGACTCGGCCGCGCGCGAGTCGATGTTCGACCAGCTCGACGGGGTCGGTCCCGTGCGCCGTCGCGCGCTCCTGCGCCATTTCGGGTCGGCCGAGCGGGTGCTGACCGCGAGCGCGGAGGAGCTCGAAGGGGTTCCGGGCGTTCCGGCAAAGACGGCCCGGGACATCTACGCCCAGCTGCATCGTGCCGGGCGGGCCTAGACCCTCGCGGGCCGCCG